>JBLMXP010000023.1:0-25445 GCA_050257835.1 Planctomycetaceae bacterium | reverse complement strand
GCTTCTCGGCGCGCGCGCGCCCGGCGTCGGTGACGCCGCCGCCGGGCTCGACGTCTTCAGCGAACTCGTCGAGGAACAGCCGCCGCAGCGACTTCGTCGTGCGCGAGTAGCGCGCGAACAGCGCGCCTTTCACGGCCTCCGGCAGGTTGGTGAGCGCGAACACCGGCCCCTCGAGATCGGTGAAGTGCGGGGCGAGGATCGCGCGCTCCTCGTCGGTGAACCCCTCGGTCGCGAACCACATCACGGTGACGGACTCCCGCTCGTCGATGGACTGGTGGTGGGCGAGGCCTCCTCGCCCGTGTACAGCGTGACGGTGCCGCCCACCGGCACCGAGGCGCCGGCGAGCGGATCTTGGGCGGCGATGAAGTTGGTGTTCGGGCACTGCGACAGGACCGGTGCGGTCCCGCCGAACACGGGGTTGAGGCCGAGCTTGCGGAGATCGGAGCTGGCCTTGCCGAGGGTGAGGCAGGTGTAGTCGCCGATCGTGATCGACGACGGCCCGCTCACGATCGTCACGTCGACCAGCGTCCCCTTCGGGACCTGCTGGCCGGCGGCGGGCGACTGGTCGATCACCTCACCCGTCTGGCACTGGTCGCTCGTGGTCTCGGTCTTGTTCCCGATGTCGAGGCCCTTGGCCTGCAACATGCCCTGCGCCGCGCTCACGGTGAGGCAGCCGCTGCTGACGTCGGGCACCTTGACCTTCGGGATCGGCACGGCGATCGTGAGCGTGACCGTGCTGCCCTTCTGCACCTGGGTGCCGGCGGGCGGGTCCTGCTTGACGACGGTGTTCGGCGTCACGGTGTCGGTCTGCTGGGTCTTCGGCGGGTCCGCCACGACGAGCCCCAGCCCCTCCAGCGCCGCCTTGGCCTGGTCGAAGGTCTGGCCCTTGTAGCTGTCGAGCGTGATGATCGTCGTGTCGTTGTTCCTGAGGCTCGTCGCCAGGAGGTAGCCGCCTCCGCCGAGCACCGCCACGACGAGGATCCCGATCAAGACGCCGAGCCACATCTTCCGCGAAGAGCCCGGCGGCTCGGTCGCCGGCGGCATCACCTGAGTGGCCTGCGGGCGCGCGATCACCTGGGTGGCGTCCCCCCCGACCGGCAGCAGCGGGGTCGCCTCGACATCCTGGCCCTTCTTCACGCGTTCGAGGTCGGCGACGAGCTCCTCGGCCGTCTGGTAGCGGTTGGCGGGGTTCTTCGACAGCGCCTTCATCACGACGGCGTCCAGGCGCGGCGGCACGTCGGGGTTGCGCTGCGACGGCGGCAACGGCGTCTCGTTGACCTGCTTGTAGGCGATCGCGACCGGCGAGTCGCCCGTGAACGGCGGCCGGCCCGCCAGCATCTCGTACAGGACGATCCCCAGCGAGTACAGGTCCGAGCGCGCGTCCACCGGCTGGCCCTGCGCCTGCTCGGGCGACAGGTACGTCGGCGTGCCGAGCACCGACGACGTCTGCGGCGCGGTCTCCACCGTCTGGATCCGCGCGATCCCGAAGTCCATCACCTTGACCTTGCCGTCGCGCGTGACCATCACGTTCGCGGGCTTGATGTCGCGGTGGACGATCCCCTGCGCGTGCGCGAGGGCGAGCGCGTCGCCGATCCGCTCGGCCAGCTCGACGGCCTGCATCACGGTCGGCCTGCGGCCGCTCGCCATCGCGTCTTGGAGCGTCCGCCCCTCGACGAACTCCATCACGATGTACTGGGTCTCGCCGTCGGCGCCGGTGTCGAACACGCCCACGATGCTGGGGTCGTTCAGCCGGGCGGCGGCCTGCGCCTCGCGGCGGAACCGTGCGACGAACCCGGCGTCGCGGGCGAACTGCGGCAGCAGGACCTTGATCGCCACCGTGCGGTTCAGGACCGGGTCGAAGCCGCGGAAGACCTCGGCCATGCCGCCCGCGCCCAGGCGCGCCTCGACCCGGTAGCGGTCGCCGAGCACCGACCCGTTCATCCGCAGGCGCTCCTCATGGCGCTCCTCATCCGCATCCGTTCACGCAGTAGGCGTCGATCACGGCCTTCGCGATCGGCGCGGCCACCTGACCACCGGTCGCCTCGTTCCCGAGGTTGCCGCCGTCGAGCACGATAACCGCTACGGCGATGCGGGCCGTCTGGGTCGGCCCGGCCGGCGCGAACGCCGTGAACCACGCGTTCGGGGGCGTGTTCGGCCCGTTCGTCGCGGTCCCGGTCTTGCCGGCCACGACGTAGCGAGAGCTCTGGGCCGCGGTCCCGGTGCCGCGGGCCACGACGTTGGCCATCATCGTGCGCATCGACGCCGCGGTGGTCGTCGAGATCGGACGCCCGTAGATCGTCGGGGAGAACCGGGTGACCACGCGGCCCTGCGGGTCGCGGACCTCGGTCACGAGGCGCGGCTCCATCTCCGTCCCCCCGTTGGCGATCGCGCTCGTGATCAGGGCGAGCGCCAGCGGGTTGAACAGGTCGTTGTCCAGGCCCACCGACGAGAGCGCGAGCGCGGCCTTGCGCGACGCGAAGTACGAGGCATCGGGGAACCGGCCCGGCTCGAAGGGGAGCACGAACGGGATCGTCTCGTTCTGGCAGGTTGGGTCGGCGGGCGGCAGGCTCGTGCACAGGCCGTAGTCGTGGGCCTGCTTGGCGAGCGCGTCCGCGCCGAGGTCGAGCCCGACCTCTGCCCACGGCACGTTGCACGACTCGGTGAACGCCTCGATCACCGAGACGGTCTTGGAGCCGCCGTTGCAGTACTCGTTGCCGAAGTTCTCGAGCGTCGCGGTGGAGTCGGGGAGGTCGAGCACGTGCGGGTTCGCAACCTGCGTGTCGAGCTTGTAGCCGTTCTGCAGCGCCGCCGAGGCCGTGACCAGCTTGAAGGTCGACCCCGGCAGGTACAGCTCCTGGGTCGCCTTCGGGACGAGCGGCTTGTTCGGGTCGGCGGTGAGCTTGGTCCAGGCCGTCTTCATCTCGGCCGTGGAGCCCTGCGACACACCGGTCGGGTCGAAGCTCGGGGTGGAGTACATCGCCAAGACGTCGCCGGTGGAGGGATCGATCGCGACCACGGCGCCCTGGAGGTTCCCGAGCGCTCGCTGGGCGGCGGCCTGCACCCGCGGCACGAGCGTCGTCACGACCGTCCCGCCCTTCTTCGGCTTGCCCAGGATCAGGTCGGCGAGGTTCGAGGTGATCAGGTCGGGAGCCGTGCCGGCGAGGTAGTCGTTCATCGCCTGTTCGAGCCCCGACGTGCCGTAGACGCGCGAGTAGTACCCGGTGAGCTGCCCGTAGAGGCTGCCCCTCGGGTAGACGCGGTCGTACCGGTAGACCGACCCCTTGGGCGCGGGCACGCTCTCGGCCAAGATCGTGCGGTTGTCGGCGGCGAGGATCGTGCCCCGCTGCGTCTCGTACTCGGCCCGGATCCTCCGCGTGGCGTTGGCGGGGTCGGCCGCGATCCGGTTCGCGGCGAACACCTGCACGTAGGCGACCTGCGCGAACAGCAGCGAGAACAGCGCGACGAACGCGATCCCGAGCCGACGGATCTGCCGGTCCACTCAGCCCTCCTTGCGGACCCTGCGCATCCGCGGCCCCGCCGACAGGCGCACGAGCAGGGCGAGCAGCAGGAACGTGGCGACGCGGCTGGTGCCCCCGTAGGACACGAGGGGGAGGGGCACGCCGGTGAGCGGGATCAGCCGGAGCACCCCTCCGGTGATCACGAACACCTGCAACCCGAGCACGGTGGTGAGCCCGACCGCGAGCAGCTTCTCGAACGGGTCGAACCGCTCGACCGCGATCCGCAGCCCGCGGCCGATCAGCACGAGGTAGAGGAGCAGGACCGCCGCGACCCCGAGCATCCCGAGCTCCTCGCCGAAGGCCGCCAGCACGAAGTCGCTCGCGACGTAGGGGATGAGCGTCGGAGAGCCCCGGCCGAGCCCGGTCCCGACCATCCCGCCGGTCGCGAACGCGAACCAGCCCTGCGCGAGCTGGTAGCCGCCGGTAGCCACGAGCGAGGGGTTCAACGCGTGCAGCCACGCGTCCACGCGCTCCTGCACGTGGGCGAACACGAGCCACCCCACGTACGCGCCGACCGCGAACAGGAGCAGGCCGATCACGAGGTAGGACCAGCGCCCCGTGGCGACCCACATCATCACGACGAACACCCCGAACAGCAGCAGCGACGCGCCGAGGTCGCGTTCGACGAACAGCACCACCAGCGAGGCCGTCCACGCCAGGACGAGCGGGCCGAGGTCCTTGCCGCGCGGGAGCCCGAACCGTCCGACCCCGGCGGCGAGCAGCTCGTGGCGCTGCGACAGGTACGACGCGAGGAAGATCACGATCAGCACCCTCCCGAACTCGGCGGGTTGGAACTGCACGAACCCGAGGTTCACCCACAGGCGCGCCCCGTTCACCTCCTGGCCGATCACCGGCACGACGGGCAGCAGCAACAGGACCAGGCCGGCGGCTCCGATCGTGTACGTGTAGGCGTCGAGCTGGCGGATGTCGCGGACGAACCACAGCACGGCCACGAAGCAGGCCAGCCCGATCGCGAGCCACACGGCCTGTTCGGTCGCGAAGCGTCCGACGCCGCGGTCGTCCATGATCCGGTACAGCACGGCGAGCCCCAGCCCGCCGAGCGCGACCGCGGTCGGGTACAGCACCGGGTCGGCGCCGGGCGCGAGCCAGCGGACGGCCGCCCAGCCCGCGAGCGCCACCACGGCGAACCCCACCCCGTACACGACGGCATCGCTCGGCACTTTGTCGCTCAGCCCGAGCCCCTGCAGGACGTAGGCGAGCGTGGACGCGACGACGGCGATCGACAGCAGCCACAGCCCGGTGGCCCGGCGCTTCGGTCGGACGGTGACCGTGCTCATCCGTTGCCCCCGCCCTGCGTGGTGGCGTCGGTCTTCCGCTGGGTGCGCAGGTCCGTGCGCATCTGCGCCACGATCGCGAGCGCGTCCTCGCGCGAGTTCGCGTTGATGCCGTCGGCGAGCCCCGCGTAGAGGGGAAGCGCCGCCACCTCGTCCGCCGGCAGCGCCGTCTCGACGTCGACGTGCGAGAGCCGGTACCCGAGCACGCTCGCGGGCACCCCCTGGAAGATCGCGACGTGGCCGTCGGCCTCCCCCACGAACCACTGCCCGTCCACCCACGCGCGGAACCCCGTGACCCCCGCCGCGAGCACCACCAGGACGGCCACCCCCGCCACGACCCAACGGAGCGTCCGCCGCCGCATCACGCGCGCCGGTCCGGTCCCCCCGGCGCCCGCGCTCGGGGCCTGCGAGCCCACCGTTGCCGGGGCGGCGTCGCCGGCCCCGGGGGAGGGCGGGGCAAGGCCGGTGTCGGCGACGCCGCCCGGGCTCCCCGCCGACCCTTCCCCGACCGCCCCGCCCTCCCCGACGGCGTCGAGCACCACCACGGTGATGTTGTCGATGCCGCCGGCTCGGTTGGCGGCACGCACGAGCCGGTCCGCCGCCTCCTGCGCCGAGGGTGTGGTCTCGAGGATCGCCTGGATCTGGTCCTCGGTGACCATCACGGTGAGGCCGTCGCTGCAGAGCAGCAGCCGGTCGCCCTCGAGCAGACCCACGTCCTGCTCGTCGAGGTCGAGGTCGGGCTCGGTCCCGAGCACACGGGTGAGCACGTTGCGGTGGGGGTGCACGGCCGCCTCGGCCTCGGTGATCTCGCCGGCCTTCACCATCCTGGTGACGAGCGTGTGGTCCTCGGTGAGCCTTCGGAGCGAGCCCGCGCGCAGCAGGTACGCGCGGCTGTCGCCCACGTGCGCCAGGTGGGCGGAGCCGCCGGCCACGAGCGCGGCCGTGAGGGTGGTGCCCATGCCCGTGACCTTCCGGTCCGACGCCGAGCGCTCGAAGACCGCGCGGTTCGCGGCGCGGACCTGGTCGGCGAGGGACCCCTCCTGCGCCGCGAACCGCTCCTCGAGGGTCTCGAGCGCGAGCTGGGACGCGACCTCGCCGCCTCGGTGACCGCCCATCCCGTCGGCCACCGCGTACAGCGGCGGCTCCACCAGGTAGGAGTCCTCGTTGCCGTCGCGGACCCGGCCGATGTCGGTGGCGACCCCCGCCTCGATCCTCATCGCCGCAGCTCCATCACGGTGGTGCCGACGCGGATCTTGTCGCCGGGCTGCAGCATCGCCGGGGCCGCGAGGCGCTGCTCGTTCACGAAGGTGCCGTTGGTCGAGCCGAGGTCCTCGACGTACCAGGAGCCGTTCTTGCCGAAGATGCTGGCGTGCTGCTGGGAGACGTAGGTGTCGTCGATCCGGAGCTCGCACTCGGGCGCGCGACCGACCGTCGCGCTCGCGTCGAGCCGGACCGCGCGCGGCTTGCCGCCCTCGGCGCCGTGGACGAGCAGGGTGGACGGCGTCGGGACGCCGGGCGCCGTTGCCTTGGCGGTCCCGCGGGTCGGCGCCATCGCCGCGGCCGGCTGCTCCGATCCGAGCCCGCGCATCACCCAGCGCATCGAGCGCCAGATGAACAGGAACAACAGCGCGAGCAGCCCGTACTTGAGCGCGGACAGCGCGAAGGGCGTGACCCCTTCCGCCACCACCCCGGCCGCGAGCGTCGTGGCCGCGACCACGCGGTCAGGTCCTCCGGTACTCGATCAGGGTCGTGCCGATGGTGAGCTTGTCGCCGTCGTGGAGCTCGCGGGACTGGATCTGCTCGCCGTTCAGCTTCGTGCCGTTCGTGGAGCCGAGGTCGGTGACCGTGGAGACCCCGTCCTTCGTCTTGACCTGAGCGTGGCGACGCGACGCGCCCCGATCGCTCAGCACCACGTCGGACTCGGGCAGGCGTCCGATCGTCACGAGGTCCTTGTCGAGGGTGACGTCTCGGGTGCCGTCGTGCTCGTGGACGACCAGCCGGGCGGGCCCGACCGCGGCCCCGGGGCCCGTCGGCTCCACCTTCTCCTCGCCCTCGGCGAGCGACGCGTCGACGTCGATATCGCCCTTGCGCAGGCTCGCGTCGACGAAGAACTCCACCTCGGGAGGACCGACGAGACCCCAGCCGCGCTCCGCGGCGTTCTCGAGGATCACCTGCTTCAGCTCGGAGACGAGGGCCGCCTCGATCTGGTGGAAGCGCGGGGCGTCGTCGGCCGAGAGGGACACCTCGAAGCGGTTGGGCGCCCAGACCTCGTTGATCGAGACCTGCTTGCCGACGTCCATCTCCCGGATGATCCGTTTGGCGATCTCGACGGGCTGCACGCCGGAACGGAACGACTTGGAGAAGAGGCCTTCGACGAGGCCTCCGAGACGGCGTTCGAAGTCGCGTAGGTTCGGCATCGCGTCGATGCGGCCGGGGGCCGCTCGGCGCTCATCCTACTGCGGGGCTTGCTCCAGGTCGGCGACCTCGGCCCGTCGCTCCGAGGAGCGGGGGGTCTCGCGGAGCGGGCTCGAGAACCCGTAACGGTCGTCGTCGGGATGGCGGTGCCAGCGCCATTCGAGGACCTCCCAGTAGGTGCGCCGCGCGAACACGACGACCAGCACCGCGAGCAGGAAGCGCAGGGTGGCCTGGGGCTCGATCGTGTACTCGCCGCTCAAGACGCCGACCATCCCCGCGAGCGTCCAGCCGAGCAGGATGCCGATGCCGACGTACATCAGGTGGCGCATCAGGTCGTCGAAGTCGATCGCGGTGCGCTTGGTCAACGTCGAGCACCTCCGGGTCGGGGCCGTCGAGGAAGGTATCGGTCCGTCCGGGGTCGGGAGCGCAGAGGACCTTCGTTCGCTTCTGTGCGTCCCCCATCGGGAGGACACGGGCGGCCGGACAGCGGCCGTGGCCGCGGAGCGCCCGCTGCTACCATCGCTGACGCACTCGGGCGAGTGGCGGAATTGGCAGACGCGCAGGATTCAGGTTCCTGTGTCCTTTACGGGACGTGGGGGTTCAACTCCCCCCTCGCCCACCCCAGCGGCATGGAGCGCCCGGTAATGTCTGCGGCCGTGCCCGCTCGCCCGCCGTTGATCCTGGTGCCGCCCTCGGAGGGCAAGGCGCCGGGTGGCGACGGTCCCGCGTGGCGTCCCGGGTCGATGGCCGTGGACCTCGATCGGCGCCGTGCGAAGGCGCTCGTGGAGCTGCGCAGGGCGATGCGCGAGGACGAGCCCTCGCGCGCCAGGCTCTTGGGCGTGAAGGGGACGGCGCTCGCCGCGGCGACCCGCGCCAACCTGAGCGCCGGGACCTCCCCCACGCTGCCGGCGATCGAGCGCTACACGGGCGTCCTGTACGACGCGCTCGATGCGAGGTCGCTCGGCGCGGTCGACCGCCGTCGCCTCGACGCGAGCGTCGTGATCGTCAGCGGGCTGTGGGGGTTGGTCGCGCCCGGCGACCCGATCCCGGACTACAAGCTCAAGATGGGCGCGCGCCTCGGACGCCTCGGCGTGCTTTCGGCGTGGTGGCGCGACGACCTCACCGAGCGGCTCGCGTCGCTCGCCGCCGGACGCCGCGTCTGGAACCTCTTGCCGAACGAGCACGCCGCGGCGTGGCGCCCGCGTTCCACGCTTCCGCAGTGGTCGGTGCGGTTCCTCGACCACGCGCCCGACGGATCGCTCGTCGCCGTGTCGCATCGCAACAAGGCGCTCAAGGGCGCGCTCGTCCGTTTCCTGGCGACACATCCGTCGGCCGGGCCCGCCGACCTCGCCGCCTGGGATCACCCCGACGGCTACCGGCTGCGGACGGCGCTGACCGAGCAGCGCGACGCCACGACCGTGCTGAGCCTGGTGCGCGAGGCCTAGCCGAGGCAGAGCCACGGCGTGCGGGCGGTGACCGGCGCCGACCACCGTCCCGGCAGCGGGCCGTCGAGGGCGCGCACCCGGAACACGTAGGTGGCGTGCACGCCGAGGCCGCGGTCCCGCACGGAGGTGGCGCCGCCCCCGACCTGCGTCACCTGCCTCCATGCCTCGCCCGATGTGCCCCGCCGCCAGAGCTGAAAGCCGGTCGCACCCGGCACCTCGCGCCAGGAGAGGTCGACGCCTGTGGAGAAGAGCCCGTCGCAGGAAGCGGTCGCCGTGAGACCCGCCGGGGCGGGGAGCGAGGCAGGCCCGGCGACGCGCGCGGCGACCGGGTCGCGGAGCCCGAGCAGCGTGGCGCCGACGAGCAGCCCGGCCGCGACCACCACGAGGGCGACGATCCCCCAGACCAGCAGCGACGGCCTCCGCCGTCTCGTCTCGGCCTTGGCCACGGAGGTCGCCACCGGCGTGGCGAGCGGGTCCGTGGTGACCTCGGGAGGGAGCGCCCGTGCCGGCGACGACGTCGGCAGGAACGCGGCCAGGAGGCGGAGCTCGGCGGCGAGCCGACCGGCGTCCGGGTCGCGCTCCGACGGGTCGCTCGCGAGGCAGCGCAGGACCGTCTCCTCCAGCCCCGGCGGCATCGCGCCGGTCGCCACGTCGGCCCGGTCCGCGGGCGGGGGCGCCCCCACGAGCAGCTCGTACAGCACGGCGCCGAGGCCGTAGACGTCGACGCGCTGGTCCCCGGGCTCGCCGCGGAGCACCTCGGGCGCGGCGTAGGCGACGGTCCCGTGCGCGGTGGCGGACGGAGCGACGCCCGAGCCTTGCAGCGCCCGCGCGATCCCGAAGTCGAGCACCTTCACGACACCGTCGGTGCGGACCATCACGTTGCCGGGCGCGACGTCGCGGTGGACCACCCCTCGCGCGTGCGCGTGCGCCAGCGCGTCGGCGACGTCGGCGCCGATCGACGCAGCCCGCGCGGGCGCGAGGCGACCCTCCGCCCGGAGCAGCTCTGCGAGCGTCCGGCCGGGCACGTGCTCGAGCACCGTGAACACGCGGCCGTCGTCCTCGCCCACATCGAAGACCGCGACGATCCCGGGGTGCTGCAGCCTCGCCGCGGTCCGCGCCTCACGCTCGAACCTCGCGACGAAGCGCCGGTCGGCGGCGAGCTCGGGCCGAAGGACCTTGACGGCGACGGTCCGGTCCAGGCGCAGGTCGGCCGCCTCGTAGACCTCGCCCATGCCCCCCCGACCGAGGAGGGCACGGAGCGCGTAGCGCCTGGCCAACAAGGCGCCGGCGAGGTCGGGGGCGGTGCGCGCCGCGGTGGGGGTCGCGGTCATGACGGTCCGATGCTACCCGTGGCCGCCCGCACGGCCACGGCGGGTCTGCGGCGTGGGCCCGTCGCCGCCGCCAGGTACCAGACGACCCCGCTGTACATCACGAGGTCGCCGACGCTCATCGCCTGCGCGATCGGCGGGGGCACCGCGATCACGTCGCCGAGCAGGAGCAACCGGGTGCCGCCGTCGGCCAGGTGGTGCTTGGCGCCGCCCCCGCCCGACATGAGGTCGGGCAGGGTCGCCTCCTGCCCCGAGCGCACGATCGCCTCCCGCGCGATCGGCATGCCCGCGTTCACGGTGATCACGAGCGCGTTCAGCAGCAGCCCCGCCCCGATCAACAGCACCCCCGGCTGCTCGACGTTGATCACCGCGAAGGCGAGGAGCACGACGAACGACACGACGACGAGCAGGTGCCCCCAGAGCCCGGGCGGGTTCAGGAACTGCGCCCCGATCCCGACCGCGGCGAGCCACCACGAGCGCAGACGCACGACGGGGAACTCGTGGAGCGAGCCTCCGAGCGCGAGGCCGACGGCGATCCCGAGGGCGAGGGTGCACGCGATCAGCAGCACGGGCGTTCCAGCGAGAGGTCCCTTCCGGCGGGGGGCCCATCGTATACTGCGGTCCCTCCGGACACCGTCTCCGACGTGCGGTTCCGGGGGAGACGCACCGTGACCTTCTCGAACGCCACGCTCTCGCTCCTCGTCTTGATCGCGCTCGCGCTCGCGGTCCTCGCTGCCCTGCTCGTGCTCGGCAGCACGGGCCGTCGCCGCCGCCCCGCGAAGGCGCCGATCCCGGCCGATGAGGCGGTGGGCGCGCTCCTTGAGCGGATCGAACGGCTGGAGAAGGCGGTGCGGACCCTGCACGCCACGGACAAGCGGCAGCAGCATCAGCTCGAGGCGGGGGTGCGGCGCGTCGCGCTGATCCGCTACGACGCGTTCGAAGACGTCGGCGGGCAGCTGTCGTTCTCCGCGGCCCTGCTCGACGAGCACGGCTCGGGGCTGGTGCTCACCTCGATCAACGGCCGGCAGGAGACCCGCGTGTACGCGAAGCCGGTCGCCGAGGGCGCGAGCACGTACAACCTGTCCCTCGAGGAGGAGGAGGCGATCCGCCGCGCGATGGCGGAGGACCCCGAGGCCGTGGAGGCGCGATGATCTGGCGACGTGAGGACGCGGAGGCGGCGCACGCGGCACGCGCGGAGACCGTCCCCCAGGAGCGGAAGGACGCAGCGATGGCAGACAACAACGGTGAGGTCACGATCATCGGCGCGGGCGCGCGCCTGGAGGGCAACGTCGTGTCGGCCGGCTCCCTGCGGATCGACGGCCAGATCAAAGGGCAGATCAACGCGGACGGCGACGTCACCCTCTCGCCGCAGAGCCAGGTCGAGGCGGACATCCGCGCGCAGAACGTGAGCGTGGCGGGCCGCTTCAAGGGCAACATCGTCGTCAAGGGCAAGGCGCACCTCGCCCGCGGCGGTCGGATCGACGGCAACATCACCTCCAAGACCCTCGTGGTCGAGGAGGGCGGCGTCTTCCATGGGCAGAGCATCATGGACGCCGCCGGGTCGGGGCAGTCCTCGTCCGGACAGGCCGCGTCGGCGGCCGCCGGGGACAAGCAGGACAAGCCCGATCAGGTAAAGGTGTGAACCGATGCTCGACATCAAGCAGATCCGGGAGGACCCGGAGCCGTTCCGCGTCGCCCTGGCCCGGCGCAACCTCGCGAGCGCCGTCGATGAGCTGCTTGCCGCCGACGAGCGCCGGCGCTCGCTGACCGCGCAGGTCGACGAGCTGCGCGCTGCGCAGAACCGAGCGTCCAAGGCGATCGGCGGCGCGCAGGGCGAGGAGAAGCAGGCGCTGATCGCCGAGGTGGGTACCGTGAGCGCGCGGCTGAAGGAGCTCGAGCCGGAGCTCGCCGAGGCCGACGCCGCGCTGGCCGCGCTCCTGGCCGCCACGCCGAACGCCCCGCACCCCAGCGCACCCGACGGCTTCACCGACGAGGACGCGGCGGAGCTCCGGCGCAACCACGACGAACCTCCCGTCTTCGACTTCGAGGTGCGCGACCACGTGGCCCTCGGCGAGGCCCTCGGCGTGCTCGACGTGGAGCGCGCGGCCCGCACGAGCGGGTCGCGGTTCGTGTACCTGCTCGGCGACGTCGTGCTGCTCCAGTTCGCCCTGGTGCGAAGCGCGATGGACATCTTGGTGGACAAGGGGTTCGTGCCGGTGATCCCGCCGGTCCTGGTCCGCGAAGAGGCGATGTACGGCACCGGGTTCCTCCCCGCCGACGAGGCCCAGCTCTACGTGACGCGGGAAGACGACCTGTACCTGGTGGGGACGGCGGAGGTGCCGCTCGCGGCGCTGCACATGACCGAGATCGTCGAGGAGGCCGACCTGCCGCTGCGCTACGCGGGGTACTCGACGTGCTTCCGCCGCGAGGCCGGGACCTACGGCAAGGACATGGGCGGGATGTTCCGTGTCCACCAGTTCGACAAGGTCGAGATGTTCTCGTTCACGACGCCCGAGGCGTCCTGGGAGGAGCACGAGTACCTCGTGAGCGTCGAGGAGACGATCATCGGCAAGCTCGAGTTGCCCTACCGCGTGGTGAACATCGCGGCCGGCGACCTCGGTGGCAGCGCCGCGAAGAAGTACGACATCGAGGTGTGGCTCCCGGGTCAGCAGCGCTACCGCGAGCTCACGTCGTGCTCGAACACCACCGACTACCAGGCGCGGCGTCTGCAGACGCGGGTGCGCCGCGAGGACGGGCGCGTCGAGACGCTCCACACGCTGAACGGCACCGCGACCGCGATCGGCCGCACGCTGATCGCGATCCTCGAGAACCACCAGCGGGCCGACGGCTCGGTGCAGATCCCCGAGCACCTGTGGCGGTACCTGCCCGAGCGGGCCCGGGTGCTCCGGCCGCGCGAGACCTGACCGTCAGGACGCGGGCTCGCGTCGCGGGGTCGCGGCGTCGGCGCCTTCGTCGCCCACCGCCGCGGATGGTTCACCCGCCACCTCGAACCCGAGCCCGTGCCAGATCTGCGGGAACGCCCCGTGAGGGGTGGCCCGACGAGCGACCCCGCGGCGGCGCCTGACCGACCCGTCGCGGTGCAGGATCCGGTACTCCTCGTCCCAGATGCCCTCCGGCGAGGCGATCGCGCGCTCGATCGCCTCCGTCACCCGATCGCGGTCGTCCGGGTGCAGCATCGTGTGGAAGCTGGCGGGCTCCCGCACGAACTGTTCGGGGGGGATCCCCGTCATCTCCTCGATCTGCGGGCTGACGAACAGGTACCGGGAGTTGCCGTTCGCGTCGATCGACTCCGTGTAGGCGGCTGCCGGGATCCCCAAGACCGCCGCCCGGAGCTGTTCCGCTTTCGCCGTCTCGGCCGCCTCTGCCTCACGGCGCGCCGTGATGTCGATCAACACGCCCTGGATCAAGGTCGGCCGTCCGTCCGCGTCGCGCTCCACGCAGCGCAGCCGCTCGTTGAGCCACACGACGTGCCCGTCGTCGTGCAGCACGCGGAAGTCAAGATCGACCGTGCCACCGGTGTCGAGCATCTCCAAGAAGAGCTCGCGCATGCGCGGCTGATCGTCGGGGTGCACGCGCTGGAGCCAGGAGGCGGGGTCCGCCGCCGACACCGCGGCGCTCGGCCCGAAGAGCTCCACGATGTTGGGGCTCGCGAAGCGCAGGTGGTAGCTCGGCGCGGCCCCGTGACGGATCTCGTACACGATATTGACGACCGGACCCTGCTCCGTGAGGGCGCGGAAGCGCCGCTCGGCCTCGCGCGCCTCCTGCTCCGCCACCTTCTGAGCCGTGATGTCCAGCATGATGCCCTGGAACCTGAGCGGGGTGCCGTCGGGCATCCGCGACGTGACGGTGGCGCGGTCGAGCACCCACACGACCCGTCCGTCCTTGGCCAGGTACCGGTACTCCTCCTGGAACGGCTCGCCGGTGCGCTCGCTCCGCGCGGCCGAGGCAAGGATCCGGTCGGCGTCGTGCGGGTGGAGCCGATCGCGCCACAGGCCCATGCGCCAGTCCTCCGCCGTGAACCCGAGGAGCCGTTCGATCTGGGGGCTGACGTAGGACAGGTGCTGGTCGTCCAGGAGCCCGGGGATCTGCAGCGCGTACACGACCGCGGGCGCGCCCTCCACGAGGGAGCGGTAGCGTTCCTCCGCGATGCCGAGGGCCTGCTCGGCCCGGCGGCGCTCGCCGACCTCGAGGTCCATCAGCTCGTTCGCCTCTTCGAGCTGAACCGCGCTCGTGAGCACGCGGAGCTCGAGCTCCTGATTCGCCGCTCGGAGCGCCTCCTCCGCCTCCTTCTGGGCGGTGATGTCCAGCAGCACGCCCTGCCAGGTGATCGGCTCACCGTCGGCGCCGCGGACGAGCGTGGCCTGGTCGCGGACCCACACCACGCCGCCATCGGCCGCGATCAGGCGGTACTCGCGTGACCACGGCTCGCCGGTCTCGCTCTGGAGGTCGTGGGCCGCCAGCTCGGTCTCCCGATCGTCGGGGTGCAGGAGTTCCATCCAGATGTCGGGCTGGTCCAGCCACTCCCTGCGCGTGTAGCCCAGCAGCTCCTCGACGCGCTCGCTGACGTAGATCGTGCGGCGGTCGTCGTCGGGGCCCATCTCGTACACGACCGCCGGGATGTTCTCGATCAGCGCGCGCAGCCGGCCCTCGGACTCACCGAGGATCCGCGCCGCTTCGTGCGACCCCGTGACGTCGAACACGATGCCCTGCCAGCCGGCCAGGGCGCCGTCGTCCCCGTACACGGGGCGCGCGCTGTCGCGGACCCATCGGACGGTGCCGTCGGTGTGCACGACCCGGTACTCGAGCTCGTAGGGGCTCTCGACCTCGATGCGGGACAGGACCTCCGACATCACCCCGGGTCGGTCGTCCGGGTGGATCGCCTGCACCCAGGTGCCGGGGCCCCCCTGGAACGCCGCGGGCTCGAGGCCGGTCAGGGCCTCCACCGACGGGCTGATGTAGACGTTGCGCAGCTCCGGCTCGTACCGGTCGACGTAGACGACCGCGGGGAGCTGCTCGACGAGCGATCGGAACCGCTGCTCGGCCTCGCGACGTTCCTCTTCGGCCCGCTTCTCATGCGTGATGTCGAGCATCACGCCCTGCCAGACCACACGGCCGTCGTCGTCCAGCGCGGCGTGCGCGCTGTCGCGCACCCAGACCGTCTCCCCGTCGGCGCGCAGCAACCTGTACTCGCCCTCGTAGGGCTCCCCCCGGTCCCAGGCGCCGTTCCACAGCTCCACGACGCGCTGCTCGTCGTCCGGGTGGAGGCTCCGGTCCCAGAGCAAGGGGTCCTCGAGGAACGCCCGGGCCGCGTAGCCGAGCACCTGCTCGACGTTCGGGCTCACATACAGGGACCCCTCGACGCTCGGGAGGTCGGCGTACACGATCACGGGGAGGTGCTCGACGAGCGAGCGGTACCGCTCCTCCGATCGCCTGAGCGCCTGCTCCGCCGCTCGCAGATCCGTGGCGTCCTGCGACACGCCCTCCCAGAACAGGATGTGACCGTCCTCGTCGCGGACCGGGTTGGACCGGTCGATGAACCAGCGCTCCCGGCCGTCGGCGCAGACGATCCGGTAGTCGGTCTCGAGGGGTTCGCCCGTGCGGACGGCCTCCGCCCACTCCGCGGCCACGCGCGCGCGGTCGTCGTCGTGGATGATCCGGAGCCACATGTCGGGGTCGTCGAGCCACTCCGAGCGCGGGTAGCCGATCTGCCGCTCGACCTCGGCCGAGACGAAGAGCAACCGTCCGTCGGCGGCGTGCTCGATCGCGTACACGACGCCGGGGACGTGATCCAGGAGCACCCGGTGCCGCAGCTCGCTCGAGGCGAGTGCCCCCCGGGCCTGCCGCAGCGCGGTCACGTTCATGCACCACCCGACCCACAGCGCCGGCCGCCCGTCGTCGGGGGGCAGGATGTGCGCGCGATCGTGGATCCACCGGATCTCGCCGTCGGCGGTCACCACACGGAACTCCTCGTCCCAGACCCCCATCCGCTCGGAGGTCCGAGCGTTCTCGAGCCAGCGTTCCCGGTCGTCCGGATGGACCACCTGCGCGCGCTGCGCGACCGAGCCGGTCGCCTCGCGGCCGGGGACGCCGAAGACCTCGTCGAGGTCGCCTCCGACGAACAGGAAGGCGTCCTCGACGTCGCCGACGCGCATCACGTAGGTGACGACGTCGAGCGACCGGAGCGATGCGGTCAGGTCGGCGAGGGTCGCGTCGTCGGGGAGCGGCGGCACGTCGGGCACGTCGAGCAGGGTAGCGGCTCGGCGCGCGGGAAGGAACCCGTCTTCGTGCGAAACCCTGCGCTCACCTGCGAAGATGAAACGTGCCCCCACCTGCGACGGTGGGCCCCGGGGAGGATGGCCGAGCGGACGAAGGCGACGGTCTTGAAAACCGTTAGCGGGGCAACTCGCTCGTGGGTTCGAATCCCACTCCTCCCGCCGGCGATGTCGCGGGGCCGCGGCGCCGCCGCGGCCCCTCGTGCGGCGCGGCGCGTTAGCCGGCCGTCACCTGAGCCGCGTAGTCCCTGACCGTCGTCATCGACATCGGGAAGCGCTCGAGCAGGTCGTCCATCGGGATCGGGTCGCCGTGCGCGAGGTCCAGCATCAGGCCCGCGAAGCTCCGCTCGACCGGGTCGGCGAGCGCCCGTGCCTGCTCGCGCAGCACCTCCTCCGGTACCTGCTCCACCTCGAAGGAGCGCCCCGAGAGCTCCTCGAAGATCGCCACCACCTCGAGCGGGGTGAGCATCTCGGGCCCGCCGAGCTCGAGCACGCGGTCCTGCATCTGCGGGTCCTCGAACGCGTGGACGGCGAACGTCGCCACGTCGGGCATCGAGATCCAGCTGACCGGTTCGGTCCCCGCGCCGTACACGCGCGCCTTCGCGTTGGCGGGATCGAAACCGACCGCGGGCGACAGCCACGTCTGCATGAAGTAGGTCGGCCGAAGGATCGTGTACGTGAGGCCGCTCTGCTCCAGGTACCGCTCGACCGTCCGCTTCGTCTCGCTCAGCGGGACCGGCGTCGCGAGCCGTCCCGAGTACGACGTGTAGACGAACCGCTCGACACCGGCGTCGAGGGCCGCGTCGATCAGGTGCTCCTGCCCGCGCAGGTCGGTCGCCTCGATCGAGTCGTCGGGCTGGTGCGACATCACGCTCGTGACCGTGGTGAACACGGCGCCGACGCCGTCGCACGCCGGGGCGAGCGACGCCGGTTCCTTCACGTCCCCCTCGAGGGTCTCGGCGCCCCACTCCTTCAGCAGGCTGACGGCCTCGGGGTCCGACGTCGGCCGTACCAGCGCCCGGACCTCGTAGCCCCTGTCCAGGAGGTTCCTCGCGATCTCGCGGCCGAGCCCGAGCGGTCCGGTCGCGCCTACGACCAGGATCATCGTCCGTCCCTCCCCTCGTGGCGGGTCCCCCCCACCCGCCGTTGCCGACCATGCGGCGCACCCGAGCATGAGGTCGGACCTGGCCAGAGGGAAAGGGCCGGGCGCCCTCGCGGAACGGGGACCCTACGAGGGCCGGTGCCGACGCCCAGGGCTGTCCCCCCGCCGGGGGACCCCAGCCCGTCCTATCGAGCCAGGCGCCCGCGCGGTCGATGGGAACGGTATCGGGCAGAGAGGTCGGCGGGTGCGGAGATCGAACGGTCGGGCGGAAGACGACGTGCGCCGTGAGGCGCGGATCGCCGGGCTGCGCGGGTTCACCACCCCGTCCCTGGAAGCCGTCGAGCGGCGCCGTGCCCAGCTGTGGGTCCGCACCGCGATCCTGCTGGTGGTCTCCGTCACGGTGACCGCGTTCGTCTCGACCTGGCCAGCCGGCCATGTCCTGATCCTCGACGCAGGCGAGATCCGCACAGGCCTCGCGGTGCTCGCGGCGGCGTTCGTGGTGTTCGTGGCGGTGGAGGAGCTCCACCTCGGGCGGCTGACGCGATCGCTCACGAACGAACGGGTCCTGACCGCCGCGCTCACGAACCGCCTGCACGAGGTCGAGCTGCTGCTCGACGCGGGCCGGGAGCTGAGCGCGGTGCTGGAGCTGCCGGTCCTGCTCGAGACGATCCTGCGAAGCGCCACCGAGCTGCTCGGCGCCGGCGGTGGCTCGGTCCTGCTGGCGCAGGGCGACGAGCTGGTGGCCGCCACGGTCCGGGGGCGCGAGGAGGCGCGGGGGGCCCGGATCAGGCTCGGCGACGGCGTTGCCGGTCACGTCGCGCTCCGTCGTGAGCCGATCTTGATCCACGGCCACGTGGATCCTCGCGAGTTCCCCGGGCTCGCCGACCGCGCTCCGTACGTGGAGAGCGCGATGTCGGTTCCGATCGTGCACCGCGACGAGCTGCTCGGGGTCCTGAACGTGAACGCTGCGCTCGGCCGCGCCTTCACCCAGCACGACCTCCGCGCGCTCGCGGTGTTCGCCGAGCAGGCCGCCTCGGCGCTCGCGAACGCGAACCTGTACGAGGCCGAGCGGGCCCAGGTGGCGCAGCTGCGGAGCCTGCGACCGGGACGGGAGGCCGGCTGATGCCCCTCGGACGTCCGCGGGTGCTGATCGTCGAGGACGACCCCGACCTGCTCGTGGTGCTGCGGGTGAACCTGGAGAGCGCCGGGCTCGAGCCGATCCTCGCCGGTGACGGCGGCACCGCCGTGGCCCGGATCCAGGCCGAGCGCCCCGATGCGGTGGTGCTCGACATGATGCTCCCGGGTCTGGACGGCTGGCAGGTGCTCGCCGCCCTGCGCGCGGCCGGCGACCAGGTGCCCGTGGTCGTCTGCTCGGCCAAGAAGCACCCGGACGACATGGCCAAGGCCGAGGAGCTCGGCGCGTACGCGTATATCACGAAGCCGTTCGACATCGAGCGCCTGCTCGACGCGGTCGTGGAGTCCGCCACGGAACGCCACCGCCAGCGTGCGCTCCGCCCCGAGCCCGGCTTCGACCTGGGCGGGCTCGAGCCCGCGTAGGGCATCGGTTCGGGCCGCGCGCCCGGGCTTGCGGTCCGTATCCTGAGGTCGTGCCCCCCGTCCAGGACCGGATCGTGCGCGCGCTCCGCCGGGAGCCCGTGGACCGCACCCCGGTCTGGTTCATGCGGCAGGCCGGACGCTACCTCCCCGAGTACCGCGAGGTGCGGGGCGACCGCGACATCCTCGAGAGCATCCGGAGCCCCGACGAGGTGGTCGAGCTCACGCTGCAGCCGCTGCGGCGGATGCCGCTGGACGCGGCGATCCTGTTCAGCGACATCGTGGTGCCGGTCGAGGCGGTCGGCGTCCCGATCCGGGTCGTGCAAGGCCGCGGACCGGTGCTCGACGAGCCGTTCCGGTCGGCCGCCGACCTCGCGCGCCTGCGACCGCTCGAACCGGAACAGGACGAGCCCTACACCCTCGAAGCCGTGCGGCTGCTGGCGGGGGAGCTCGACGTCCCGCTGATCGGGTTCGCCGGCGCCCCGTTCACGCTCGCGAGCTACCTCGTGGAAGGAGGGCCGAGCCGCGACCACGCGCGCGCGAAGGCCCTGATGCTCGGTGAGCCCGAGACGTGGGACGCGTTGCTGCGGGGGCTCGTCGCGATCGTGGTGCCGCACCTGCGCGCGCAGGTCGAGGCGGGCGCCGGCGCCCTGCAGGTCTTCGACTCGTGGGTGGGCTCGCTCGCCCCGGACGACTACGAGCGCTCCGTCCTGCCCCACATGCGGGCGCTGTTCGACGGCGTCGCCGACCTGGGAGTGCCCGTGATCCACTTCGGCGTCCAGACGGGCGAGCTGCTCGGCCTGATGGCGACGGCGGGCGACACCGCGCTCGGCGTGGACCATCGCGTGCCGCTCGACGCCGCGTGGGCGCGCGTGGGGCAGGACCGCGCGCTGCAGGGCAACCTCGATCCGGCCGCGCTGCTCGCGCCGTGGGAGGCCGTCGAGCGCAAGGCCCTCGATATCGTGGATCGCGCAGATGGCCGACCCGGCCACGTCTTCAACCTCGGGCACGGCGTCTTGCCGCCCACGCCCGTCGAGACGCTCCAGCGCCTCGTCGACCTCGTCCACGAACGCACCGAGCGGCAGGACGCGCCGCCGCGGGAAGGGAAGGTTCAGCGCACATGAAGGACACGATCGGCCTGCTCGTGATGGCTTACGGCACCGCCGCGGGCCCCGACGACATCGAGCGGTACTACACGGACATCCGCGGTGGCCGCCCGCCCACGCCCGAGCACCTCGCGGAGCTGAAGGAGCGCTACGCGGCGATCGGCAACGTCTTCCCGCTGCTCGACACGACGCGGGCCCAGGCCGAAGGGATCGCGCAGCGCCTGTCCGACGACGACGCCTCCTATCGGGCCTACCTCGGGATGAAGCACTCGCCGCCGTTCATCGCCGACGCCGTCCGGCAGATGCGCGAGGACGGGATCGAGCGCGCCGTCGGGATCGTGATGGCGCCGCACTGGTCGGGGATGTCGGTGGAGTCCTACGTCGACCGCGCCCAGCAGGCCGTCGACGACCATGCCGCGGGGCTCTCGATCACGTACGTCCGCCACTACCACGACCATCCCGCCTTCGTGGACTTCCTCGCCGATCGTGTGGCCGAGGTGCTCGAGGAGCTCCCCGAGGATCGGCAGGACGCGACGGCGGTGATCTTCAGCGCGCACTCGCTCCCGATCCGCACGGCAGAGGACGGCACGTTCCGGTGCAAGCACTGCGACTGCGACGTGTCGTGCCGGTACCGCGACGGGTTGCAGGAGACCGCCGATCTCGTGGGGACCAAGCTCGGCCTCGAGGACTACACGATCGCGTGGCAGTCGGCAGGTCGCACCGCCGACCCGTGGTGGGGCCCGCCCGTCGAGGAGCTGATCGAGGAGGCCGCACGGACGGGTCGTGCGGGGGTCGTCGTGTGCTCCGCGGGGTTCGTCGCCGACCACCTCGAGATCCTCTACGACCTCGACATCGAGGCGAGGGAGGTCGCCGAGGGCCTCGGGATCGCGTTCGCGCGGACCCGCATGCCCAACGACGACCCCGTGTACCTCGACGCGCTCGCCCAGGTCGTTCGCGACCACCTCGCCGAGGTCCACGTCTGAGGTGACCCGCGTCGCGGTCCTCGGCGCGGGGATCGCCGGCCTCGCCGCCGCGTACCGGCTCGCGCAGGCCGGCGCCGACGTGGTCGTGCTGGAGGCCGACGCGCGGCCGGGCGGCCTGATCCGCGACGTGGCTCTCGACGACCTCTCCCTGCCCGCCGGGCCCGACGCGTTCGTCGCGCGCAAGCCCTGGGCGACGCGGCTGTGCCGAGAGCTGGGGGTCGAGCTCGTCGCGCCCGCGGCGCGAGGCTCGTGGCTGTGGACCGGCCACGGGCTGGTGCGCTACCTGCACGACACCGCCTTCGCGATCCCGGGCGATCCCGGCAGCGTGTTGCGGTGGCCCGGCGTCTCCGGCGCCGGCCGGCGCCGCGCGCTCCTGGACCTGTTGAAGCGGGCCCGCAAGGGCGAGGCCGACGAGACCCTCGGGTCGCTGCTGCGGCGCCGGCTCGGCGACGAGGTCACCGACCGCGTCCTCGCGCCGTTCCTCGCGGGGGTGTTCGCGGGCGACGTGGATCGCCTCTCGGTGCACGCGACGTTCCCCGAGCTGGCGGTGTGGGAAGCGACGCAGGGGAGCCTGATCCGTGGTGCGCAGGCCGCGCTCCGCGACGCGCGGCACTCGGCGGAGCCGGGGCCGATGTTCGTGGCCCCGCGCGACGGGATGGACCGTTTGCCTGCGGCGCTCGCCGAGCGCCTCGGTGACCGGGTGCGG
The DNA here is from genome assembly GCA_050257835.1 of Planctomycetaceae bacterium. Taxonomy (GTDB): domain Bacteria; phylum Actinomycetota; class UBA4738; order UBA4738; family HRBIN12; genus AC-51. The sequence goes on along the minus strand of JBLMXP010000023.1, from coordinate 3,700 downwards.
ACCACGACGCCTGCGGAGGGGCTCCGGCGCCACGGCGACCGACGCTGGCAGGTCATGACACCCCTGGGGCCGGTCGAGGCAGACGCCGTAGTCCTCGCCGTGCCGGCGGCGGCGGCACGGCGTCTGCTGGAACCGGTCGCCCGCGAGGTGAGCGCCGAGGTCGAGGACCTCCGGGCGGTCTCCACCGGCGTCGCGCTCCTCGTCTACACGCAGGGCACCGACGAGGCGCTCCCAGGAGGGGCCGGGTTCCTCGTGCCGAGCGGCGCCGCGCCGATGACGTCGTGCACCTGGCTCTCGACGAAGTGGCCACGGGACCTCTACGGCACGCGCGCGGTCCTGCGGTGCACGATCGGCGCGGACGGCGACGAGGACGTGCTCGAGGCCGAAGACGGCGAGATCGTCGCGGCCTGCGAGCGGCACCTGGCGGCCCTGCTGCCGCTGCCGGAGCGCGCGGAGGCCGCAAGGGTGGTGCGATGGCCGGGGTCGATGCCGCAGTACGACCTCGGCCACCTCCAGCGTGTGGAGCGGATCCGTGACCGCCTCCCCGCGGGTATCTTCGTGTGTGGGCAGGCCTTCGACGGCGCCGGGATCGCCGGGTGCGTCCGCAGCGCCGAGGAGACCGCTCTCGCGGTGGCCGGGTCGTTCGGGCTGGGAGGGACCGCGGGGACCGACGGAGCCGCAGCACCGACCGACGAGGAGACCGATCGATGACCGACACGATCTACGCCCTGTATCCCGTCTTCGCCTCCACCCCCGATCTGCGCGAGGCGCTCGCGGAGGCCGAGGACCGCGCGCGCGCCGTGCGCGAGCTCGAGGACCTCCTCAAGTCCTGGGACGGCACGGTCTCCGTGCGCGGCACCTACTCGACCACCGGCTTCCGCGCCGACGCCGACCTGATGCTCTGGCTCGTCGGCCCCTCCGCGGAGGACGTCCAGCGCGCGCTCGTGGAGTTCCGCCGGACCGAGCTCGGATCGCTGCTCGACCTGACGTGGACCTTCTTGGGCGTGGTCAAGCCCGCGGAGTTCACGGCCGACCACGCGCCGGCGTTCGTCAAGGGCGACCCGGCGGGCGCCTACGCGTGCGTCTACCCGTTCGTCCGAACGCACGAGTGGTACCTGCTGCCGCGGGAGGAGCGCGCCGAGCTGCTCGCCGAGCACGGCGTGATGGGCCGCGAGTACCCCGACGTCCTCGCGAACACGACGAGCGCCTTCGGCCTGGGCGACTGGGAATGGATCCTCGCGTTCGAGGCGGATCAACTCGACCGCCTCGTCGACTGCATCCGCCGCCTCCGCGACGCGAGGGCCCGCCTCTACACGAAGGAAGAGGTCCCGTTCGTGACGGGGATCCGCAAGGACCTCGCCGCCGCGGTCGACGACCTGGTCTGAACCGCGGCACCCATCAAGCGTCGTCGAGCGCGAGCGTGGCGGCGCGATCGGGCACGTAGGTGAAGAGCTCGCGCGGCGGCCGGACGTAGCCTTCGTCGGACTGCCGTTCGGGGATCGCGATGTCGGGCAGCGCCTTCTCCTCGTAGGGGATCTTCGACAGCAGGTGCGCGATGCAGTTGATCCGCGCGGCCTTCTTGTCGTCGGCCTCGACCACGTACCAGGGTGCCTCGGGGATGTCGGTGTGGACGAACATCTCGTCCTTCGCGCGCGAGTAGTCGACGAAGCGCGTGCGTGAGGCGAGGTCGGTCTCGCTCAGCTTCCAACGGCGCATCCGGTCGGTCACGCGCTTGTGGAAGCGCCGTTCCTGCTCCTCGTCGGAGACCGAGAACCAGTACTTGATCAGGATGATCCCGTCCTCGACGAGCAGTCGCTCGAAGATCGGGCACTGCCGCAGGAACCGGTAGTACTCCTGCGGGGTGCAGAACCCCAGCACGCGCTCGATCCCCGCCCGGTTGTACCAGGAGCGGTCGAACAGGGCGATCTCGCCGCCCGCCGGCAGCTCGGCGACGTAGCGCTGGAAGTACCACTCGGTCCGCTCGCGCTCGGTGGGCTTGGGCAGGGCCACGATCCGCGTGGTCCGCGGGTTCATGTGCTCGGTGATCCGTTTGATCGTCCCGCCCTTGCCGGCCGCGTCGCGGCCCTCGAAGATCACGACCACGCGGGTGCCCGTCTCGAACACCCACTGCTCCATCTTGACGAGCTCCTCCTGAAGCCGCAGGAGCTCACGCTCGTAGACCTCATGGGGGAGCTTCGGGCGCGCGGCGGGTGTGTGGCTCATCGCGTGCGAGCGTATACCGCGTTGGCCGCCCGGCGGATGCCGTACCGTGGGTGCGATGGCCGTTCGCACGTCGGTGCCCGCGCACCGCGCACACAAACCGCTCCTCCGTGGCTGGCTCCACACCGGCGCGTTCGTCGCCGCGATCCCCGCGGGGATCGTACTCGTCGTGGTGGCGCCGGGGGCGGCCGCGCGAGCCGCGGCGATCGTCTACTGGGTCACCCTGATGGCGCAGTTCGGCGTGAGCGCGCTCTACCACCGCGGCGACTGGGGCGAGGTTTGGCAGGCGCGGATGCGCCTGTTCGACCACTCCACGATCTTCCTGCTGATCGCGGGCACGTACACGCCGTTCTGCGCGGTCGCGCTGCACGGCGCCACGAGCCTGGTGGTCCTGGCGATCGTGTGGACGGGCGCGGCGGTCGGGATCGGGACGAAGCTCTACCGGGTCGACCTGCACGTGCTGTCGGCGTTCCTGTACATCGGGCTCGGTTGGACCGCGGTCGTGGTGCTCCCGGCGATGGCGCGCTCGATGTCGCCGACGGGGTTCGCGCTGGTCCTGGCGGGCGGCGTCGTCTACACGCTCGGCGCGATCGTCCTGGCGACGCACAAGCCCGATCCGTGGCCCCACACGTTCGGCTACCACGAGGTGTGGCACACGGCGACGATCGCAGCCGCGGCTTGTCTCTACACGTCGATCCTCCTGCTCTACCTGTCCGGGTGAACACGCTGCCGCTCCTGACCGGCGGAAGACCCGCCGTTCGGCGGTTGACCTGCGTGGACCCGGGTCACTAGCGTCACGGCCGTGCGGAGGGGGCTCGGCGCGTTGGCGGCACTCGCCGTGGTGGTCGCGGCGCTCGCTGCGGGCGCCCCCGGCCCGGCGTCTCGGGCGCGCGCCGCGGAACGGGCTCCGCTCGTGGCGGCGGTCGGCGACATCGCGTGCAAGGACCCGCCGAAGCGGAACCGCCAGGTCTGTCAGTACGACGACGTCGCGGCGGCGATCGCTGCGCATCCCTACGACGCGTTCCTCGCCCTCGGCGACATCCAGTACGAGTACGGCGAGTACCGGAACTTCGTCGACAACTACGACCGGTACTTCGGACGGCTGCTGCCGATCACCGACCCGGTGCCCGGCAACCACGACTACGGCACGGCCGACGCCTCCGGCTACTACCGGTACTTCGGCGACATCGGTCACGGTCCCGACGGCTACTACTCCTTCGACCTCGGCACGTGGCACGTGATCGCGCTCAACTCGGCGATCTGCCCGGCTGCGACCGGCTGCGGTCCCGGCGACCCGCAGTACGAGTGGCTCCAGCACGACCTCGCGACGCGCCCGGCGGCGTGCACGCTCGCCTACTGGCACCACCCGCGGTTCGACTGGCTGAAGTATCAGAAGGCCGACTGGACCGAGGACTACGAGTTCTTGCGGACCAAGCCGTTCTGGGACCTGCTGTCGGCGGCGCACGCCGACGTCGTGCTG
>JBLMXP010000022.1:0-14859 GCA_050257835.1 Planctomycetaceae bacterium | reverse complement strand
GGTGCTCGACGGCGACGCGGGCACCGTCGAGGGCTACGACCTCGCGCCCAGCTTCTCGCCGGCGACCGCGGTCGAGGAGTGCCTGATCCTGCCGCCGCATGCCTTCGAGGACGGCCGGCTGCTCCGTCGCGAGCCCCTCACGAGGCACATGACGTTCGCGTTCCCCGATCCGGTCGGCACCCTGACCGTGTGGAACATCGACCACGAAGAGGCCCAGCTGATGCCGATGTTCCTCGCGGACAAAGGCCTGCGGCACGCTGACTTCTACATCGCCCTTCCCGACGCGTGGGTTGACCTGTTGCTCGCGTGGCGACGGCTCGGCTTCGACCACAACCGGGAGATCGACTTCGAAGGCTGTCGGTTCCGGCCGCTCGACCTGCTCGTCTCGCGGCTGCCGCGTCCGGTGGACCTGATCGGCAAGCTGCACGGGTCGGTGTGCGTCGGCACCCTCGCGGAGGGCACGGTCGGCGGAGAGCCGGTGCGTCGCTTCATGTACCAGATCACGTCCCACGACGAGGCGTTCGCGTCGTTCGGGGTCCAGGGGACGGGGCTGCAGACGGGCGTCCCCGCCGCGTGCGCCGCGCTCCTGCTCGCCAGGGGGCTGGTCGCGGATCGAGGCGTATCGGCACCCGAGCAGATCGACCCCGCTCCGTTCCTGGACCTGCTGACCGAGCACGGCCTGCCGTGGTCGGTCGTGGACCTGCCGCCCGAGCCCGACCCGGGCCCGTCCGAAGCGTGAGCCCCTGTAGCCTCGTCGAGGGAGGAGTCCGCGATGGCGATCGTCGTCAACGGTGTCGAACGGGACCTCGCGTCCGAGCCCGAGCGGAGCCTGCTCTCGGCGCTCCGTGACGAGCTCGGGCTGACCGGTGCGAAGTACGGGTGCGGCGAGGGGGAGTGCGGCGCGTGCACGGTGCTCGTCGACGGCGAGCCCGTGCGCTCCTGCCGGTACCTGCTGGCCGACGCCGATGGCCGCGCGGTCACGACCGTCGAGGGGATCGCCGAGGGTGGGACCCTGCACCCGGTGCAGCGGGCGTTCCTCGAGGTCGGCGCGATGCAATGTGGCTTCTGCACGGCGGGGTTCGTGGTGGCCGCGACCGCGCTGCTGCGCAGCTCCCCCGACCCGGACGACGCCGAGATCCGCGCGGGCCTGCAGGACAACGTCTGCCGGTGCTGCACGTACCCGCGGATCCTCCGCGCCGTGCATCGGGCCGCCGAGCTGGCGCGCGAGCCCGGTCGCGTGATGTTCGTCCAGGGCCGTGAGGCCGACCCGACGGCGCCGCTCGAGCCGCCCGACGCGCCGTGGGACCTCCGAGAGCCGCTGGAGCGCGACTGGTTCTCGGTCCTCGGCGACGGGCTCGTGGTCGTCGCGCCGCCGGTGCGCGATCGCTGGTCCACCTCCGCCGGGGCGTGGATCCACGTGGGCGTCGACGGCGTCGTGACGGCCTTCACGGGGAAGGTCGACGTGGGGCAGGACAACCGCACCGCGCTGTCCCAGCTCCTCGCCGAGGAGCTCCGGGTGCCGATCGGGTCCGTCCGGCTGGTCATGGGCGACACCGACGTGTGCCCGTTCGACATGGGCACGTTCGGGAGCCGGTCGACGCCCGACGCCGGGCCCGCGCTGCGGACGGCGGCCGCCGCCGCGCGCGAGCTGGCGTGGGAGGTGGCCCCGGGCGTGCGCCGGGTCGAGGTCGTCGCCGGCGAGCCGGCGTTGACGGCCGCTTCCAGATGGACGGTGGCAGGCCGTCCGGCGCCGAGGATCGACGCCCTCGGCGTCGTGACCGGTTCGCGACGCTACCCCTCGGACGTCTCGCTCCCCGGCGCATGGGTCGGGCGGGTGGTGCGCCCCCCGGTCGCGGGCGCGTCGCTCCGCTCGGTCGATCTCGAGGCGGCACGCGCGATCGCGGACGTGACGGTGGTGCACGAAGGCGACTTCATCGGGGTGGCCGCGCCGGATGCCGCCACGGCGCGCGCGGCGATGGGCTCGATCGGAGCGACGTGGGACGTGGCGTCGGGGCCGGGCGAGGACGAGCTGGTCGCGCACCTGCGCTCCCACCCGGTGCAGGCGGAGGGCTGGGGCGGCGCGGAGCGCGAGGAGGTCGGGGACGTCGACCGAGCGCTCGCCGAGGCCGAGGTCGCGCTCGCCGAGACTTACACGACCGCGTACCTCGCGCACGTGCCGCTCGAGCCACGCGCGGCGCTCGCGCAGTGGCGCGAGGACCGCGTGACCGTTTGGACGGGCACGCAGCGGCCCTTCGGCGTGCGGCACGAGCTCGCCGAAGCCCTCGGCGTGGAGGAGACGCGGGTGCGCGTGATCGTGCCGCCGACCGGGGGCGGCTTCGGCGGCAAGCACACGGGTCAGGCGGCGATCGAGGCCGCGCGGCTGGCGCGCGCGGCCGGCCGGCCCGTGCGGGTGCGGTGGACGCGCGAAGAGGAGTTCCGGTTCGGCTACGTGCGCCCTGCCGCGGTGATCGACGTCCGCAGCGGGGCCGACGCCGACGGCGCCCTCACCGCATGGTCCTTCACCAACGTCAACGCCGGCTCCGCCGGGATCGACACGCCCTACGAGGTGCCGAACCGGCGTGCGGAGTTCGTCCCGGCCGACTCGCCGCTGCGACAGGGCTCCTACCGCGCGCTCGCGGCGACCGCGAACCACTTCGCGCGGGAGTCCCACCTCGACGAGCTGGCGCACCGACTGGAGGCCGACGCGCTCGCGCTGCGCCTGCGCCATCTCGAGGACGAGCGCCTCGCCGCCGTCCTGCGGGCTGCTGCCGAGCGCGCCGGATGGGACGGTCGGCGCGGCCGTCCCGGCCGCGGGATCGGGATCGCGTGCGGCGTGGAGAAGGACGCGTACGTCGCGACGTGCGCCGAGGTGCTCGTCGACGACGAGGGCCGGCTCGAGGTCGTGCGGATCGTGACGGCCTTCGACTGCGGCGCGATCGTGAACCCGGACAACCTGACGAACCAGATCGAGGGCGCCACGGTGATGGGCCTGGGCGGTGCGCTGTTCGAGGCCGTCCACCTCGAGCACGGCGCGATCGCGAACCCGCGCCTGTCGGAGTACCGGGTGCCGCGGATGTCGGACGTGCCGGCGATCGACGTGGTGCTGCTCGACCGTCCGGAGATCGAGCCGGCGGGCGCGGGCGAGACGCCGATCGTGGCCGTCGCCCCCGCGCTCGCCAACGCGATCTTCGCCGCGTCGGGCGTGCGGCTCCGTTCGATGCCGCTCGCGCCCGACGGCGCGGTCCGCTGACCGGTCAGCCCATGAAGAGCCGGGACGCGACCTCGGTCGCCCGCAGCGCGCGCTCCGTCGCGCTCGCGCCGTCGTCCGGATCGAGGGTCCCGGCCGCCGCGCGGAGCGCGTCGTGGGCTCGGCGGTCCGCATCGGTCGGCAGATCGAACCGCCACCGGCGGGTCCGCTCGGCGATGCGGGGTCGGTCCGGCTCGATGCCGGTGGCCGCGAAGATGCGGCAGTCGTAGGCGCGGCAGGCTCGGGGCCGGTGCTCGTAGATCGAGCAGCGCCCGTCCACGAGCATCGGGCAATGGCCCCGCTCGTCGTAGCCGAGCACGAGGTGACCGGGGGGCTCGCCCGGTGCCGGGAACAGCAGCTCGCGCGGGACGTGCGCGAGCGTGTCGGTCTCGTCGGGCTCGACGTGGACGAACTGCGAGGACGTGCAGCACGCCGTGCAGGCGCCGCACGCCACGACGGAGGGGGCCTCGCCGCCGATCGCGGCGTGGACCTGGACCAGCCAGGGCGAGAGATCGCCGGCCGGGAGGTCGCGGACGGGCTCCGGGGCGTTCGAGGAGCCCGGATCCGAGCGTGACGCGGCCATGCCCGGCCGGGTGACCTCGAACCTACGCTTGGACCGGGACCGGGTAGACCTCGGAGGCGGGGTGGCCCGTCAGCTCGTGGATCTTCTTCACGGCCTCGGCGTTCGGGGCCTCCGACAGGCACCAGACCAGGCCCGACTCCGGGTCCGCCCACGCGTGCTTGAAGTTGACGCCCTCCTGGTCCTGGATGTCGACGTCGGCTTGGTGCGCCTCTATCAGTCCTTCGGGCGTGATCCCCGTCATCCCCCGATGGACGTCCATGAACTCCGGCATGCCCTTCCCCCTCTCTCGCGGGCACCGATGGAACGGAAGGCTCAGTGTAGTTGGTGCGGGTCAGGCGAGGATGTCGAGACCGTCGCGGACCAGGCCGGCGCCGCCGAGGACGGTTGCCACGACGAGCGCCGCTCGGCCGACCCAGATCGTGGCGCGCGACCGCCACGCGGCGACGACCCCCGGTGCCGTGCGGCCGACGGTCCAGACCACCCAGGCGACCACGAGCACGACCAGGCCGACCACGTTGGCCAACACGAGCGGGAGCAGCCCTGCGATCCACCCCCACGGCCGGCGTCGGATCGCCGAGTCCTCGCGGAGCAGCCGTTCGGTCAGCCACGGCATCGCGGCTCCGTACGCAGCGGGGATCGCGACGAACAGCGCCACCGCGAGCGGCAGCGGCCCGAGCGCGTTGAAGTCGAGCCCGTGCGGCGAGATCAGGCCGGCGCCGCCGACGAGCCCGAAGAACGCGGTCATCGACGCCACCCGCAGGCGGGGCGGGATCCAGCCGCGCACGACCAGGTAGAGCACGCCACCGACCATCCCGAGCCCGGTCGTCACGCCGAGCAGGAAGATCGTCTCGGAGGAGACCCGGCCGATCGTGAACCCGTCGTCGGTGGTCACGCCGCGGAGCGCGGGGTCCGACGTCAGGCGGAGCAGGAGCATCGCGAGGCGCCCGCCGACACCGCCGATCAGCACGCCGCACACGAACCCGCCGGTGACGCCCGCCGCGAGCGTCGCGCCGGCGGCGGGCAGGTCGTCCGGGAGCCGTTGCATCGCGTGACTATCGTGCAGTCGCCTCGGAAGGGCAAGCCTCGAACGACATGCCCCGTCGCGGCCTGGCGGTGGGCCGGTTCAGAGGTGCCGGAGGCCGCCTCACGCTCGAACGCGGTCCGATCCTAGACTCCGCTCCGTCGGCCGACCGGGAGGGATCGCATGACGCTGCCGGAGCACACCATCCTCAACTGGGGCCCGTGGTACCGGCGATCGCCGTTCTTCGAGGCGACGCTGCGCGCCGGATGCACCGCCTACGACATCTACTCGCACATGTACCACCCCAACACCTACGGCGATCCCATCGAGGAGTACTGGGCGCTCGTGAACGACGTGACCCTCTGGGACGTGAGCGTCGAGCGCATCGTGGAGATCACGGGACCCGACGCGAGTGCGTTCACCAACATGCTCACCTGCCGCGACCTCACGCGGTGCGCGGTCAAGCAGGGCAAGTACGTGCTGATCACCTCGCCGGACGGCGGCATCGTGAACGACCCGGTCCTGCTCCGGGTCGAGCAGGACCGCTGGTGGCTCGCGCTCGCCGATTCCGACGCCGGCCTGTACGCGATGGGGGTGGCCGTCAACTCCGGGATGGACGTGCACGTGGGGCATCCGGACGTGTACCCCGTCCAGGTGCAGGGGCCGAAGGCCAAGGACGTGATGCGGGACCTGTTCGGCGAGTGGATCCTCGACATGCGCTATTACTGGTGCGACGAGGCGGACCTCGACGGGATCCCCGTCGTGATCAGCCGTACGGGGTGGACCGCCGTGGTCGGCTACGAGATCTACCTGCGCGACCCGAGCCGCGGCGACGATCTGTGGGAGCGGATCCTCGCGGCGGGCACGCCGTACGGCATCCGGGTCACGCCGTCGTCGGACATCCGCCGGATCGAGGCGGGGATCTTCGACTGGGGCTCCGACATCGGGCTCGACACGAACCCGTTCGAGGTGGCGGGGCTCGAGCGCCTCGTCGAGGAGCAGGAGGCCGACTACATCGGCAAGGAGGCACTCGAACGGATCCGCCGCGAGGGTGTCTCGCGGAAGCTGGTCGGGATCGTGATCGAGGGCGACCCGGTGGCGCAGCCGACGCAGCACTGGCCCGTGTCCTCGGGCGGCGAGCGCGTCGGCCACGTCACCGACGCATGCTGGTCGCCTCGCCTGGAGCGCAACATCGGCTACGTCTGGGTCCCGATCGGGTTCGCCGAACCGGGGAACCGTCTCGAGGTCGAGACCGACGACGGGACCCGCACCGGCGTCACCGCCGAGATCCCGTTCGTGGATCCGCAGAAGCGGGTACCCGCGGCGTGAGGACGCGCATGGCCGTCAGTCCTCGAGCAGCTGCCGCAGCTTCACGGTGGTGTTCCAGTTGCGGATCGTCAGGTTCCGGTAGATCGGCGTCGACACGATCCGGCTGAGACGGCTCTGTGCCGCGCGGCTCGCGACCCTCGAGAAGTAGAGGACGCCGGTCCCGGCGGTCGCGGTGTCGACCCCGTCCCTCGTGGGCACCCACCGCATCGCCTCGCGTGCGGTGAGCGGCGGCTTGAGGAAGACCACGTCGTCGCGCGACCGTTCGGGATCGGTGCCGAACCCGTCCGGCGCTCGGTCGACGATCGACCGCATCTGTCGCAGGTCCCGCAGGACCACGGTCGCGTCATAGCCGAACTCGGCGCCGAGCATCCGCTCGATCCGCTCGGCGAGTCCGGCCCGCGCCGACCCGTCGGCGGAGAACAGCACGTTGCCGCTCTGGATGTACGTGGAGACGTCCTCGAAACCCTCGTGCTCGAAGCACGCCTGCAGCGCGGGCATCCGGATCAGGTTCTTGCCGCCGACGTTGATCCCGCGCAGCAGGGCGACGTACCGGATCATCGGCACGAAGGGTAGCGCGCGCTCCCGTAGGCTCATGCCGTCATGCGCACCTGTCCACGCTGCGGGGAGGACAACGCCGAGCGCGCGCGGTTCTGCTCGAACTGCGGCGAGCCGCTCGGCGAGGCCGAGCAGCGGCGACGGGAGCGCAAGTACGCGACGGCGCTGTTCGCCGACCTCGTCGGATCGACCTCGCTCGCGGAGACCGAGGACCCCGAGATCGTCCAGTCGGTCGTCGGCAGGGCGTTCGACCGGCTGACCGAGGAGGTCTCCCGCTACGAGGGGCTGCTCGAGAAGTTCATGGGCGACGCGGTCCTCGCCGTCTTCGGCGTTCCGCGGTCGCACGAGGACGACGCGGAGCGGGCGGTCCGTGCGGCGCTCGAGATGCAGGCGGTGCTGTCCGAGCTGAACCACGGGTTCGCGGCCGAGGGGCGGCCTCAGCTCGCGATGCGGATCGGCGTCGAGTCCGGTGAGGTCCTCGTCGACCAGGACCGCGTGAGCGGCACCCGCGACCGGATGCTGACGGGGGACGCCGTGAACGTCGCCGCACGCCTGCAGAGCGCCGCCGAGCCGGGCCACATCTTCGTGGGACCCGCGACGTTCGCCGCGACGAAGGACGTGATCGAGTACCGGGAGCTGGCGGCGCTCGAGCTGAAGGGGAAGGCCGAGCGCGTCCCCGCATGGCAGGTGCTGCGGGTCCGTGCGAAGCAGCGAGGCGAGCGGCCGCAGCTCGGGATCGAGGCCGCGCTCGTCGGCCGCGACGAGGAGCTCGCCGTGTTGAAGCAGACGCTCCAACGCGTCCGCAACGAGGGCAGGCCGGCGCTCGTCACCGTGGTGGGTCCCGCCGGCGTCGGCAAGTCGCGGCTGGTGCGCGAGCTGGAGCGGTACGTCGAGGGACTGCCGGAGACGTTCTACTGGCGTCGCGGGCGCTGCCTCGCGTACGGGAACGCCTCCTACTCGGCCGTCGCCGACGCCGTCAAGGCGCAGTGCGAGATCCTCGAGGACGACCCGACCGAGGTGGCGGTCCGCAAGGTCGGGGCCGCCGTCGAGGAGCTGTTCGGCGACACCGCCGTGGCGCCGCAGGTCTGTGCCCTCGTCGGCGCGGGGGAGGCCGGCTCGTTCACCCGGGAGGAGCTGTTCGACGCGTGGCGCCGGTTCGTGGAGCGCATGGCGTCGCGCTATCCGCTCACGCTCGTGCTGGAGGACATCCACTGGGCGGACACCGGCCTGCTCGACTTCATCGAGCACGTGGCCGACTGGGCGCAGGGCCCGATCCTGTTCGTGACGCTCGCGCGCCCCGAGCTGTTCGACGCGCGCCCGTCGTGGGGCGGGGGCAAACGCAACGCCACCTCGATCTACCTCGAGCCGCTCTCCGAGCCCGAGAGCGAGTCGATGCTCGCCGACCTCCTGCCCGGCGCCGTCTCCCCGGAGCTGGCGCGCACGATCGCGGAGCGGAGCGAGGGCAACCCCCTCTACGTCGAGGAGATCGTCCGCAAGCTGATCGACGACGGTGTGCTCCGCGCGACGGCGGCATCGCGGTGGGAGGTGGCCAAGCCCGTCGACGACGTCGAGCTGCCGCGCTCGATCCAGGCGCTGATCGCCGCGAGGATCGACGCGCTCCCCGACGACGAGAAGACCCTCCTGCAGGACGCGTCCGTGGTCGGCCGGGTGTTCTGGGCCGGCGCGTTGGCCACCCTGGCCGGGCGGGGTCCGGGCGAGATCCGCGACGCGCTCGGACGCCTGCGGGTGAAGGAGCTCGTCGTGCCGATCGACCCGCCGAGCTTCTCCGACGAGCTCGAGTTCACGTTCCGCCACGCGCTGATCCGTGACGGCGCGTACGACTCGCTCCCGAAGTCCCTGCGCGCCGACAAGCACGTCCAGGTGGCGACGTGGGCCGAGCAGCGCGCCGGTGACCGCGCCGAGGAGAACCCGGCGCTGATCGCGACGCACGAGCTCGAGGCGCTCGGGTACCTCGACGAGCTCGGCGTGAGCGGCGCCGCGCGAGACGACCTCGCCCGCGACGCGTACCGGTGGACCCGCGCCGCCGGCGACCGCGAGGCGGCCCTGTGGCTCCCGCTGGAGGCGGCGCGCTGGTTCCGGCACGCGCTGCGTCTGGGAGCGGCGGTCGGGGCCTCGGCGGTCGATCGTGCGCAGATCGGGAGGGCGCTCGTCAAGGTGTCGTTCGGCGTCGAGCCGAGCGAGGTCACCGAAGAGGCGTGCCTGGCGTCGATCGCCCTGTGCGAGGAAGCGGGCGACGAGCTCGGCGCCGGTTGGTCGAAGGCGTGGCTCGTCCTCGCGCTGTTCCTCCAGGGCAAGGAGGACGAGGCGCGTCGCAGCGCCGACGACGCGGTCGCGGCCCTCGAGCCGATGGGCGACACGATCGAGCTGGCCGAAGCGGTCCGGATCCGCGGCCAGTTCCTGTGGCGGCTCGGGGAGCTGGAGGACGCCGAGGCGGATTCCCGGCGTGCCGCGGCGATGGCCGAACGCGTCGGCGCGATCGAGATCCGCGCCGCCGCCGTCCAGGATCTGGCGATCGAGCTGTCGTTCAGCGGCCGGAACGAGGAGGCGATGACGACGATCGAGGAAGCCTTCCTCCTCGCGAAGGAGGCCGGAGACCGCGTGAACCTGCAGCGCGCCTACAACAACTTCGCGGCGCAGCTCGCGTCGGCCGCCACCGATCTCCCTCGGGCCAAGGCGATCGCCGAGGAGGGCGTGGAGATGGCTCGGCGGGTCGGCGGCACGGGGTGGCTCGCCTGGATCGAAGGCTCGCTGGGCGAGATCGAGCTCCTCCGGGGCGACCTCGACGCTGCCGACCCGCTCCTTCGGGCCTCGCTCGACGACGCCGAAGCGGCCGGCGACGAGCCCCTCACCGCGATGCGGCACGTGACCCTCGCGGCGATGTCGCTGCAGCGAGGCGCGCTCGACGACGCTGCCGCAGAGCTCGCGGCCGCGGCGTCGATCGGTCCGGAGCGGATCGACCCGCAGGTCGTGGGTCTGGGCGTGTGGGCCGACGCCCAGCTCGCCTGGTCTCGCGGGGATCGCGACCGGGCGGTCGCGCTGCTGTGGGATGCGGCGGAGACGCCCGGTCTGCTCCTCGCCGACCAGGACCCGCACATCCCGCTCGACCTGGTTCGGATGCTCGTCGCGCGCGGCGACCGTGAGCGCGCGCTTCACGCACGGGCGACGCTCGCCGACGCGCGGTCGCCGTTCGCACGCGCCTGTCTCCGGGCGGCGGATGGGCTGGTCGGGGGAACGGAGGACCCCGCCTCGGCCGTCCGGTCGCTCCGCGGGGCCGCTGAGGCCCTCGGCGAGCTCGGCATCCGCATCCACGAGGCGCTCGTGCTCGTGGACCTCGGTCGCGCCGAGCGCCTCGCCGGCGCCGACCCCCGGCCGTCGTTCGAGCGCGCCCGCGCGCTGCTCACCGAGTGCGGCGCCTGGCACTACCTGCCCGCGGTGGAAGCCGAGCTGGCGGGCTGACGTCGCGTACCCGCGCGAGCGGGATCGGTTCGCGCGAGCACGGTCACCGGCATAGCATCCGCCGGACATGACGACGGCGAGGACGCACCGCGCGAACCATCGAGCGATGCTGTTGGAGCGGTCCGGCATCACTCCGTTCCTCAGTCGCTCGTTCGCGGTGCTGCTCGTCATCCTGATCTCGTGCCCGCTCCTGCTGTGGCTCTTCGAGCGGCACGCGAACCCCCAGATCCAGACCGTGCCGAACGCGTACTTCTGGATGTGGCGGACCCTGATGGAACAGGGCTCGCCGATCGAGTTCCAGACCGCCGGCGGTTGGCTGGTGTCGTATCTGGTCGTGATCGTCGGGGTCGGCCTGGTCGCCACGGGAACCGCGGCGATCGTGTCGAGGCTGGTGGATCTTCTCCTACGGAGGCAGTCCGGTATGCATGAGACCCGTGTGTCCGAGCACGTCTTGATCTGCGGGTGGAACGCCCGCGCCCGCACCATCGTCGAGGAGCTCCGCGCGACCGATGGGCCCGACCGGCGACCGATCGTGATCCTCGCCGACGTCCCCGCCGCCCCGATCGACGCGTCGGACACGATCTTCGTGCGCGGCGATCCCGCTCGTAGGGAGGATCTCGCGCGGGCAGGGCTGGATCGTGCGACGACCGCGATCCTCCTGGCGGACGACACGCGTTCGTCGTCCCCGCACGATATCGACGGGAAGACGCTTCTGACCGCGCTCTCGGTCGAGAGCACGAAGCCGGCCTGCTATACCTGCGTCGAGGTGCTGCTCGCGGAGAACGTCGAGCATTTCCGGCAGGTCAGCGCCGACGAGCTGATCGTGACTGGCGAGGTCACGAGCCTGCTCCTCGCGAGCGCGGCGACCGACCACGGCGTCAGTCGGGTCGTCGGCGATCTGCTCACGCATGACGCCGGCCGGGGGCCCGACAACCTGCGCTCGATCGACGTGCCCGCTTCCCTCGAGGGCGCCCGGTTCGTTGACGCGCTGGCCGAGCTGAAGCAGAAGCAGGCTGCGATCGCCGTCGCCGTCGTCGGCTCCGACGGCACCGTGAACCTGAACCCGGCGGCAGACCGGCGGCTGTCCCGGGGCGAGCGCGTCCTCGCGATCATGCGCGAGCGCTGAGGGCAACGACGATGTCGAACGGAGCTGGGCTATCGTGCCGCGGCCCGACCGGTGAGCACGATGTCCAGGCGTTCGAGCAATCCATGTGCGCCGAGATCCGCCAGATAGGTCCTCGCCGCCTCAACCGCACCTTCGGGGGCGAGGTCGGGCGGTAGGACCGCGGCGGCATCGATCGCCATCTGTGCGTGGAAGAACCGGTCGCCTCGCGAGAGTCGCTCGGCCAAGACCGCGTCGTACTGGGTCGCCGCCTCGTGCACGTTGCCATCGAGCGCGGCCAGTGCCGCCTCGTGGGCTCGGCGAGCTGCCGTGGACCATGGCCGGTCGATCTCGGGCGGCGTCGAGGCGAGCAGCGCGCGGAGCCGCTCGGCGTCGCGCATCCAGATCGCTGCGTGCCCACCGGACCAGACGGCAGCCGAGCTGTTCATCCCTGCGGGATCTTGGGCGATCGATCCCAGCGCCTCTTCGACCGCCGCCTCGAGGTCGCCGGCCATCGCCCGCTCGACCGCGCGAACCCGTTGGATCCATGCTCGGAGCGGTGGCACGACGTACCCTTCCACGGCGCCGATGCCTTCATCGGCGCTCCGAGCGGTCGCGCGATCCCCGCGGTATGCCGCGAGCAGCACCGTCCCCAAGGCGGCAGTGTCTTCGAGGTCCTTCGGCAGATCGGGCATCGCCGTCATCTCCGCGAGGAACCGGTCGGCGACGTCCCAATCCCCGCACTCGACGGCGAACTCGATCCCGTTCGAGATCGCGGTGAGCTCTTCTTCCCGAAGGCCCGCTTTCCGCGCGACCTCGAGCTGTTCCAGGCAGTAGCGGAGCGCCTCATCCACCTCACCGGCGCTCACCGACAGTGATCCGAGCGCGATCGCCATCCCACGCCGATCCCCCGCCTTGGTGGCCCGCGAGAGCATCCCGCGGTGAAGGATCTCCGATTCCCGGTGCCGCCCCAGCGTTGCCAGCAGGTGTGCCCTCCAGGTCAGGGAATCGGTGAAACGCTCGACCGCGCCCGCCCGTTCGAACCCGGCACAGGCCAGGTCGAGCTGCGCGATCGAGTCCTCTCGGCCGCCCACCAAGCGCGCACGGATCGCCTCGGCGTACGCGAGTTCGGCGCGAGCGAGCGGATCCTCGCTCGTCCCGAGGAGCGTACGCATCTGATCGGTGATGCTCGAGAGACCTTCGACCCGGTTGTCCCCGAACAGCGCGGAGACCAGCCGTCCCATCGTTGCCACCTGGCTCTCGACGTCGCCGGCCTCGCCGAAGACGTCGGCGGCCTCGCGCAGGTTCGCGATCGCCTGCTCTCGGCGCAGCGCCGCGGCGGACGCGTCGGCCGCCTGCCGGAGCAGCGTCGCACGTTCCACACCCGACGGCGTGATCGCGAGCGCCTGGTCGAGCGAGGCCAGCGCATGCAGGGGCGAGCCGAGCGCCGTCGCCCGCTCCGCCGCTTGACCGAGCCAGTCCCGCGCGCGAGCGGCCATCGCGTCCGCGTCGGGGCCCGCGGGCGTCGCGTGCAGTGCCTCCACGTAGTGCGCCGCCACGAGCCCCGCGAGCTCGGGATCGCCTTCGGACTCGAAATGGTGGGCCACCGCCAGGTGGCGTGCCCGCCGGTCCGCCCTCGCCAGCATCCCGTAGGCGACCTCGCGGATGATCCCTTGCACGAATCCGTACTGGCCGCGCTCTGGTGAGCGAGGATCGATCTGCTGGACCAGGAGCTCGCGGCGTCCGAGATCCTGCAGTCGCGGCAGCAACGTGTCGGTGTCGGTTCCGGTGACGGCGGCGAGCGCCTCGAGCGCGAACGTGGTTCCGAGGACGGCGGCGTCCTGCAGCAACGCCCGGTCCTGCGTGGAGAGAGCGTCCAGACGCGACGCCACCAACGCGTGCAGCGTCTCAGGGACCTCCAGGTCGCCGATCGAGCCGACCAACTCGTATGCGTCCTCGCCCGCTCGGAGCACCCCGCGGTCGGCGAGCATCCGGATCGTCTCCACCGCGTACAGGGGGACGCCCTCGGCGCGCTCGACGATCGCCGCGATCGAGTCCTCGCCCGCGCCCGGGATCATCCGCCCGACCATCTCGCGCATCGCGTCGCCGTCGAGCGGCTCCAGGTGCACCGACACGAAGTTCCGCTGGGCCGCTCCCCAGTTCGGCCTGCGGTCCGCGAGTTCGGGACGCGCGAGCGTCACCACCATCAACGGCACCGAGCGAGACCACTCGAGCATCGACTCGACGAAGTCCAGCAGCCCGGCGTCCGCCCACTGAAGATCTTCGAACACCATCACGACCGTCCCGAGCGCGGTGATCCGCTCGAAGAACGTGCGCCACGCCGCGAAGAGCTCGTCGCGACCGCCTGGGGGCTTGTCCTCGAGTCCGAGCAAGAACGCCAGCCGCGGCTCGACCCAACGCCGCTCCTCCTCCTCGGGCACGAACTCGGCGACGGCGTCCGCGAGCTTCTGCCGCGACGGGCCGACCGCCTCTGTCTCCGCGATCCCGGCGCGCATCCGTACCATCTCGCCGAGCGCCCAGAACGTGACCCCCTCGCCGTAGGAGGGGCACCGGCCGTGATGCCAGTAGACGACCTCGGTGAGGCCGTCGATGTACTTCAGCAGCTCCCAGGCGAGGCGCGATTTCCCGATCCCGCCGATCCCGGTGACGGAGACCACTCGCGACTTCCCCTCGCGGCCGCTGGCATGCAGCAGGTCCTTCAGCATCCGTAGTTCCTCGCTGCGTCCGACGAACGGCGGCTCGACCGAAAGTCGGTTGGCACCCTGGCGCTGGGCGACCACGCGAAGGGCGCGCCAGGCGTGCACCGGTTCCTCCTTCCCCTTCAGCGCGAGGTGACCGCCGTCCTCGAACACGATCGCTCGGTTCGCCGCCCGATAGGTCGCATCACCGACGAACACGGCGCCGGGCTCCGCCGCCGACTGGAGGCGTGAGGACGTGTTCACCATGTCCCCGGTGACCATCCCCTCGGCTTCGCCTCCTGCCATCGTGGCGGCCTCGCCGGTCAGTACCCCGCCGCGGGCACGCAGCGGTGCACCGGTCGCCTCACCGAGCGCCTCGACGGCATCGACGAGCTCGAGGGCTGCTCGAACCGCGCGCTCGGCGTCGTCCTCGTGCGTGACAGGAACGCCCCAGACCGCCATCACGGCATCGCCGATGAACTTCTCGACGACCCCCCCGTATCGCGTGATCACCGTGCGAGCGGTCTCGAAGTATCGGCTGAGCAGCTCGCGCATCTCCTCGGCGTCGCGCTGTTCCGACAGCGTCGTGAACGCCACGAGGTCCAAGAACAGGACCGAGACGAGCCTCCGTTCCGTCGCACCGGTCGGAGGGGGGAGAGCCGACCCGCTCATCTGTTCGGCGGCCTCGACCAGCGCCGAGCCGCACTCGCCGCAGAACCGTACCGTCGGCGGGTTCGCCGAGCCGCAGGCGGGGCACGCCAGCACCAATGGAGCGCCGCAGTCGCCGCAGAACTTCCGTCCTGCCTCGTTCTCGCTACCGCAAGCTCTGCAGCGCACGGATACCCC
>JBLMXP010000021.1:0-2734 GCA_050257835.1 Planctomycetaceae bacterium | reverse complement strand
CGGCCGAGCAGGAGCGGATCTTCGAGCGGTTCGCCCGCGGCTCGGACGGCCGCCGCGGCGAGGGCGCGGGGCTCGGCCTCGCGATCGTGCGCGCGATCGCGGAGGCGCACCACGGGAGCGTCTCGGTGCGGAGCGCCCCCGGGGAGGGCGCGACGTTCACGATCGCGCTGCCGGTGGACCAGCCCGTGGGAGGCGAGCCGTGACCAGGATCCTGATCGCCGAGGACGAGACCGGGATCGCGTCGTTCCTGCAGCGCGGCTTCGAGGCCGAGGGCTTCACCGCCAAGGTCGCGCAGGGCGGCGACGTCGCGCTGGCACTCGCACGCTCCGGCGAGTTCGACCTGCTGATCCTCGACCTCGGCCTGCCCGAGGTCGACGGGCTCACGGTGCTCGAAGAGCTCCGGCGCGAGGGGCGGCGGCTGCCGGTGGTGATCCTCACCGCGCGCGACAGCGTCGCCGACACCGTGATCGGCCTGGACACCGGCGCCGACGACTACGTGACCAAGCCCTTCCACTTCGACGAGCTGCTCGCGCGGGTGCGCGCGCGCCTGCGTCCGGAGCGCGCGCCCGACGCGGCGACGCTCACGGTCGGCGCGGCCTCGCTCGACCTGCGGACGAAGCGGGCGTTCGTCGAGGGCCGGATGGTGGAGCTCTCCGCGCGGGAGTTCGCGCTCGCGAAGCTGTTCTTCGAGCACCCGGGGCAGGTGCTCAGCCGCGAGCAGATCCTCAGCAACGTGTGGGGCTACGACTTCGACCCCGGCTCCAACGTCGTCGAGGTCTACGTGAGCTACCTGCGCAAGAAGCTCGGCAGCGACCGCCTACGCACCGCGCGCGGGATGGGCTACGTGCTCGAGGCCCGGTGAGCGATCAAGGGGGTAGCGCTCCGGGATGCCGTTGCGCGAAACTGAGCCCTCGATCGGCCACGGGAGGGTCCTGATGAAGCAGGTGCTGCGCGGTACGGCGGTGGCGGTGGTCGCGGTGACGATCGTCGCCACGACGATGGTGGGCGCGGAGGCGAAGGCGCGCTTCCGCGGGGTCACGTTCACGAACGACCTGGTCACGCTGGTGGCGCCGTTCACCGAGGTCGGGCTGGCGCCCAAGGCCGACGCGACGGTGCACCTGAGCGCGTCGTCGTGGGCGCGGTACACGTGCCTGCTCCCCTCGGGCAAGCGCTCGGGCGTGGTGAAGACGGTCGACGCCGGGCTGCTCTCGTCCAAGGTGAGCGGCACGGCGAACGCGTCGGGCGCCTACAGCGACACGGCCTACCTCGACCCGCACCTCGCCTACCCGGACTGCCCGGGCAAGCAGCGGGCGCACCTGGAGCGCGTGTGCTTCACGCACCCGCGCCTGGCGGACAAGCGGAGCGGCGCGACCTACGCCGACCCCGACGTCAAGCGCCTCTGCATCCGCACGGCCTGAGTTCGGCGGGGCGGGGAGCCGGCGACCAGCCCGGGACGTCTGGGCTGCCCTTGTCCTGCGGATACGGGACTTCCTCCGCGGCGGCGCGGTCCCTATCGTCCGCCTCGGATCGATCGGACGGACGGAAGGCCTGCACGTGCAACTGCTCGACATCGTCGCGCCCCACCCGGACGACGCGACGGACGCCGCCTGCGCGCTGATCGAGGCTGCCTCGGGGACCGGACGGGTGACCCTGGTCGGCATCGACGGGCGCTGCGGCGCGGGCAAGACCGCGCTCGCCGAACGCGTGGCCCACCGCCTCGGCGCGACGATCGTGGACGTCTACGACTTCTACCGGCCGATGCGCCACGACCGGCGGGTGGCGCTGCCGCCCGAGGAGGCCGCGGCCCTGCTGATCGACTGGCGCCGGCTCCAGGCCGAGCTGCTGGAGCCGCTCCGCTCGGGCGTTGCGGCCAGGTACCGCCGCTACGACTGGCAGCGCTGCGTCGTGGACGGCACGCCGGTCCCGGTGGGCCCCGAGGGCGTCGTGATCGTCGAGGGCGTCGGCGCGACCCGGCGCGAGCTCGAACGGCTCCTGGACGTGCGGATCGTCGTGCAGACGCCGCTCGAGGTGTGCCTGGAGCGGGTGGCGGTCAAGCGGGCCCCCCGCGTCCGGGCACTCACCGAGGCCTGGGCGGCCGCCGAGGACTGGTTCTTCGAGCACGACGACCCGGCCAGCCGCGCCGACCTGATCGTCTCGGGCCTCTGAGTCCCGGCGCAGCCCTTCAGATCGCCTGCCAGTCCGGCGAGGTCTCCACCCGGCGCGGGGTGGCCGTGACCCGCGTCGGCGTGCCGCCGCCCGCCGGAATCGTCCAGATGTCCTGGTTCCCGTCGGTCCGGTTCTTCCCTCGCACGTAGGCGATCGTCGTGCCGTCCGGCGAGAACACGGGAGCCCACTCCTGATGATGCGGCGTGGCCGTGAGCTGGGTGAGCGTGCCCCCGGGCAGGTCGACCCGGACGATGTCGGTCCGGTCCCGGTCGAAGTCGACGCGCTCGAAGACGATCGCGGAGTCGTCCGGCGCCCAGTCCGGGTAGAAGGGCTGGTACTTCGCGCCGCCGTCGCGGATCACCGTCCGGTTCGTGCCGTCGGCGTCGGCGATCACTAGGTCGCGACGATGATGCACGCGCGAACCAGACCTGCTGCGCATGCGTCCTCCCCTCTCCGAGCGGCGCCGAACCACGGCTGCATGCGCGGACACGGGGGCCCACGGGATGGGTGACGGTGCCGGCGTTCGCGGTCCGGACCCCGCATCGCTTCCCTCCCCGATCAGGTGACG
>JBLMXP010000020.1:0-3695 GCA_050257835.1 Planctomycetaceae bacterium | reverse complement strand
CTCCCCGGGGGCGCTCCGCACCGACACGCTCCCGTGGTGCGCCTCCGCGATCGCGCGCACGATCGCGAGGCCGAGCCCCGCGCCCTCGCCGCGGCGGCCGTCCGAGCCGCGGGCGAACCGCGCGAAGATCCGCTCCTGCTCGGCCGGCGCGATCCCCGCGCCCTCGTCGCGGACCCAGAACCGCGCCTCGGCGCCGGAGACCGACGACCCGATCGCGATCGTCGCCCCTCCCGTGGTGTGCTTGACCGCGTTGTCGGCGAGCTGCATCAGCGCCTCCGTCAGGCGCTGGCGGTCCGCCACGATCACCCCGCGCCCGGCCGCCTCCCGCTCCCATCGGCGCTCGCCGAGCGTCGAGGCCTTCGCCAGCACCTCGTCGGTGAGCGTGCCGACGTCGACGGTGTCCAGACGCAGGAAGTCGGAGCGCTGCGCCTTCGCGAGCAGCAGCAGGTCGTTCACGATCCGGGTCATCCGATCCAGCTCGTCCATCACCAGCGCGAGCGTCTCCTCGCGCCGCGCGGGGTCGTCCTGCAGCAGCTCGAGCTGCCCGGTGACGATCGTGATCGGGGTCCGCAGCTCGTGGCCGGCGTCGTCGAGGAACGCGCGCTGCGCCACGAACGCGGCCTCGAGCCGGTCGAGCACGTCGTTGAAGGTCGCCGCCAGGCGCGCGATCTCGTCGTCGCCGCGGACCGGGACCCGCCGCGACAGGTCCGAGCCGGAGATCGAGCGTGCCGTCTCGGTCACGGCCGCCACCGGCTTCAGCACCCGAGAGGCGACGCCCCAGGCCAGGATCGAGCCGACGAGCAACGCGATCAGCGCGACCCCGGTCGCCGCCTCGACCGCGTCGGTGACCTCCTGCAGCTCGGCGGCGCGGAACAGCGCGACCGCATAGACGCCCTTCGTCGCGCCCCCCACGGTGATCGGCGCCGCGAGGTACTCGTAGGTGCCGTCGGCGGTGGTGAGGGAGCCGCGCGCTTGCCGGTCGAGCGTGCCCCACCCGAGCGCCGCGCCCACCTCGAACTCGAGCGGGCGCGCCACGCTGCTGTCGCCGACCTCGCGCATGTAGGGCAGTCCGCCCACGAAGGTGAAGTCGGTCTCCGCGGGCTCGGGCGGGTCGGTCGGCAGGAAGTCGTGGAAGAAGGTCCGCAGGTGCGCCCCGTAGGGCTCGCCGGTCTCGGGGTCCTTCATCGCCGCGACGCTCTGCACCTCCTGGACCTCGTGCGTCAGGCGCTCGTCGATCCGGTGGTCGACGCGGTTCAGCAGCACCTGGCGGACCACGAGGATCGACGCGAACAGCGTGAGCGCGAGCAGCAGCACGTAGCGGATCAGCAGCCGCGCCCGGATCCCGGTGAGGGCGCGCCGGACCCGCGTCCATCGGTCGGGCCGTTCCTGGGCGACGGCCTCGCCGCCGGCAGGCACGGTCTCGACGGGTGTGGGCGCCGGTGCCTCGCGAACCGATCCCGCGTGCCGACCCATGGCCCTCCTGTCCCGAGTCTAGGAACGCCCGCCCCGCCCGCCACCGCGAGACGGCCCGATAAGAGCACGTCTCATGACCCCCTCAGCCGGGGCTCATGCCCGGCGCATCAGATGTAGTTGGACGATCAGGAAGGAAGACCGATGAAGACGCGTCGGTTCGGCTCGACCATCGCCGTGCTCGCCGCCCTGGTGCTGGTCGGCACGGTGTCCGTCTCGACCTCGTTCGCCGACGACGACGAAGGACGCGAGGTCCACAGGTACGGGGTCTGCAGCATGGGGGCGCGCTGGGAGCTCGGCGCCGAGGACGAGGGCTCGCGGATCGACATGGAGTTCGACGTCGACGCGACCGCGGCCGGGCGCACCTGGCACGTGAAGCTCCGTCACGAGGGCGACGTCTTCGCGACGCTCACCCGCACCACCGACCGCCAGGGCGACTTCGAGGTCGAGCGGAGCGTGCGCGACACGGTCGGCGCCGACACCCTGCGCGCGCGGGCGGTGAGCCCGAAGGGCCAGGTGTGCAAGGGGGGTCTCTCGATCTGAGGACCCCACCTCGCGTGTCGGCGGCGACCGACGGCGCCGGGCGGCGCTAGGAGCTCACCCGGCCGCGCGAGCGCAACGTGCCGTAGAGCCAGATGGCGGCGAAGACCAACGCCGCCCACCACAGGACCTTCACGGTGAAGATCCCGAGGATGAAGAGCACGAGAGCGATCAACAGCAGGTACATCATGGCCGTCCTCCTTCCTCTCGATGGCCACGCGACTCGGTGACAGCGTCGTTCCTTCGCGTCACGCGAGCGTCACCGGATGTGCGTCGGTCTCCTGATCGACGAACGCCTCCACCCAGGTCCGCACGACGCCGTAGAGGTCCTCGGGGGTGGCCGCCGCGAGCGTCTCTCGCTCGTGGCCCGCCGAGTCGAGCGTCCGCGTGATCCGCGCGCGGAACCCTTCGCGAGCGTCGCCTTCGATCCACACGCGCACGATCAAGATCCCGGTGCGATCGGCGTGCTGGGTCCCCATACGCCCATCCTGGGTGCGGGGCGTCACGCGGGCGTTACCGAGGGCCGCCTTCGTCGGTCAGGCCCTCGACCAAGGCTCGCAGGTCCTCGGATGGTTCGAGTCCCAACTCGTCGTGCAGGAGCCGGCGGAACGCGTCGTACTCGCGGAGCGCCGCCGCGACGTTCCGCTGCGCGAGGTGCGCTTCGATCAGCGCGGCGCGGGCGCTCTCGCGCAAGGGCTCTCCCGACACCGCGGCGAGCCCGGCCTGCACGGCCTGACCGAACCGCCCGTCCGCGCTGAGTCGCCGGCACAGCGCCTCGAGCGCGCGCAGGCGGAGTTGGTGGTAGGACTCGCGCTCCATCAGCACCCAGTCCTCGGTCCAGTCGGGAAGGAGGTCGGCGGACAAGACGTCCTCGTTCACCTCGGCGACGTCGTCGAGGTCCTGCGACGGGTCGAGCACCCGGTGGGCGAGCGCTTCGCCCTCCCGGAGGTCGACGGCCACCGTGGGGGCCAACTGGAGATGATCGCTCGTCAGGGTGACCACCGGATAGGTGGCGCGGCGGAGCCTCCACAGGGCCGAACGGAGGCTGCCTCTGGCGCGCAGATCCGTGGCGTCTCCCCAGAGCGAGCCGCTGACGAAGGTTCGGAGCAGCGGCTGCTCGTGCAGCGCGAGGAAGCAGACGAGCCGCTGGGCGTTCATCGGCAAGGAGACGTCTTCGGTCTCGACGCGCAACCGGAAGCCGCCGAGGAGTCCCAGTCGCACGGGTGACCCGGCCGGCGGGGTGTCGGTGCTCGAACCCATCGCTCTCCCTCAGCGGCCTTCAGGGGTGCATCCATCCTAGGCGCGGTGACGCCGCCGTATCCTCGCGGGGTGCGCGCTCCTCGGCGGGATCGCCGGCTACCTGGTCGGGCGTCCCAGGAAGCGAACGAGGCTGCACGTGAACGGGTCGGGCGTCGACGGTCCGTCGCACGCCTAGAAGCGACGGGACCTCCGCAGGCTTCGTGGGCGACCGTCGGGGTCCACGACGTTGCGGTAGAGCGGCCACGCCCAGGCCCGTTGCCAGGCGGGCACCGGTCGAGGGCGGTGATGCCGGACCCGACCCGCGGGCCTGGGGCCGCGTTCGCCGCTCTCGTGCCAGGCGTCGAGCGCGTCGGCGCGTTCGCGCCAGCGTTCGAAGCCCTCGCGCACGTCCACGAGACCGTCGTCGGAGGTGGCGCCCAGATGCT
>JBLMXP010000019.1:0-2827 GCA_050257835.1 Planctomycetaceae bacterium | reverse complement strand
CGACGTCGACGACTACCTGAGCAAGCGATACACCGAAGCCGGATAACGACGTCCCACGCATCACAGCCCGGCCTTCCGTGGAGGCACGGAGGACCGTTCATGAACGAGCACGAGCAGCTCGCCGACCGGGCCGCGCGCCACGCGCGGACCGTGCTGTTCATCGGCGGGCTCGATGCCGGGAAGAGCACCCTGGCGCGGGCGACGGCGGCGTTCGCGCTGCGGATCGGCCGCCGCGTCGCCTACCTCGACGCCGACGTGGCCCAGAAGACCGTGGGCCCGCCCGCGACCGTGGGGATGCGCCACATCCGCGAGCCCGACGACCTCACCTTGGAACGGATGGCCGACGCCGACGCCCTCGGGTTCGTCGGGTCGACCTCCGTGCAGGAGCACCTCGTGCCGCTCGTGGGCGCGCTCCAGCGCCTGCGCGACCGCGCCCGAGCCGAGGGGGCGGACCTCCTGGTGGTCGACACGGGGGGAGAGGTCTCGGGGATCCGAGGTCAGCTCGTGAAGTACTACAAGGTGGACATGCTCGAGCCCGACCTCGTGGTGGGGCTCCAGCGCGGGCAGGAGCTCGAGCCGATCCTGGGGATCGTGGACCGCTTCTTCGGGATCGAGACGATCACGGCGCCGATCCATCCGAGCGTGCGGCCCACCTCGGTCGAGGAGCGGATGGCCCAGCGCGACAAGATGATGGCGCGGTACTTCGGGTCCGCCCCGCTGCAGCGGTTCCGCGTCAAGCCGACCGTGTTCATGCCGACGCTGCCCCCCCTGTTCGACCTGAAGACCCTCGACCGGCTGCTGGTCGGCCTGTCCGACGGCGCCGGGGGGTTCACCGGCCTGGGCTACCTCGAGTACGTGGCCGACGACGCGGGGCTGCGGCTGATCTCGCCGGTGGCAGAGCCCCCGAAAGCGCTTAGACTGGGCTCCGTTCGTCTGGAGGATCCCTACCGAGCGAAACGGGTGGACCTCCGGACCCTCTTCGGAACCGAGTGAAGGCCTCCAGAATGAAAGGGTTCGCGTGCCGTCGCTGATCAAGAAGCGCCGGAAGAAGATGCGCAAGAAGAAGCACAAGAAGCTTCTGAAGCGCACCCGGCACCAGCGGATGAAGCTGGGCAAGTAGGCCGGAGCCGGCGTGGGCGCGCCGACCCGCCCCCGAGCAACGTCGATCGCGACGGTCCTGGCCGTCGCCCTGCTCTGCATCTCCTGCGAGCGCAGCTCACCGTCCGGACCGCCGCCCGGGTCGAGCGCCGTGACGTTCACGACGTCCGACGGCGTCCGGCTGTCCGGGCGCCTGTTCGGCCCGACCGACGCCTCGGCGGGGGTGGTGCTCGCGCACATGCTCCCTGCCGACCAGACCTCCTGGTACGACGAAGCAGAGCGCTTGGCCGCCTTCGGGTACCGGGTGCTGACGTTCGACTTCCGGGGGTACTGTCCGGGCGGTGACGGCGGCTGCTCGAAAGGACCCAAGGACGTGAACGCCACCCCGGTCGATCTCACCGCCGCCCTGCGGTACCTGCGCGAGGACGGGGTCTCGCGCGTGGCGCTCGTGGGTGCCAGCATGGGCGGCACCGCCGGCCTGATCGTCGCGAGCCAGCAGGGGACCGGCGTGGGGGCGGTCGTGACGCTCTCCGCGCCCGAGGTGATCGAGGGGATCGGGGCCGGCCCCGAGGTCTTGCAGCTCGTGAGCGCGGCCAAGCTGTTCATCGCGGGGCTCGGCGACACCACCGCGGCGCGGTCGGCGCAGGCCTTCTACGACGGGAGCCAGCAGCCCAAGCGGGTCGAGATCTTGACCACCGACGACCACGGGACCGACCTGCTCACCGGGAGCCAGGGGGAGAAGGCCCGTCAGCTGCTGGAGAGCTGGGTCCAGACCTACGTGCCGGTCGTCCCCACGCCGGCGCCCACGGCAGGGGGCGCACCGTGAGCGCCCGCCCGATCGTGTTCTGCACCGACTTCGGCCTGGTCGACGAATTCGTGGGCGTCTGCCACGGCGTGATCGCGAAGATCGCCCCCGACGCCCGCGTGATCGACCTCACGCACGCGATCGCGCGCCAGGACGTCACGAAGGGGGCGATCGTGCTCTCGCGCGCGGCGCCGTTCATGCCCGCCGACGCGGTCTTCTGTGCCGTGATCGACCCGGGGGTCGGGTCGGAGCGCCGCGCGATCGCCGTCGAGGCGGCGTCGGGCGCCCTGCTCGTCGGCCCCGACAACGGGCTGCTCTCCGCGCTGTGGGACGCGCTCGGAGGCGTCGTCGGCGCGGTCGAGATCGCGTCGGCCGGCGTGGTCCTGGAGCCGCTGTCGCGCACGTTCCACGGGCGCGACATGTTCGCGCCGGCGGCCGCGCACCTGGCTGCCGGGCTGCCGCTCGAGGAGGTGGGTCCGGCGATCCCGATCGCCGAGCTCGCGACGCTCGAGCTCCCCGCCCCGATGGTCGCGCCGGGCCGGGTCGGCTCGCGGGTCACGGGGGTCGACGGGTTCGGCAACGTCCAGCTGAACGTCACGCCCGAGCATCTGGCGGCGGCGGGGATCGGACCGCGGATCTCGCTTGGCGGGGAGGAGGTCCCCTTCGTCGGGATCTTCTCCGACCTGCCCGAGCGCGGGCTGGGACTCATGGTCGACTCGCAGGGGTACGTCGCGATCGTGGTCAACCGGGGGAGCGCGGCCGAGACGCTGCAGCTCGCCGAGGGCGCGATGATCGTGCTCGAGGCGGTCGAGGGCCCCGGCGGCGGCTCGGGCCGTCACCTCCAGTCCGTCGAGTGAGGTCCTCTCACGAAGGGCGGGAGGAGACCGTCGGGTACGGCGTCCCGCTCACCGGCCCCGGGTACGG
>JBLMXP010000018.1:0-12031 GCA_050257835.1 Planctomycetaceae bacterium | reverse complement strand
GGGGTCGCCGAGCTTCGGCGGCGTCGGGCCGTTCTGACCGACGTTGCCGAGGGATCCGGGCGGCGCGGCGATCGCGGCACCACCGAGCGCGTACAAGACGATGCCGACGAGGGTGACCACGAAGCCGATGCGGACGATCCCTCTGCGCATGCGCTTGCTCACCTCCTCTCTCTCGAGATGACGCGTGATTGCGACGGTTGCGGGCGACGTGGACGCGTACCGACCTCCTCCTGAAGCGCGTGTGTTGTCATATCTCATGCTCATCTTGTCGTTGAGGATAGGGCCGACCCTAAGTCCCGGGGTGTAGGCGATAGTCCCGACCTGCCTGGGACTTTCATGAGGACCTCAGGACCTTCGCCCGAGGGATACCGGAGGAACCTACTCTGCTATATCTCATGGCAAGACCGTTCGGAACGGCCGTCAGGCCGGAAGTCCCTGCGGCGCGGCACCGCACGGCCCCTGCCAGACCCCGGCGTCGCCCCTACCGTGATGGCGAGATGCACATGCCACGCCGCCTGGCACCCGTGGCCGGGGTCGCGGTCGCCGTGATCGCCGCGCTCGCGCTGTCCGGACCTGCCCGGAGCCAGGCGCCCGCCGACGTCAAGATCCCTCACGGCGGGTACACGGCCTCGACGCATCGGTGCGAGACGTGTCACACCGTCCACGATGCTCCGGGTGACACCGCCATCTTGAGCGCCGCGAACGAACGAGAGCTCTGTTACAGCTGCCACGACGGCTCCACGACCGCGACCGACGTGAAGTCGCAGTTCGGCACCGAGGCCTCGCCGAAGACGTCCAGTCACCCCGTCGGCTCCGACGCCCTCCTGTGCTCGGACTGTCACACCGGGCACCGGTCCCCCGACGACGACACCGCGCTCCTTAGGGTCAAGGTGGACGGCCACTACCGGTACTCGCCGCCGGCCTCGCTCGGCACCCCGATCGGCGACGACTTCTGCTACGCGTGCCACGGGAGCGGCTCGACGCTGCCGGCGCCCGACGGGGATCACAGCGCGTTCGAGACCTCGGCACACGGCACGAGCGCCGCGATGCCGCCGCCGAAGTCGGGCTCCCAGATCGAGTGCCTCGCCTGCCACGAGCCCCACGGATCGGATCAGCCGGGGCTCACCACGAACGGCCTCAACCAGGAAGAGCTCTGCTACTCATGCCACACCGCGGCCGACCCGAACACCTCGGGCGGACCGGCGCCGATCGCGCCGAGCGATCCGTTCGACGCCTTCAACGGCACGCCCAACGACTACGACCAGGACGCTACGGGCCCCTCGGCCGGCATCCGCCTGTTCCACCATCCGGTCTCCAACGTCGACCAGGCGGGCGGCACGCGTCAGGTGGAGTGCATCTCCTGCCACGGCCCGCATCTCGCCGACCAGTCCGACGGGCCCGGGACCAGCAAGCTCGTGAACCCCGCCAACGTGTTCCAGAAGTATCCGGTCACCTGGACGGCGGGCTCGTACGGCCAACGCGGGAACATCAACGGCTTCTGCGCCACGTGCCATGTCTCCCCCGACACGACGAAGCCGCTCACAGCGACACCCGACGGCTCGGTCCCGTACACCGTGTGGATGGTCGACGACACGGGGCCGATGTACGACAGCGCATCGAACCCCGCCAAGGCTTCGCACGCCCACGACAACTTCGACTACTCGTACTGGTCGAGTTCGGACCGGAGCCACGGACCGAACGGCGCGAACCTCGCCTGCACGGCGTGCCACGACTTCCACGGCTCCTCGAACGCGTACATGCTCAAGGAAACCGTGATCTCGGTGGGACCCGACACCGCGCCCGGCACCACGAACACGGTCACCGGGTGGCAGGGTGTCTCCTCGGTCGCCGGCGACGCGCTCAAGATCCAGTCGTTCTGCAACACGTGCCACACGGGGACGCACCAGAGCGGGCGCGAATGCACCAGTTGCCACTATCACGGCGACACCAGCGCCAAGTGGTGAGCGGTCCGCGCGGCGACGTTCCCCCGGGCCGGCGCACGCCACCACGGTCCTAAGGCCCCGCCCGGGAGCGGTCGTTCGCCCTCTCGGCCAACCCTGCCCGAGGGCTACGTTGCCAGTGAGATGTTCCGCCGCCCGCCGTCCATCCGCGCATGCCACCAGCCTCTTGACCAGCGCATCTCGGCGCGGCGCGGGAAGGACCCTAGGGTCCTCGCCCGAGGAACGCCTCGGGTCCTCGCCGCGATGCCTCGGGCGGGGACCCGAGAGGCCCTCAGGCGTGAAACCGAGGGGAGATTAGGTACGCCGCAGCGCTTCCTAGGGTGCTTCACCCGATGTGAGCCGACCCTGCACCGCCCTAGCGTGTGCCTCAGAGAGACAGACCGATCCGAGGAAAGGGGTCGGAACGATGTCACAGGCACAGGCACACGCACGAAGCGCCCACGACCGGGTGGTCGGGTCCGAGCTCTGGATGCTCGCCTTGGCGACGATCCTGCTCGGCGCGGGCGCCGTCCTCCTGCTCCTGAACTGGGGCCCGGTGGCCCTGATCGGGGCCCTCGGCGTCGGTCTGATGGCGATCGGGGTTCGGCAAGCGTTCGTTCAGGTGAAGACGCGCGAGCACGCGGAGGCCGAGGCGAGCTCCGCGGTGGCGAGCACCGGCCTGGTGGTCGCCGCGGTCGCGGTGGCGCCGTTGATCGCGTTCGCGCTCCTGTGGGCGGGGCTGCTGCTCCTGCTCGGCGTGATGTGGGCGCTGAACGCGATCGGGATCCTCTGACCGGTTCCACCTCGAGGTTCCTCGGGCCGCTGTCCGATCCGGACGGCGGCCCGTTCGCATGGAAGGGGTGAACGCGGTGCCACGCTGGTGGGCGCGCGCTGCGGCCGTCCTCGCGACGGCCTGGCTCGCGACGGTCCCCGGCGTCGCGCTCGCGCAGACGGCCTCGCCGACGCCCACGCAGACGCCGAAGGGGCCGACCACCGGCGAGTGCGTCGTATGCCACGCGTTGCCCCAGATCGTCGACGACCCTCAGGGGACCCGTCCGGGCCTGTACGTCACGAAGGCGGAGATCCACGACAGCGTTCACCAAGGGATGGCGTGCACCGACTGTCACAGCGAGTACACGGCCACGGGCCACCCGGCGAACGACCGGGCGGCGAGCGCGTGCGCCGACTGCCACGCCGACGAGGCGACGCAGTGGGCGGCCGGCGCGCACGGGAAGCCGAGCAACCTCGGCGTCCCGCCCACCTGCGTGACCTGTCACGGGAACCACGACGTCCAGCCGGCCGACCGGGCCTTCGCCGAGGCGGTCGCGGTCAAGTGCGCCGCGTGCCACACGAGGATCAGCGAGCACGCGTTCGGGTCCAACCCGCTCGGGATGGAGACGCACCTCGGACGGATCGACGTGGCGACGTGCGCCGACTGCCACGAGCCCCACGAGGTGCTGCCGCCGGGCGATCCAGCCTCCTCGGTCAGCCCTCGCAACAAGCTGGCGACGTGCCGCCAGTGCCACGCGGACGCTCCGGCGCACTTCGCCGACATCGAGATCCACGTCGCGAGCGGCGCCCTCCCCACCGACCTCAAGCTGCGGTTCGCCACCCTGTGGATGCTCGGCATCCTGATCTTCACGTTCGCGTTCTTCGGATGGCTGACGGTGCTCGGGATCCGCTACGAGTGGCGGCACGCGCGCACGCGGACGGAGCCAGGGAGACGAGCGTGAGCACGGCCACCGTCGAGCCCGCCGAGCCGGCCGCCGCAGCAGCCGCGGCGAGCAGCGTCTCGGTCCGGCGGTTCACGCTGTGGCAGCGCGCGACCCACGCGCTGCTCGCGCTGAGCGTGTTCGGGCTCGTGCTGACCGGCATGCCCCTGCGGTATCCGGACGCGTTCTGGGCGCAGCCCCTCTTCTTCTTCTGGCGGAGCGAGGCGGGCGCGGCCGCCGTGCACAAGTTCTGCGCGGTTCTGTTCTTCGGGTCCGGCGCGATGCACGTCGTCACGATCCTCGGAGGGCTCGTGACGCGGAAGATCAAGCTCCGCCATCTGTTCGGTCCCGACTCGATCCTGCCCAACCCGCAGGACGTGAGGAACATCAACCAGCACATCAAGTACCTGAAGGGCAAGGGGGCGCGGCCCGACTACGGCCGGTTCGCGTTCTGGGAGAAGTTCGACTACCTCGCCGAGATCTGGGGGCTGCTGGTGATCGGCCTGTCGGGGCTGATCATGTGGTTCCCGGCCCGCTCGGCCACCTACCTGCCGGGCTGGATCGTCAACGCCGCGCTGATCTTCCACGGCTACGAGGCGATCTTGGCGATGGCGTTCCTGTTCACCGTGCACTTCTTCAACACGCATCTGCGCCCGGAGGTGTTCCCGGTCGACCCCGTGATCTTCACCGGCGACATCCCGCTGTACGAGGTCCGTGAGCGCTACCCGGGCTGGTACCGGCGGCTGGGCGCCTCCGGCGCGAGGCTGGTCTCGGGCGGCGAGCCGTCGCCGATCGCCTACGCGATCACCGCGATGTACCTCGTCTTCGGGACGGGGATCATGATCCTCGTGATGCTGACGGCCGTCGTCGAGGCGATCCGCCTGCTCGTCGGCGCGCTCGCCCGCTGAGCCCGCATCAGCCGCTCGCCGGTATCGTCGAGCGGGGGTCAACGATGGATCACGGATCGCATACAGAGCACGACGCCCACGCGGGCCGCGCGGTGGCCTCGGCGCACGACGACCACGCCGGGCGAAGCCAGCGCGTCGTGCACGAGGCGCGTGCCGGGCACGACAAGCACGCGGGCCACAGCGTCGCGATGTTCCGCGATCGCTTCTGGCGCTGCCTGCTGCTGAGCCTCCCGGTGCTCCTGTGGTCGCGGATGGTGCAGGACTGGCTCGGCTACACCGCGCCGACGTTCCCCGGCTCGGACCGGATCCCCGCCGTGCTGGGGACGGTCGTGTTCGTCTACGGCGGGCTGCCCTTCCTCCGCGGCGGCCTCGCGGAGCTGCGGGACCGCACACCCGGGATGATGCTGCTGATCTCGCTCGCGATCGTGGTGGCGTTCGTCTCCAGCGTGGCGTCGGAGGCCGGAGCGTTCAGCCTCGAGTTCTGGTGGGAACTCGCGCTGCTGATCGACGTGATGCTGCTCGGTCACTGGCAGGAGATGAAGGCGATCGGGCAGGCGTCGAGCGCGCTGGACGCGCTGGCGGCGCTCCTGCCCGACGAGGCCGAGGTCGTCGACGGCGCCCAGGTGCGGAGCGTCCCGGCGCCCTCCCTGGAGCCCGGCGACCTCGTGCTCGTTCGCCCGGGAGGGCGCGTCCCCGCCGACGGCATCGTCGAAGAGGGCGCCGCCGCGTTCGACGAGTCGATGATCACCGGCGAGTCGAAGACGGTCACGCGGACGATCGGTGACCGGGTGGTCGCGGGGACCGTCGTCACCGACTCGTCCGTGCGCGTCCGCGTGGACGCCGTCGGCGAGGCGACCGCGCTGGCGGGGATCCGGCGCCTCGTCGCCGACGCGCAGGCGTCGCGGTCGCGGGCCCAGGCGCTCGCCGACCGGGCCGCCGCGGTGCTCTTCTACGTGGCGGTCGGCGCCGGCATCCTCACCTTCGTCGTGTGGTCCCTGCTCGGCGAGGCGGACCGAGCGGTCGAGCGCACCGTGACGGTGCTCGTGATCTCGTGCCCGCACGCGCTCGGACTGGCGATCCCGCTGGTGATCGCGATCTCGACGTCGGTCTCGGCGCGTGCGGGGATCTTGGTGAAGGACCGGCTGGCCCTCGAGCGGATGCGTACCGTCGACACGGTCCTGTTCGACAAGACCGGCACGTTGACGCGTGGCGCCCCCGCGGTGCGCGACGTCGCGGGCGTCGGGATCGGCGACGACGAGGTCCTGCGCGTCGCCGCGGCGGTCGAGGCGGACAGCGAGCACCCGCTCGCACGGGCGGTCGTGACGGCGGCCACGCGTCGCGGCGACGTCCCCGCTGCGCATGGGTTCCGCTCGATCCCCGGACGCGGCGTGGAGGCGACGCTGGACGGGTCGGAGGTCGCGGTCGGCGGGCCCGCGCTCCTGCGCGAACGGAACCTCGGGTTCCCGCCCGGGCTCGAGGCCGACGTCGAGCGTTGGCGGGAGCGCGGCGCGTCGGTCCTGGCGGTCGTGCGCGAGGGCAGCGTCGTCGGCGCGATCGCGCTCGAGGACGAGATCCGGCCCGAGTCCGTGGAGGCGGTCCGGGCCCTGCATGCCGACGGCGTGCGCGTCGTGATGATCACCGGTGACGCCCGCCAGGTGGCCGAGGCGGTCGGCGCCGAGCTCGGCGTGGACGAGGTGCTCGCGGAGGTCCTGCCCGAAGACAAGGACGCCGCCGTCGCCCGCACCATGGCGCAGGGGCGACGGGTCGCGATGGTCGGCGACGGCGTGAACGACGCGCCCGCGCTGGCGCGCGCCGACGTCGGGATCGCGATCGGTGCGGGCACCGACGTCGCGATCGAGTCAGCGGGCGTCGTCCTCGCGAGCGACGACCCTCGCGGGGCCGTGTCGGTGCGACGGCTGTCAGCGGCGAGCTACCGCAAGATGGTGCAGAACCTCGCATGGGCGGCGGGGTACAACGTGGTCGCGATCCCGCTGGCTGCCGGTGCGTTCGCGTGGGCCGGCATCGTCCTGCCGCCCGCGGTCGGCGCCCTCGCGATGAGCCTGTCGACGATCGTGGTCGCCCTGAACGCCCAACTGCTCCGCCGTCTGGACCTGCGGCCGACGCCGGTCGTCACCTGAGGCGCGCGAGCTCAGGTCTCGTCGAGGCCGATGATCCCCTTGCGGATCGCGTACTTCACGAGCTCGGTCCGGTCGTGCATCCCGAGCTTGTGCATCAGGTTCGCGCGATGAGCCTGCACCGTCTTGATCGACAGGAACAGCAGCTCCGCGATCTCCCGGTTCGTCTTGCCCTCGGCGATCAGCTTGAGGATCTCCCGCTCGCGCTCCGACAGCGTGTCGAACGACGCCTCCTCGCCCTTCTCCACGCGGCTCAGGTAGTCGCGGATCACCAGCTTGGCGACGCTCGGGTGCAGCACCGACTCGCCCTGGGACGCGCGCTTGACCGCCTGGATCACGTCCTCGGCGGGCGCGCGCTTGATCACGTAGCCGGTCGCCCCGGCCTGCAGCATCTGGAAGACGTAGGCCTCGCTGTCGTGCACGGTGAGCGCGACGACCTGGACCTCGGGCTCGGTGTCGCGGATCTGCCGCGTCGCCTCGAAGCCCGACAGGCCCGGCATGCCGATGTCCATCACGACCACGTTCGGGTGCAGCTCGTGCACGCGCTCGACGGCCTCCTCGCCGTTGCGCGCCGTCCCGACGACCTCGAGCTCGGGGTCGGAGGACAGCACCATGCGGATCCCTTCGCGGACCACGTCGTGGTCGTCCACGACGAGCACCTTCACCTTGTCCATCACACCGTCACACCCTTCGGGACATCCTTCGGCTCCTCCGCCCGATCGAGCACGGGGATCTCGGCGACCACCGTCGTGCCCGCGCCCGGCGAGGACGTGATCTCGATCCGCCCGCCGGCCAGCTCCGCTCGCTCGCGCATGCCCATCAACCCCACCGACTCCCCCGTGCGGGCCCGCCCGGCGACCTCCGCCGGGTCGAAGCCCCGGCCGTCGTCGGCGACCTCAACGCGCAGGTGGCCGTCGACCGGCGTCACGCGGACCCGCGCCGACGTCGCGTGCGCGTGCCGGACGACGTTGCCCACGGCTTCCTGCACGATCCGGAACGCGGTCACCTCGACGAAGTCGGGAAGGCGTCCGGTCTTCTCTCCCTCGAAGGCGATCGGCACGTTCCACGCGTCGCTCACCTGCGCCACGTACCAGCGCATCGCGGGGATCAGCCCCAGCTCGTCCAGGAGCGCCGGCCGCAGCTCGAACAGCATCGTGTCGAGGTTGCGCGCGGCCTCCTCGGCGAGCGCCTTGACCGCCTCGACCCGCGTGCGCGCGTCGTCGTCCAGCGCCGCCTGCGACTCCAGCAGGCTGATGTTCATCAGCAGCGCCGACACGACCTGGCTGGTCTCGTCGTGCAGCTCGCGCGCGATCCGCCGTCGCTCCTCCTCCTGGGCGGTCAGCGTCTTGCGGACCAACGCCTGCAGGCTCGCCTCCTTGTGCTTGAGGTCCGCGAGCAGCCCCGCGTTGTCGATCGCGATCCCGACCAGCCCGGCGAGCGCGGTCAGCAGCTCGCGCTCGGACCCGTCGAGCGTGCGCGGCGGGTCCCAGGTGACGCCGACCACGGCGAGCACGAGGCCGCGCGCGAGGGCGGGCGTCGCGATCCAGGCGAGCTCGGTCTCGGGCTGGACGAGCTCCGGAGAGCCCGCCGAGGTCCACGCGCGGCCCTCACGGGCGGCGGTGGTCGTGGCGATGTCCAGCCGCACGGGACGGCCCCAGGCCGCCTCCGGGGTGTCCGCCGCGGTGGGCGAGATCGCGACGCCGGTCGCCTCCAGCGCCGCGCCCAGGTGGCCGGCGGCGCGCTCGAGGACCTCGGGCAGGCCGGCGCCCTCGGCGAGCATCGCCCGCACCTCCTCCATCACCGTGAGCTCCGAGCGGAGCGTCTCGACCGTGGCGCGGACGTCCCGCGCCTGCCGTTCGAGCCTCGCGGCCATGTCGTTGAAGGTGTCGGCGACCTCGTCGAACTCCGGGGCCGGATACGCGGGCAGCCGCGTCGACAGGTCCCCGTCGCCGAGCCGCTCCACCGCGTCGTCGACCTCGGCGAGGGGCTGCAGCACCTTGCGGCGGATCGCGGAGACCGACAGGACGATCCCGAGCAGCAGCGGGATCGCCGCCACGATCAGCGACGTGCGCGCGCTCGAGGCAAGCTCCGAGCGGAACGGCTGCTCGTCCAGGCGCACCTCGACGGCGCCGAGCACCGTCGAGGACTCGGCGTGGCAGGCCGAGCAGGCCTGCTGTTTCGGGATCGGCACGAACACGCTCAGCACGTTGTCCTGCGCGATCGTCACGGGCCGGTTGTCGCGCATCGAGATCATCAGCGCGTTCTGCCGGAAGTCCGAGCGGGTCGGGCTCGGATCCGAGCGGACCCACAGCTCCCCCGACCGCCCGTAGACCGACACGTCCTCGACGAGCTGCCCGCGCCGGACGTTACGCACGGCCTGACGGACGTCCTCGGGAGCGTCGTTCAGCATGCTCACCTCGAGCGTGTTCTCGGTCGCCTGCGCCATCGCGAGGCCGGCCTCGGTCCACTGGTTCTCCATCCGGGACGCCTCGAACCGCGCCATCAGGCCGAGCGCGAGCGCGGCGGCCGCGCCGAGCAGGACGGCCATCCACATGGTGACCCTGAACTCGAGCCGCATGCCGCCTCCTGGCCCCACTGTCTCGCGAACCTAGGGCGCCGGCCCGGTCCGGGCGGCAGGGTCGCGGAAGGACCTCTGACCTGCGGTGTCCGACGACCCTGTGGCTCCTACCCGACGCGCGCGGCGGCGGGCTGGTACGCGCACGCCGGGTCCTCGGCGAGCGGGTCGCCGAACGTCGCGAAGGCCCGCGCACGGGACCCCCCGCAGGCATCGGCGTAGTCGCACACGCCGCACCGGCCGCCGAACTCGGTGGCGCGGATCGAGCGCAGCAGCGGATGGTCGCGGTACAGGGCGACGATGTCGTCTTGCTTGACGTTGCCCAGCCGCAGCGGCAGGAACCCGGCCGGGTAGACGTCGCCGTCGTGCGAGACGAACAAGATCCCCTTGCCGTCGCGCGTGCCGACGCTCTGCGCGCGCGAGGCGCCGGGCTCGCCGAGCAGCCCGCGCAGGCGCGCGGAGAGCCGCACGTACAGCTCCCCCAGCCCGAACGTCGTCGCGGGGTCGGCGTCCGGCCCTGCCTCCCGACGCTGCGCGACGACCCGTCGGAAGAACGGTCCCTCGACGGTGCGCACGATGAACCCGTAGCGCGAGGCGTCGTAGAGGAAGTGCGCCACGTCCTCGTGCTCCTGCGGGGTGAGCTCCTCCAACTCGGAGCCGCGGCCGACGCGGATCAGGAAGAAGACCTCCCAGATGTGCGCGCCCCACCCCGCGAGGAGCGCGGCCACGTCGGCCAACTGCTCCACGTTGCGGCGCATCACGGTGGTGTTGATCTGCACCATGTGCCCTTCGTCGACGAGCATCCGCACCGCTGCCTCGGTATTGGCGAAATGCCCTTCCACCTGGCGGACGCCCTCGTGCGTGGCCGCGTCGGCGCCGTCGAGGCTGATCGAGACGGTCTTCGAGCCCGCCTCGCGCATCCGCACCGCCATCTCGCGGGTGAGCAGCGGGGTCACGCTCGGCGCGAACCCGATCGGCATCCCGTAGGACCTCGCGTGCGCGGCCAGGTCGAACAGATCCGGGCGCATGAACGGGTCCCCGCCCGTGAAGATGATCACCGGGAACCGCGGCGTGAACGCGCGCAGGTCGTCGATCAGGCGCATGCCCTCCTCGGTGCCGAGCTGACCGGGCAGGCCCTCGGGGATCGCCTCGGCGCGGCAGTGGCGGCAGGCGAGGCGGCAGGCCTTCGTGGTTTCCCAGAACAGCAGGATCGGCGCCTGCGCGAAGTTCACGGGTGACATCGGCGCTCCTCCTGCGCTACGAGGCGATCTGGGCGATGTAGGCGTTCAGGCTCTCGGCGTCGATCGGGCCGACGAACTTCGCGCGGATCACGCCTTTGCGGTCGATGAAGAAGGTCTCCGGGTAGCCGAGCACGCCGTACTGGGCCTTCAGCGTACCCGCGGGGTCGAACGCGCTCTCGTAGCCGGTCCCGTACTCGCCCTCGAACACCTTCGCGTTCTCGCGCGAGTCTTCGCTGTCCACCCCGAGGAACACGACGCCGCGGCTGCGCCACTGCTTCTCGGTGGCGGCGAGCAGCGGCGCCTCCTGCCTGCACGGACCGCACCAGGAGGCCCAGAAGTTGAGCACGACCGGTGACCCGCGCAGGTCCGAGATCGAGATCGTGCCGCCGGCGTTCAGCTTCGGCATCGCGAAGTCCGGGGCCCGGCGGCCGAACGGGTCCTGCCCGAGCCCGCTCGAGCCCATCGCGCTCATCATCACCCAGGCGATGGCGAGCACGCCGGCCAGTAGCACCGACGCCACGACCATGCCCTTGGCCCTGCCGGGCCTCGGCGCGAGCTCCTCCGAGGTCCCCGCCGGCGCATCGGGTGGGTCGGCGCTCCGTTCCTCCTGGGGTGCAACGGTCCCGTCCAACGGCATCGTCTTTCTCCTTTATCCGCGCCTCACCTTCCCAGCGCGCAGGTCCCGGGACAGCGGACGAGAGGCCCGATGAGGAAGGGACGCAGGACTCATGGCGACCCTAGGGCCATTTCGGAGCATGGGCATACGAAATGACCGGAAGAGAGGGAGCGCCAACGATGTCCACCTCCGGGATCGAGCCGCCCGAACCGAGCACGCGGTCCGCACCCCCCGAAGGCTTCGAGCGCAAGCCCAACCGGATGCCCGTGGTCCTGCTCGGCGTGACGGTGCTCGGGATCTTCATCGCCCTGGGCGCCACGATGTTCACCCGCTCGGTGACCTACTACCGCACGCCCACCGAGGTCCTCGCCGCGCCGCAGGGTACGAAGGTCCGCGTCTCGGGCACGGTCGTGCCCGGCTCGATCTCGACCGACACGACCGCGGGCACGGTGACCTTCGACGTGACCGACACGACGTCCACCGTGACGGTCGTGTACACGGGCCCGAAGCCCGACACCCTCAAGGACGGCGGCGAGGCGGTGGCGGAGGGAGCGCTGGGTAGCGACGGCGTCTTCCACGCCGACACGCTGTTCGCCAAATGCCCGTCCAAGTTCTCGACGAAGACGACGTGATCGGGAACCCACGACGATGCGCGCGCTGCCGCCGCTCGGGATCCACCTCCAGGGGGTCACGAAGGTGTTCGGCCGCCAGCTCGCGCTCGGCGGGATCGACCTCGATGTCCCGCAGGGCTCCTACGTCGCCCTGATGGGCGCGAACGGCGCAGGCAAGACCACGCTCCTGAAGATCGTCGCCGGCCTGTCGGTCCCCACACGCGGCACGGTCACGATCGCCGGCGTCCAGATGCACAAGGCCGGCCCGGCGCTCCGCGCGATGGTCGGCTACG
>JBLMXP010000017.1:0-9504 GCA_050257835.1 Planctomycetaceae bacterium | reverse complement strand
GCGGCGCCTTGGCCGGCGCCACGTCAGGACCCTGGTTACCCACGGCTGAAACGTCGGCCGCCTTTCGACCTACCTTGAGCCGAGTAGGCGAGGACGAGGCGGGCCACCGTGCGCTCAGCCGGCGTCCAGGAGGGCGCGGAGCGCCCGGAACGCGCGTCCACGATGGCTGATCCGGTCCTTCTGCTCGGCCGTCAGCTCGGCCATCGTCACGTCCCAGCCGACGGGGACGAAGATCGGGTCGTAGCCGAACCCCCCGGTGCCGCGGGGCCTCGTCACGAGCGCCCCTTCGCACACGCCCTCGGCGTGCACCTCGCCGCCGTCGGGCGCCGCGAGGACCGCGACGCACCGATAGCGGGCGGCCCGACCGCCACCGGGGATGCCCCTGAGCGCCCGCAGCAGCTCCTTGAGGTTCTGCTCGTCGGTCGCCTCCTCGCCCGCGAAGCGCGCCGACCGCGGGCCCGGCTTGCCGCCGAGCGCGTCGACCTCGATCCCTGAGTCGTCGGCGAGGGCGGGCAGCCCCAGCGCCTCGGCGACGGCCCGCGCCTTCAGCAGGGCGTTGTCGAGATAGGTCTCGCCGGTCTCCTCGACGTCGGGGAACGCCGCGGGGTCATGGGTCCGCACCGTGACCCACTCGACCGGCCAGTCGGCACAGATCTGGCCGAGCTCGCGGAGCTTGTGGTCGTTGCGGGTAGCGAGCGCGATCGTGGACGGGAAGGCCATCAGGGCTCGGGCGGCGCGTGCTCGAGCGCCTCGCGCTGGATCGCCGTCAGCTCGGCGATCCCGTCGGCCGCGAGATCGAGCAACGCGTCGAGCTGGACCCGGCTGAACGGCTCGCCCTCCGCCGTGCCCTGGACCTCCACGAGCGCGCGGCCGCCGGTCATCACGACGTTGAAGTCCACCTCGGCGCCGGCGTCCTCCTCGTAGCACAGATCGAGCAACGGCTCCCCCTGCACCAGCCCGACCGAGACGGCGGCGACCGAGTCGGACAGGAGGTCGTCGGGGACGAGCCCCTCGGCCGCGAGCCCGCGCAGCGCGAGGGCGAGCGCGATGTACCCGCCGGTGATCGACGCGGTGCGCGTGCCGGCGTCGGCCTGGAGCACGTCGCAGTCGACGGTGACCACGCGTTCGCCGAGCCGGTCCAGGTCGGTGACGCTCCGCAGCGCCCGGCCGATCAGGCGCTGGATCTCCTGCGTCCGGCCGCCCGGCCGCCCCTTGTTCACCTCGCGAGGGGAACGTTCGGCCGTGGCCGCCGGGAGCATCGAGTACTCCCCCGTCACCCAGCCGCGGCCCGAACCGCGGAGCCAGCGCGGGGTGTCGTCGGCGACGCTCGCGGCGCACAGCACCCGCGTGCGGCCCATCGAGAACAGCACCGATCCGGCCGCCCACTCCTGGAACCCGAGCTGGTAGTGGACGGGGCGAAGCGCGTCGGCGGCCCGGCCGTCGGGGCGCGTCACTTGCCCACCTCCCACATCGCGTCGGGGATCGCGAGGTCGATCGGACCCTCGAAGACCTCGGCGGCCTCCTCGAGCGAGACCGCCCAGTCCAGGTTCGGCGTGATG
Source organism: Planctomycetaceae bacterium (assembly GCA_050257835.1). Lineage (GTDB taxonomy): Bacteria > Actinomycetota > UBA4738 > UBA4738 > HRBIN12 > AC-51. The sequence continues at coordinate 7,945 of JBLMXP010000017.1, read as the reverse complement.
TGCGTGAGGACGAGTCGGTTGGCGCCGGCCGCCATCGCGTGCTCGGCGGCCTGCGCGGCGCTCATGTGGAAGTAGGCGAGGTTCGAGTGGTTCTGGTAGGTCGCCTCCGACAGGAACAGGTCGGCGTCGCGCGCCAGCTCCACGGCCTCCTTGCACGGACCGGTGTCGCCCGTGTACGCGAGCACCACGCCGTCGGCCTCGATCCGGAACCCGAGCGACGGCACCCCGATGTGGGTCATCTCGTAGGGGGTGACGCGGAACGGGCCGATCTCGAAGACCCGCTCGGGCTCGGCCAGGCCGAAGTCGAAGGCGTGGGCCATCACGTTGCGCCCGCCCTCGGCGACCATCAGGGCCGCGAGGTCGGTGAACCCCGGCGGCGAGTGGAACGGCAGCCCGGGCTCCCCGAGGCCGCCGTAGTGTCGCGCGTAGAACGCCGGAACCATGTCGAGGAAGTGGTCGGCGTGGCCGTGCGAGATCAAGATCGCGCCGACCTCGCCGACCGGCAGGTGCTCCTGCAGCCGCGCGAACGTCCCGGTGCCCGCGTCCATCCACAGGGTGAAGCCCTCGCTGGTGACGAGGTACCCGCAGCATTCGCCGCGGGCGCCGGGCCACGTCCCCTGCGAGCCGAGCACGGTGAGCCTCATCGCGCGCCTCCGATCTGGACGTGCTCGGCGCGGACGTGCGCCAACTCGTGGCCGCCGAGGAACACTTGGGAAAGGGCGTCGAACGCGGCGGCATCGCCCGTGGTCAGGAACCGGCGCTCGGGTGGCTCGGTCTCCTCACGCAGGAGCCCGCCGCGCGCGAGCGTCGCGTAGACGTCCTTCGCGGTCTCCTCCGCCTAGGAGACGAGCACGACGTCGGGGCCCAGCTCGAGCTGGAGCAGGCCGGACAGCAGCGGGTAGTGCGTGCAACCGAGGATCAACGTGTCGATCTCCTGTTCCTTCAGCGGTGCAAGATACCCGCGCGCGGCCTCCCGTAGCGCGTCGGAGGTGGTGTCGCCCCGCTCGACGTGCTCGACGAACACGGGACAGGCGGCCGGATGCACGTGCGCCGCCGATCCCACCGCACGGTCGTACGCGCCGGTCGCGATCGTGGCCTGCGTCCCGATCACGCCGATCACGCCGTTGCGCGTGACGCGCAGCGCCGCCCGCGAGCCTGGGCCGATCACGCCGATCACGGGGACGCCGTGGCTCGTCGCGATCTCGCCGATCGCCACCACCTCGACCGAGTTGCACGCGACCACGAGCAGCTTCACGTCCTGCGCCACGAGGTGCTCGGCGATCTCGAGCGCGAACCCGCGGATCTCCGCGGGCGGACGCGGCCCGTAGGGGAAGTGGGCGCCGTCGCCGAGGTACAGGAGCGACTCGTTCGGCAGCAGGTCGATCACGGCGCGCGCGACCGTCAGACCGCCCACGCCCGAGTCGAACATGCCGATCGGCCGGGGATCACCCACGCGGGGCTACCACCACAGCGACTCCTCGACGCCCTTCTCGGCGGTCGCGATGTCCTCGGCCCACGCCTCGGTGGACAGGTACTTCCAGCCGCCGTCGGCCAGGAGGCACACGATGTCGCCCTCCTCGAGCTCCTGGGCGATCCGCACCGCGACGTGGATCACGGCGCCGCTCGAGATCCCCGCGAAGATCCCCTCGCGGGCGGTCAGCTCGCGGGTGGCGCGCAGGGAGTCGCGCGAATTCACGAGGAACTTCCGGTCGATCTGGGCCGGGTCGAAGATCGGGGGCACGAACCCCTCCTCGAGCGAGCGAAGGCCGTAGACGAGGTCGCCGAGCTCCGGCTCGGCGGCCACCACCTGGATCGCGGGGTCGTGCGCGTGCAGCGCGCGGCCGTTGCCGGTGAGCGTGCCGCCGGTGCCCATCCCGGCCACGAAGTGGGTGATCGTCGGGCAGTCGACGAGGATCTCGCGGGCGGTGCCCTCCTCGTGGGCGCGGGGGTTCGCCGGGTTCCCGTACTGGAAGGGCATGTAGTAGCGCTCATCCTTCGCGAGGGCGCGGGCGACCTCGATCGAGCCGTTCGTGCCCTTCGCGCCGTCGGAGAAGACGATGTCGGCGCCGAACAGGCGCAGCAGGCCGATCCGCTCGTCGCTCGCGTTGTCGGGGATCACCACCGTGAGGCGGTAGCCCTTGCGCCGCGCGACCATCGCGAGTGCGATCCCGGTGTTGCCGGAGGTCGGCTCCAAGATCGTACGGTCGGCGGTGAGCTCGCCGGATGCCTCCGCCGCCTCGATCATCTTGAGCGCGATCCGGTCCTTCGTGGACCCGGTCGGGTTGTTGCCCTCGAGCTTGGCCCAGATCCGCACGCGCGGGCTCGGCGACAGCCGCGGGATGCCGACGAGCGGCGTGTTCCCGATCGCGTCGAGGATCGAATCGAACCGCATCCAGCGATTATGTCAACGAAGGGCCGAGCGGCCCTGCTGCCCGGCTCACTCGAAGACCCACCAGAAGCCCTGCTTGGGTCCGGGCTCTCCCCCCGCGCCCGGGTACAGGCGCGCCGCGGCGTCGGTGCCCGCGTGCGTGTAGAGCCACATCGCGGTCAGGCCGCGCTCGCGTGCGTGGGCCACCACCGCGTCGAGCAGGAGCCGCCCGACCCCGTCGCGCCGCGCCGCCTCCCCGGTCTCGAGCTCCTCCAACACGAAGCGCCGCAGACCGTCGGGCCGGCCGAGCTCGTGGCCCCACGCCCACCCGACGACCGCGTCGTCGTCGATCGCCGTCACCGCGAAGGCGGAGGGGTCGTCGAGGAAGGAAGGGTCGGGCCGGTCGTCGGGGCCGCGGAAGGCACCGAGGGCACGCGCCAGGAGGTCGCCGTCGCCGGGGCCGAGGGACACGATGCGCACCCGGGAAGTTTGCCTCGCCGGGGCGGGTCGTGGAGGATGCGCGGATGAACGACCTCCCGGGCGCCCCCCAGGAGCACATGGACGCCCTGCTGAAGTTCCTCGTGCCGTTCGCGCAGCGTCAGGTCGACCTGTACGGAGGGTTCGCGCCGTTCGGCGCGTCGATGGCGCCCGATGGCGAGCTCGAGGTGCTGACGCCCGGTGACGGCACGACGGTCGAGCAGCAGCTCGAGGAGGTGCGGGAGCACGCCCGCGACCGCGCCGGCGACGGCTCCCTCCTGGCGCTCGGGGTGTGCAGCGAGGTGGACCTCCCGCCGGGCGAGTTCGAGGAAGGGATCCGCGTCGAGCTGGAGCACCGCGACGCCGATCCGATCACCTGCGTCCTGCCGTTCCGCTCTACCGACGACGAGCTCACCTACGGCGAGATCGTCGCCCTGCCCGGCCGCCGCCGCACCTGGTGAGTTACCGGGCGACGGTCGCATCGTCCAGGCCACCATCGATCTGCCTCGTGCCTCCTAGGGTTGCACGAGGCGTTCCTGCACGACGGCTACGGCCGGCTCGTGGGCGCCGTGGCACTCGCCAGTGGCAGCTTCGCGACGGCTGAGGACGCGGTGCAGGAGGCGGTCATCCGCGCGTGGGAACGACTCGACAGAGGCGACCGGATCGAGCGTCTCGATGCCTGGATCGCCACCGTCGCGCTGAACCTCTCGCGGAGTGGGTTCCGACGCTTGGTCGCGGAACGACGCGCGAAGGCGCGTCTCACGGTGCCTCTCGAGACAGCGGCGCCAGACGGCGACGAGATCGACGTGCGACGCGCGCTGGCGATGCTCGCGCCGAGACAGCGCGAGGCCGCGGTGCTCCGATATCTCCTCGAGCTGTCCACCGCCGAGATCGCCGACGTGATGCGAACGAGCGAGGGCACGGTGAAGAGTCAGCTCGCGAAAGCACGAGCGCACCTCGTCGAGACGCTCGCGCTCCACGACGAGGAGCCGCAAGAGGAGCCGAACCATGCCCACCGTTGACGAACAGCTGGAGGCGCTGCTGCGCGACGCGGCGCCGCGCCCGACCACCACGGGCCTCGACGAGCGTCTGGCGCGGCGGCGCCGAGTCCGCTCGCTCCGCAAGCGGATCGGGAACGCCGTGCTGATCGTGGCCGTCTTCGCCGGGACGATCGCCGGGTTCCTCGCCCTGTCCCGAGCGTTCGACCGCCGTTCGATCCCCGTCGGCGAGCCGTCGGCAACGGCCTCCGTCTCCGCCTCCGTGGAACCCGACGTGACGGGAGCGCGGGCCGGAGACATGAACTGCGAGCCGCTCAATATGACGGGTGATGTCGACGGGAACCACATCCTCGACGTCGTGTGCTCTCGGCCACCGACCCGTGTGGGCGCGAACACCACCTCGTCATCTCGCTCGGGAACGGTGCGGGCCGTGTCGAAACCACGCTGGCGTGCGGTGACGCCTGTGTGCTCTTCTCTGTGACCGACCTGAACGCGGACGGTATCGACGAGATCCTCGTCTACGAAGGAGCCCTGTCAGGAGCGGCATCGGGGAGTGTCGGCGTCTACGAGGCAGTCGCCGGCGGGCTGGCTCCCGTCAGCTTCCCGGGAGGGTCCAACGCCTTCCCGTTGCGCGACCTATGGACGTGCAGCTCGGCTAGCCGCCGGCGACGGCGGGCAGGATCGAGACGGTGTCGCCTTCGGAGACCTCGGTCTCGAGCGAGCCGAGGTAGCGCACGTCCTCGTCGTTCACGTAGACGTTGATGAAGCGGTGCAAACCGCCGTCCTCGGCCAGGACGTTCTTCGTGATCCCCGGGTACTTCGTCTCGAGGTCGGCCAAGACGTCGCGCAGGGTGGCGCCGTCGGCGCCGACCTTGGCCTCGCCGCCCGCGTGCTTGCGGAGGATCGTGGGGAGCTTCACGGTCACGGACATCGTCGTTCGCTTCTCCTGTGGGTCAGCTGCGAGCGGGCACGCCGCAGAACGCTTCGTAGTCGATCAGCTCGGTGATCGTGGGCTCCTTGCCGCAGACCGGGCAGTCGGCGTCCCAACGGATCTTCACTTCCTGGAAGTCCATGTGCAGGGCGTCGTACAGGAGCAGGCGACCCTCGAGCGTCTGGCCCTCCCCGGTGAGCAGTTTGATCGCCTCGGTCGCCTGGATCGAGCCGATCACGCCCGGCAGCACGCCGAACACGCCGCCCTCCGCGCAGGAGGGCACCGTTCCCGGCGGCGGCGGGGCCGGGAACAGGCATCGGTAGCAGGGCGTCTCCGGCCCCGGCATGAACACCGTGGCCTGGCCCTCGAACTGGTAGATCGAGCCGTAGACGAGCGGTTTGCGCAGGAACTGCGTCGCGTCGTTCACGAGGTAGCGCACCGGGAAGTTGTCGGTGCCGTCGATCACGACGTCGTAGGGCTCCATGATCTCCATCACGTTCGTCGAGAACAGCAGCGTGTCGTGGCCGACGATCTCGATCGTGGGGTTGATCGCGCGCAGGTGCTCGAGGGCGCTCTCGACCTTCGACCGGCCCACGTCCTCGGACGTGTGCAGGATCTGGCGCTGCAGGTTCGACACGTCGACGCGGTCGAAATCGACGATGCCGATCTTCCCGATCCCGGCGGCGGCCAGGTACATCGCGATCGGCGAGCCGAGGCCGCCCGCGCCGATCACGAGCACGCTCGAGTCCAGGAGCTTGCGCTGCCCGGCCCCGCCGATGTTCGGCAGGATGATGTGGCGCGCGTAGCGCTGGACCTGGTCCTCGTTGAACATCGGGGCGTTCATCGGTCGAGCTCCTCTTCGACGACCTCGCCGTCGGTGATCCAGAACGACCGGAGCACCGGCTGCTGGCGGTCCTGCAGCGAGAGCAGCAGGTAGCGGGCGTCGGGATAGAAGGCTAGCTTGATGTCGGTCTCGCTCGGATAGGCCTCGGAGTGGGTGTGGGAATGGTAGATCCCCCACAGTTCCCAGCCCCGCTCGTCCATCTCCTCGAAGACCCGCAGCTGCTCCTTGCCGTCGAGGCGGTAGGTCACGGGGCTCGCGTCGGCGTTCTTCATCGGGAAGACCTTGACGGGGGTCCCGCCCTCAGCGGCGATCAGGCCGCAGCACTCGTTGGGGAACTCGCGCAGGCCCTGCGCGACGATCTCCTTGACGAGGACGTCGTCCAACTCACTCACGCGCTGCTCTCCGTTGCGGGCGATGGTCATCCTGTTGCAGGTGCAAATGCTACCAGCGGGGTCGGTATTCCCGAGCCCGCCCTCAGCCGCTCAACCTCCCGTGCACGCGGATCGTCCCCGGCTCCCCCGGCACGACCTCGCCGATCGTGGCGTGCGGCGCGCCGTCCTCGTCGAGGGCCTCGCGCAGGCGGTCCGGCTCGCGGGTCGCCAGCAGCAAGCCGCCGCTCGTCTGGGCGTCGGCGAGCACCGCCTGCTCGGGCACGGTGAGCTCGCCCCAGTCGGTGGTAGGGCGGAGCCACGCGTGGTTGCGTTTGCTCCCGCCCGGGACGACGTCGGCGCGGGCATGGGCGAGCACGCCGGGCAGCAGCGGCACCGCGGCGGCGTCGACCACGGCCGCGCACCCGCTCGCCTCCAGGAGCTTGCGCAGGTGCCCCAGGAGGCTGAAGCCGGTGACGTCGGTCCCGGCCCGCACCCCCGCTTCGACCGCCGCGCGGGCGGCGGCGGCGTTGAGCGTGGTCATCGTGGTCACCGCCGCCCCCCGCTCCTGCTCGGTCGCCACCCCGCGCTTGATCGCGGTGGTGAGGATCCCCACGCCGATCGGCTTGGTGAGCACGAGCGTCATCCCCGGCTCCGCGTCGGCGTTGCGGATCATCGCCCGCGGATCGACGAACCCGAGCGCCACCATCCCGTACAGGGGCTCGCGCTCGGTCGTGATCGTGTGCCCGCCCACCACGGCAACACCGGCCGACGTAGCGACCCGACGCGCGCCCTCGAGCACCTCGGCGAGCAGCTCCAGGGGCAGCTCGTCGGTGGGCCAGCCGGCCATGTTCAGGGCCAGCTTCGGCTCGCCCCCCATCGCGTAGACGTCCGACAGCGCGTTCGCGGCAGCGATCGCGCCCCAATCGGCGGCTTCGTCCACGACGGGCGTGAAGACGTCGATCGTGGCCACGAGCGCACGGTCGGGGTCAAGCGCCCACACGGCGGCGTCGTCGCCGGTCCGGTCCGAGACCAGGACCTCCGGCGGCGGCGCGAGCGGCTCGAGCAGCCCGAGCACGGTGCCGAGCTCGGCGGGACCGAGCTTGCACGCGCATCCCGCGCCGTGGCTGAACCGGGTGAGTCGCTGATCCGCCGTCATCCCTCGCGAGGATACGGGAGGCGCTGGGAACGGCCTCCGGCCCGCCGCCGGGGGCTCAGTAGGGGCCCAGGTTCATGACCCAGTAGCCCCAGGTGCCGCCGTCGTCGAGGCTGATGTTGAGGTTCGCCGCGCGGTTCCCGCCGGTGGGGGCGAACACGACGACCCCCTGGACCTGCTGCCCCGGCCCGATCGTGAGCTGCTGGGTCAGGTTGCGGTTCGAGTAGCCGTAGCGTTGAGGCGTCGGATAGACCTGCGCGGGGGTCGGGTGGCGGACCGGATGGAACGTCCCGCCCAGCTCGTCGGTGATCGTGGTCTTGGCGCCCGGCGCCCCCGTCCACGGCTGGTCCCCCGGGTTCTGCACCGTCAGCCACACCGTCGTCGCGCGCGTCCCGTCCACGTAGGTCATGTCGATCGCGGTGGAGTCGAGCGTGACCCAGAGCTTCTGGCCGTCGGAGGTCGGGAGCGTCAGCGTTTCGTGGAGGAACCCGTTCGTCCGCTCCTGGAACGGCGTCGGCGAGGGCGAGTACGGCACGAGGGGGTCGATCCGGCTCGGCGACGGGGCGCTCTGGCCCGAGCCCGTCGTCGGTTGGGTCTGTGGCGTCGTGGAGGTCGACGTCCCCGTGCACGCCGACAACGCGATCGCCGCGAGCGCGGCCAGGAGGAGGTGCGGACGGGACCGGGGAGCCATCGGTTGAGGCGCAGTCTAGCGGCCCGCATGGCATGCTCCGGACGTGGAGGTCGCCGAGTTCCTGCGCCGCTACGCGCCCTTCGCCGGGCTCCCGGAGGACCGCCTGCGCAAG
>JBLMXP010000016.1:0-26319 GCA_050257835.1 Planctomycetaceae bacterium | reverse complement strand
GGGACTGAGAAGGAGTCGTCGATGGGGAAGATCTTGGCGTTCGGCATCGTGTTCCTGCTGGGCACGTTGGTGGGCGGTCTCGCGGCCGCGTCCGGCAGCAACGGCGAGGTCGCCGCTACGGGGCTCGCCCCGAGCCCCACGGTCGTGGCGACATCCGTGCCCGCCGCCACGCCCGCGTCCGTGGCCCCGTCCGCGTCCGCACCCGTCCCCACATCTGCGCGTGTCGCCACGATGTTCGTGAACGAGGGCGACATGTACCTCCGCCCAACGACACCAACGGAGCTTCCCGCGGGGACCATCACCTTCACGGTGACCAACCAAGGGCCGAGCCACCACGAGTTCGTCATCGTGTCCGGCGACCCCACCGGGACGACGGGAGACGAGCCTGGCACGGTGAGCGAGGCGAACCACATCGGCGGCCCGAAGGGCCCCGAGATCGGGGACGTCCACCCCGGCCAGACGAGGACGATGACCGCGACCCTTGCGCCCGGTACCTACACCGCGATGTGCAACTACCCGGGCCACTACGCGGCGGGCATGCACTTCCGGTTCACCGTCGCCACCTCCGCGCCCGTGGCCACCATGAGCGTGAACGAGGGCGATATGTTCCTTCGTCCGACGACCCCCACGGAGCTTCCTGCGGGGACCATCACCTTCACGGTGACCAACCAAGGGCCGAGCCACCACGAGTTCGTCATCGTGTCTGGCGACCCCACCGGGACAACGGGAGACGAGCCTGGCACGGTGAGCGAGGCGAACCACATCGGAGGTCCGTTGGGCCCCGAGATCGGCGACATCCACCCCGGCCAGACGAGGACGATGACCGCGACCCTCGCGCCCGGGACCTACACCGCGATGTGCAACTTCCCGGGGCATTACGAAGCGGGCATGCACTTCCTGTTCGTGGTGCGCTAGAAGCTGGCGCGTGGTCAGGACATCTGTGCGCCGAGGCGCTCCTCGTCCTGACCACGCTGAGCCCCCCAGCGACCGGCCGCGTCCTCGAGGAGGGGCGGCTCCTCGAGGGCACGACGACGGCACCGACCTCGGATCCGTGAGCCATCCGGTCGGGAGGAACGGACCACTCACGCGGGAGTGAGCGCACCGGCCGCGCGACGCGCCGGTGGCATCTCCTCGCCGCGGAACGTCAGCTGCACGTGCAGCACGATGTGGGCGACCACCGGTGCAAGCACGTTCCCGGTCACCAGGAACGCGATCGCTTGCAGACCGCACGCCACGAGCGCCCCGAACAGAGCCGGTCTCGCGGCCCGTTCGCGGAACTCGGCGTAGCCGAGGTGGTGCACGAGGATCACGAGGAGCGACCCCGCGACCGCCAGGACGCCGCTACCGACCTTGGCCCATCCACCATCGGTCCACCCGGCCGCGGCCGCCGCCTGCCAGATCGCGAGGACCGGGTAGGTGGCGAGCAGCAGCGCCTCCGCGGTCCCGTACACGACGTCCTCCCACACCACGAGCTCGGCTCGCTTGACGCCGGTGGGCCCGGTGTGGCGCGGCAGCCTGGCGATCAACGGGGTCACGATCGCCGCCGCCGCCACCCCGGCGACCACACCCCAGCCGATGTTCGACGTGACGAGCTCGCTCAGGGACGTCCCGGACCAGGCGAGATAGCCACCTCCGAGCGCGAGCACCACGACCGTGAGGATCGCGACATAGGCCGTGCGCCGCACGCGGAGCAGATCCGTGACGACCCACGTGACGAGGAACGCCGCGATGACCACGGACAGATACGCGGCAACACCTTCCTGCCATCCGAACGACGGATCGGGAGCAGGCATGCCCAACACCTCCCCTTCTCACCCTTCCAACCCGCCACGTCACCACGTCACCCGTCGGCCCGCAGGAGCCGTTGGCCCCCGTTCCAAGGGGGCGGACAGGCACGAGGGTGTAACGAAGGGAGGTTCGTCGGGCGAGGATCCGCGCGTCTCCGAAGGCTCGTGGCCGCGAACGCGCGGCCGACCGCACTCGATGTGCGGCTCGGCGGGACGACACCATCTAGGTCGGATGGCGTGGGACGACGCGGTCGTAGAAACCGGACGACGCGGGATACCTGAGGAACGGAGCCGTTCCTAGGCTCGCGACCGGAGGGCATCCCATCCGGCGGATGTAGGCGATGACCGATCCATGGCTCCGCTCTCGAGATGAGGGTTGCCCACGCCCAGCCCTCGCCACGTCGACCCGGCGAACCAGTAACGGCCACCGGAGCCGCGATCGCGGAGGCGTTGCCCGGCGGGGACGCGGTCCTCCCGGTCGCCGGTCGGGCCCGGATCTGGGTCCCTGAGGGTCGGCCGGTGTCGTCAAGGAGGGTGAGATGCTCAGTTCGTTCCGCGCCAGACTTCGTTCCTCCAACCGTTCGCTCAGGATCGTCGGCTACGCGCTGGCCGTCGTGGTCCTGGGATCGACGTACGCACAGGCGACCATCCCGGCCGCCGACGGGACGATCTCAGGCTGCTATCAGAAGAACCAGGGCCAGCTCCGCGTGATCGACACGGACAAGGTCGCGCACTGCAGGCGGAGTGAACGCCCATTGACCTGGAGCCAGACCGGTCCCGCCGGACCGCAGGGCCCCGCCGGACCGCAGGGTCCCGCCGGACCGCAGGGCCCCGCCGGACCGCAGGGCCCCGCCGGTGTTTCCGGATACGAGGTCGTGCGGACGGACTTCACGATCCCAGCGGGCGGCTTCGTCAGGGACACGTCGAACTGCCCGAGTGGGAAGGTCGTGTGGGGAGGCGGCGTGCAGGTCGTCGGAGAAGGGTCGGCCAACTTCCACACGGTGGTGCAGGAGTCTGCGCCGGGGACGGTCGGCCTCACGACGTCCGTGTGGCTCGCGGCGGTGCAGAACAACGACAGCGTCCAGCACACGATCGGCATCTTCGCGATCTGCGCCAACGCGTCGTAGTCGTCCAACGGAACCAGACCGAGGGGCGGCGACAGCCGCCCCTCACCGGTTCCGCATCTTCACCAGGGCCGTTGGTTCACCCGACGGCCCGCGCATCTCATCGGGCTAGAGTCCCCGCATGGGCGACGAGCTGCTGCGCACCGAGGGGCTCTCCTTCCGGTACCCGGGCGGCACCCTCGCGCTCGATCGACTGAGCGTCGAGGTTCCCCGCGGCTCCGTGGGGCTGGTCGGCGCCAACGGGGCCGGCAAGACGACGTTGCTGCGCCTGGCGCTCGGTCAGTTGCGCCCTACCGCGGGCACGATCGAGGTCGTGGGGCGGCCCGTGGCCGACGATCCGATCGGGGTGCGTGCCCACATCGGCTTCATGCCCGAACACGACTGCTTACCTCCCGACCAAACCGCCGCCGACGTCGTCGCCACCCTCGGCGAGCTGGCCGGTCTGCCGCCCCGCGCCGCCCGGCAGCGCGCCTCGGAGGTCCTCGACCTCGTCGGCCTGGACGAGGCCCGGTTCCGGCCGATCGGCGGCTTCTCCACGGGGATGCGCCAGCGCACGAAGCTGGCCCAGGCGATCGTTGCCGACCCCGAGGTGGTGCTGCTCGACGAGCCCACCGCCGGCCTGGACCCGATCGGCCGCGAGGAGATGCTCGCCCTCGTCGGCCGGCTCGCCGGCTTCGGGATCTCCGCGCTCGTGGCCACCCACCTGCTCGACGACGTGCAGCGCGTGTGCGACCAGGTCGTGATGATCGACGGCGGCAGGCTGCGGCATGCCGGCGCCACCCAGGCCCTCCTGCACCGCACCGGCGCCCTGCGGGTCGAGGTGAACGACGGCGCCGCACGCCTCGCCGATCTCCTCGGCGGCGCCGGCGTCGCCGTCACCGTGGTCGACGACGCCACGCTCGACGTCCGGATCGACGGTGAGGGGGGTCACGTGCTCGATCTCATCCGCGACGGCGCGGACGACCTCGGCCTGGCCCTGCATGCCCTGACCACGCGGCGCACCTCGCTCGACGAGCTGTTCGTGGACCAAGCCCGATGAGCTAACCCCTCACGAGTCCCGCCGGCGCCGTCTACGACCGCGGCTACCGTCCCTACGAGGGAGAGCGAGGAGGGCGGGGCGCCTCGCGCGCCGCCCTCGTGCGCGTCTCGATCCGCCGTGCGCTCGGGCTGCGCCGGTCGTGGCGCCAGAAGGTCCTGCCGTGGTCGCTGCTCGCGATCGCCACGGTCCCGGCCGTGGTGAACGTCGGCGTGAAGTACATCACCCGAGGCACCCCGGCCTCCGACTTCAACCTGATCACCTTCCGCGACTACGTGGGGGTATCCACCACGCTGCTGCTCTTCGTGGCGATCACGGCGCCCGACATGGTGTGCCCCGACCGGCGCAACCGGGTCCTGCCGCTGATCTTCGCCCGCCCGCTCACAGGCAACGACTACGTGCTCGCCAAGGTGGGAGCCCTCACCGCGATCCTCTTCGGCTTCGGCTTCCTGCCCCAGGTCGTGCTGTTCGTCGGCCAGATGTTCGTGGCGCCGGAGGGCGCGCTTCACTACTTCACCGCCAACGCCGAGGTCCTGTGGCAGGTGCCGATGGCGGTCGCGCTGTTCTCCCTGTACTGGGCGACCCTGGCGCTGGCGATCTCGGCGACGACCACACGCCGGGTCGTCGGCGGCGTGGCCCTGCTCGCCACCGTCCTCGTGACGGGGACGGTGGCGTCGATCCTCGTCTCCGCCGGGGGCGCCAGTCCCGGCTCCCCCGACAACGGAAGCCTGTGGGGGCTCCTCAGCGCGCTGGACGTCCCGATCAGGATCGCCGACCTCGTGTTCCTCGGCCACGTCGAACCCACGTCCCTCGTCGGCGGGGCCCGGGGGGCGGGCGTCGGCGTCGTCCTGGTCTACGTCGCGGTCGTGGCCGGTTCCCTCGGCTACCTCGTCTACCGCTACCGGAGGGTCGAGTGAGCGCCGTGCCCGGAACGCATCTGGCCGCCGACGACCCGGCCTTCGCCGAGGGGGCAACCGTCGTCCTCAGCGGCGCCTCGGTGTGGTTCGGTCCGAAGGTGGCGCTCACCGAGGTGTCCTGCTCCTTCGGCCCCGGCGTGACGGGCCTGCTCGGGCCCAACGGCGCCGGCAAGACGACCCTGATGCGGGCGATCTGCGGGATGCTGCCGCTCAACCTGGGCACCGTTCGCGTCGGCGGCCTCGATCCCCGCACCCAACGTCAGGCCCAAGGCGCCCTGGCCCTCGTCCCGGAGGAAGACGCCAGCCCGAGCATGCTCTCCGCCCGCCAGTTGGTGCGCTACGCCGCCGCCCTGCACGGGGTACGTGACCGCGCCGCGCCCGAGCGGGCCCTCGCGGCCGTCGACCTCGTCGAGGTGGCGGACCGCAAGGTCGGCGGCTTCAGCAAGGGGATGCGCCAACGGGCGAGGGTGGCCGCCGCGCTCGTGGGCGACCCGAGCATCCTCGTGCTCGACGAGCCGCTCAACGGCGCAGACCCCGTCCAGCGCGTGGCGCTGATCGAGCTCTTCCAGCGCCTGGGCGAACAGGGCCGGACGGTGATCGTCAGCTCCCACGTGCTGCACGAGGTCGAGCGCCTGGCCCGCCGCCAGATCGTGCTCGTGCGCGGCCGCCTCGCCGCGGCCGGCGATCACCACGCGATCCGAAGCGCGATCGCCGATCGCCCCCGGCAGGTGCTCCTGCGCTCGTCGGACCCCCGCCGCCTTGCCGCCGCCCTCGTCGGCGTCGAGGTGGTGAGCGGCGTCGGGATCGACGGCGACGACGTCTTCGTATCGTCCATGCGTGCACTCGATCTCGCCCGCGCGCTGCCTGGGGTCGCCCGGAGGGCCGGCGTCCGGCTCCTCGAGGTGCGCCCGCTCGACGACTCGCTGGAGTCGGCGTTCCGGGAGCTGGTCCGGTGAGCGCCCCCGCCGCGGGGCGCGCCCTCCCCAGGCCCTTCGCCGCCGCCTTCGTGTACGCGCTGCGGATCTGCGTGCCGCCCAAGCGAGCCGTGCTGCTCGCCCTGCCGTGCGTGGGGGCCCTGCTCTTCGGGCTCCTGGCCCGCACGGTGCACGAGCCGACGCCCGCTGGCCGATTCAACACGATCAGCGGCGCGCTCTTCGGGCTGATCCTGCCCCTGGCTTGCCTGGTGGTCGGCGACGCAGCGCTGGGCGCGGAGGTGCGAGCCGGGACGTTCGGCCTCACGTGGCTCTCGCCGGTGCGCTTCTCCACGATCGTCCTGGCCCGGTGGTCGGCGGGCTGGCTCCTGGCCGCCGGCGCCCTGGTCCCGGCGATGGCGCTCTCGGCGGCGATCGCCGGCGTGCCCGAGGCGATCGCTCCGCTCGCGCTCGCGGTCCTCGCCGGGACCGCCGCCTACCTGGCGCTGTTCGTGTTCGTCGGCGCCACCTTCCGACGGGCGGCGTGGTGGTCGCTCGCGATCGTTCTGCTCGGCGAGCGGCTCCTCGGCTCCGTGCTGACCGGCGTCGCGCAGCTGTCACCGCAGTGGCTCACCACGATGGTCTACGCCGGGCTCGGCCCGGAGGCCCGATGGCTCGAGCGGGCGGGCATGCCCACGGGCGGAGCCGCCGTCGGGCGCCTCGCCCTGCTCACCGTCGTGTTCGTCGCGCTCGCCGTGCGCCAGATCCGCCGGCTCCGGCTCACGGGGGCCGGCGAGTAGCCGCCCGCTGCGCCACACAGATGCCTCGGCAGGGACACGCTCGCGGGCGCGCTCCGTTTCACACGTCGTTGAGACCTGGCACGTTCGCCTTCAGGAAGTCCAAGATCGCACGCTGCTGGCGCACGTCCTCGCTGATGTCGTAGGAGCCGTGGCCTGTGGCGAACGTGTAGACCTCGACCGGGTGGTCACGTTCCCGGAGACGGTCCACGTAGGCCATCGCCTGCCGGTACGGGCACCTCGAGTCGTGCTCCCCGATCACGAACATCACCGGCGCCGTCACCTGGTCGACGTGGACGATCGGGTTCCGGGTCGCCATGAGCTCCGGCACCTCCGACGGCGCGCCGCCGAGCAGCGCCCGGTCGTAGGCCTGCAGGTTCGGCGAGAGCTCCTCGTAGCCCATCTCGTAGTCGCCGACAGGGATCCCGGCCATCCCGCAGCGCCACAGGTCCGGGTGCGTGCCCAGCTCCATCAAGGTGACGTAGCCGCCCCAGGACCACCCGCACACGACCGCGCGCGCGGGGTCGCCGATCCCCTGTGCGACGAGATCGCGCAGGCCGGCGTTCACGTCTTCGACGTCGCACCCGCCGATGTCGCCGACGATCGCGTCGCGCCAGGCGCGGCCGTAGCCCGCCGAGCCACGGTAGTTCACCATCCCGACCGCGAAGCCGGCGTCGACGTAGCTCTGGATCTGCGGCTCCCACCGGTCCTCGTGGAGCCAGGTCGGACCCCCGTGGACGTACATCATGAGGGGCCACGGCCCCTGGCCTTCCGGCGTCACGTAGAAGCCGTGCACCGGCTGGCCGTGCTCGTTGTCGAAGTGCCACGACGTGTACGGACGGCCCGCGGGGGCCGCCGGGCCGACCGGCGGGAGGACCTCCGTGCCGGCGCCTTCGTAGACCCTGGGCTGCTCGTCCCCGGTCGCACGCCGGTACCACACGGTCCCGTCGGGGCGGACGCGCTCGCCGGTCATCTGCCCCCTCAAGGACCCGATCGGCGTCAGCGCGTCGGTCGCGAGGTCGTAGCGGAACATCGAGTGGCTGCCCTCGTGCAGCCGCGTGACGAGCAGCGCTGAGGCGTCGGGCCACCACGACACGGCGTAGAAGTTCCCCGGCATGTCGATCCGCAGCCGCCGGTGCTCGCCGCTGGCGAGGTCCCAGATCCATGGCAGGTCCCAGTCCGCACGCTCGTCGGCATAGGCGAGGCGCTGGTCGCCCGGCAGCGGCGACCAGCACAGCGCCTGCGTGTTCACCCCGTGCTCGCCGTGGTCGCCGACCACCGCACCTGAGGCGACCGCGAGCACGCGGAGCGACCGGTGGATCTCGTCGTTGCCTTCGCCGTGCTCGACCGCGACGAGCGTGCCGTCGGAGGACAGCCCGCCGAGATGCGCCTGCTCTCCCCCGCCGAGGACGATCGCCTCTTCGCTCCTCCACAGCTCGCGGAGCTCGCCGTCGAGCGGCCCGGCGAAGAGCATGAACCCCGTCGCGTCGGACACGGCGGCCGCCGCCGCGCCGGCGCGCATCGCGAGCCCGCCGTTCCACGCGCGCTCCGGCACCCCGCGCAGCAGCGGGACCGGCTCCCCACCCTCGAACGGCTGGGCCCACCATCGGCCCGATTCGTCGCCGTCGACGTCGATCCACCAGGCGACGCGCGAGCCGTCCGGGGTCATGAGCGCATCGAGTACGCCCACGGGGTGATCGCTCACCTGGCGGCGCTCGCCGGTCGACAGGTCGAGCACGTGCGCCTGCCAGACGCCGGTGTCGGTGGAGGTGTACGCGAGGCGCTCCGGCCGGTCCAGCGCCCAGTCGGGCATACCGACGACCGGGGCTCTGAACCGTCGTTCCCAGGTGGGTTCGTCCATGGCCGGACACGCTATCTGCCGGCCGGCCCCCTGACACGCGGAGGCGCTCGACCGCCGCGCTCCACCGGGGTACGCTCCGCGGTCATCGCGCCGAGAGAGGGGCCGAGATGGACGAGCGCGCAGTCCTTCGATCGATCACGCCGTTGCTGGCCGCGTCGATGACGATCTTCGTCTTCACGGTGGTGATCGGGATCCTCAACGGGACCGACGTCTGGTCGCCGGCGCACGGTCCGCTCCTCGCCCACGTCCACTCGGGAACCCTCGGGTGGATCACGTTGTCGATCTTCGCTGCCGCCGCGTGGATCTTCGACCGCGCGCTCCCGCGCCTGCTCCGCGACGGCGCCGTGGTCGCCGTCGTGTTCTACGTCGCGATGTTCTGGATCGACTCCGAGCCGTTGCGACCGGTCGCGGGCACGCTGATGCTCGCCGCGATCGTGTGGTTCACGGCCTGGGTCTTCCGGGCCTGGTCCGAGAACCCGCGGACCGTGCCGCGCCTGTCGATGCTCCTGGCCTCCGTGAACCTCACGATCGGCGGGATCCTCGGGGTCCTGCTCGGCCTCGTCCTGGCCGGCACGATCCATCTCTCGAACGTCGAGGGAGCGCACCCGGCGATGATGGTGGTCGGCTACCTCCTGCTGGCGGGCCTGGCGATCGACGAGCAGCTCGTGGGAGGGCCGGGCACCGAAACGGTCCAGCGGGCGGGCGCGGTCCAGGCATGGCTCTTCTTCGCCGCGGGGATCGCGCTCGCGGTCGGGGTGCTGTTCGACGTCCAGCCGCTCCTGGGTGTGAACCTCCTCGGCGAGGTCGTGGGGATCGGGATCATGCTGGCTCGGAACCGGCGCCGGATCGCGGGTGCCGGGTGGCCCTCGGCGTCACCGCGGTTGCACGCGTCGGCGTCGATGCTGTTCACGGCTCCGGCGCTCGGTCTGCTCGCCTACCTGATCGGGCGGTACGCCAAGGACATCGAAGCCGCGCCCCGAGGTCTGCTGCTCGCCCTGGACCACGCCACGTTCATCGGGATCTTGACCAACGCGATCCTCGGCGTGGTCCTGGTCGCGACGAACGCGCGCCGAGACCTCTGGCGGTGGGCGGACCCGGTCGTGTTCTGGGGGATGAACGCCGGGATCGCGATCTTCATGGTCGGGCTGATCGCCGACGTGGCCACGATCAAACGGATCGGGACGCCGGTGATGGGCGCCTCGATCCTCCTCGCGATCGCGACGGCGGCGACGCGCATCAGGGCGGCGGTGCCCTCCGCCTCGGCCCGTGACCGTGGCTGAGTATCCGACTTCCAGCCGATGCCTCGCGGAGGCGGGTCCACTACCGTGACCAGCACGATGAGTGCGGGACACGGGTTCGCCGGACACCTTCCCGGACCCCCGACGAAGGCCGGGCTCGGTTGGCTCGAGCTCCAGGGATCCGCGCGGGAGCGAGCGCCGGAACAGCGGTTCACGGTGCGGCCCCCGAGCCTCGCGCGGGCGCTGGCGCGATGGCTCTGGGCCGCGGTCTGCGCGGGGTTCGCGGCGACGTTGATCTGGGCGGTCGTGACGAAGGCGGTCGAGGAACCCGTGTGGGTCGTCCTCGGACTGCTCGACGCGGCCGCGTTCATCGTGGCAGCGTCGCTCTTCGCGCTCGCGGCGATGCGGACGCGGACGATCGGCACCGTCGTGGTGGCCTCCGCGGGGGGCCTTCAGGTCCGGACCGCGCATGCGACCTTCACCAGGCGGTTGGGCCTGAGGCGGTGGGAGAACCTGCTGTGGGGAGGGACGCACCGGCTCGCGTGGGACGGGATCGAACGCTTCGCCCTGCAGAGGAGGGTCGTGGCCGTCTTCGCGAACGGCAAGCGCCGGCGACTCGCGATCCGCGGATCCCTGCCGCTGGTCCACTGGCTGAACGACAGGCTGATCGAGCACACGACGGGCGGCGCCTGGCCCCGCTGACCCCCGCTCCCCGACGCAGCGCGCCCGCGCCGCCGATCGGACCGCGGCGACGGTCGCGTGACCATCCGGGCGCGCACGGCTACCCTCAGGGTCCGAGTCCCCGAGGAGACGTGTTCGCGAACGACGATCATCCGGTCCCCTTCTCGCCGATGGCCCTCGACGTCCACCGGGCGTCGGGCGACGTCGTGGGACGGCCCGCGGAGCTCCAGGCGATCGCGCAGGAACTGGGGACGGCTCGCGCCGGCCGCCTCGTCGGGCTCACGGTCGAGGGTGAGCCGGGCATCGGCAAGACCCGCCTCCTGGTGGCCGCGGCCGAGCGCGCCGTCGCCGACGGCTTCACCGCGATCGCCGTCACCGCGGACGAGGAGCTCCGAGGTCCCTTCCTCATCGCTCGGTCGATCCTCGGCTCCCCCGAGGCGGCACTCGCGGCCGGAGAGCCGCAGACCTCCGAGGCGCTCGCTCGCTGCCTGGACTCGATGTCCGGACAGGACGACCCCGGGCTCGCCACGCTCCAGCCCGACCGGCGGCTGCTGCGGACGTTCGACCTGGGTGCCGTCGCGTTCCGAGCGCTGGCCGCCCAACGGCCGCTCGCCGTGATGATCGACGACCTCCAGTGGGCCGACGAAGACAGCCTGCGCCTGCTCCGCTACGTCGTCCGTACCGACGGCGCCAGTCCGATCCTGCTGATGTTCGCGATCCGGCCCGAGGAGCTCGCGACCGTGAGCGAGGCGGTGAACCTGGTCGCCGACATGGGGCGGATGGGGGTCGTGCGCCGGCTGCAGCTCGAACGCTTCTCCCAGGCCGAGACGCGACGGTTCCTCGCCCAGGTCCTCGGGGGTCCGGTCGACGCGTCGGGGGCGGCGGTGATGCAGGCGCAGGCCGAGGGCGTGCCGTTCATCGTCGAGGAGATGGCGATCGCGTACCGCGAGGCCGGGATGGTCCAGCAGATCGACGGCGTCTGGACCCTGGCCGGCAACGCCGAGCGGCTCGTCCCCTCGGCGGTGAAGACGCTGATCTCCCGGCGCGCGTCCAAGCTCCCCGAGCCGACGAAGGCGCTGCTCGCCGTGGCGGCGATCCTCGGACGGCGGTTCAGCCTCAAGGACCTCCGCGAGGTCGAGCTCCGCGTCGACGGTTCCGCGCCGGACCCCGAGGATCTCGCCGAGACCCTGGCGCCGGCCGTCGCCGCGGGCCTGCTGGTCGAGCACGAGGAAGGATCGGCCGCCGACTACAGCTTCCAACACGGGCAGGTTCGCGGGTTCGCGGCGGCCACCCTGACGGCTCCCACGCGCCGAGCGATCCACCGGGCGATCGTGTCCCTCCTGCTTTCCGGTGAGCCCTCGCCCGCGAGCCTCCCCCTCCTGGCGCGTCACGCGAAGGCGGCGGGTGACGCCGAGGTCTGCGTCCGGTTCTCGGTCGAGGCGAGCCGCAACGCGCTCGCGGCCAACGCGCCCGAGGAGGTGCTCCGCGTCGTCGAGCTCGCGCTGCCCTCGGCCGCGACGCCGCAGGAGCGTGTCGACCTGCTGGACGCGCGCGACCGGGCGCTCGACATGCTGCGCCGGCCGGCGGATCGGCTGCAGGGGCTGGCCGAGCTCGCGGCGCTCGCGGAGGCGCTGGGCGACGCACGGCTGGAGATCGACGTCCGGCTGCGTCGAGCCGCTGCGCTGCGGACGGCCGAGGACTTCGAGCGCGCGGCGGAGCTCGCACGTGAGGTGCGCGAGCTCGCGGTCGCGCGCGACGACCGCGAGGGCGAGCTGGCCGCGTGCATGGAGCTCGGCCAGGACCTCCTGCGCGCCAGCGCGGGCGAGGCGTTCGTGCCGGCGGCCAAAGAGGTCGACCTCGACGGCGCCGAGGAGGCGTTCCGACGAGCGGTGGAGCTCGCGCAGCAGCTCGGCGACGACGCCCGGACCGCCGCCGCGATGCGCGAGGTGGGCGTGGTGGGGATCGGCCGGGTGCGCGCGTGGTTCGTGGAGCAGGTCGAGCTCGGGCTGCACGTCCCGATCGCGCAGCGCGTGGCGGCCGGCGAGGTCCTCGAAGACATCGCGATGGAGCTCCCGATCGCGCCGATGGTCGGCGAGGCGTTCGGCCTGTTCCAGCGCGCGCTGGAGCTCTACGAGCGGCTCGGCGACCGTCGCGGCGCGATGTCGACGATCATCGCGCTCGCCTACCTCAGCTGGGCGCCCGACATCCACCTCGGGTCGGGCTCGGCGCGTCACATCGAGGAGATCCGCCGGCTCACGTCGAAGGTGCAGGCGTTCACGAACGAGAGCGAGCGCGCCGCCTTCGAGGCCCAGATGCTCTACGGGTCGCACGTGTTCGGCCGGGCGAAGGTGATCCCCGACATGGCGCTCGCGAAGGGCCAGGAGGCCTACCGGTTCGCCAGGGAGCTCGGCGACCGGAGCCTCGAGTTCCTGGCCGCCGGCGGGACGGCCATGGCGTACCTGGGTCTGGACGACGTCGACGAGGCGTGTGCGTGGGTCGACCGCGCGGCGGCGGTGGCGACCGAGCACCCGAGCCCGTTCCGCGCACGCAGGCTGGAGCTGTGGCGTGGGATGGCCGACGCGGCGTCCGGGAACCCGGAGCCGATGCGCCGACACCTCGAACAGGCGGTACAGCTCGCCACGGGATCGGGGCACACGGCGGCGCGTTGCGAGGCGCTCGCGCGGCTGGCGGTGGAGGCGTCGCGCCTCGGTGGGGAGCTCGGCGACGACGGGTTGATGGAGGTCGCGGATCGGGCCGGCCTGGAGGCCTCCGAGCTGTCGTCCATCCTCCCGGGTCACCCGCCGTGGGGCGCGCAGGCCGACGCCGCGCGCGCGACGGTGGCCCTCGCCCGAGGATCCGCCGAGGACGCGAAGGCGCTGGCGCTTGCCGCGGTGAACGCCCTGCAGACCGCGCGCCACGAGGACCTGCACCTGGACGTCCTCCTGCCGGCGGCACGCGTGCTGAAGGGTACCGATGCCCCCGAGTGGGAGATGGTCCGGCCCATCGTCCAGATGTCCCTGGCGATGATCGCGCAGCGCACGATCGACGAGAGCGTGCGCGTGCGCTGGCTGCGGAGCCGGGCGGCCAGGCAGATGATCGAGCTCGCCGGCCCGATCGACATGGTGACGCCGACCCCCGACGGCGAACGCCCGAGCGAGGATGACCTGCGGTTGCTCCGGAGCCTGGTCCAGGGCAAGACGAACGGCGAGATCGCCGAGGAGCTCGGGGTCGACGAGCACGCGGTCACGCGGCGTCTGGGCGAGCTCTACGCCACGATCGGCGTGTCGACCCGTGCCGACGCGACGGCGTTCGCGTTCCGGGAGCGCGTCCTGTGAGCGAGGCCCGATGACGCTGCAAGCGCGCGTGGACAGGCACCGCTGCGTGGGCGCGGGCACCTGCATCACGATCGCCCCGACCGTGTTCGACTGGTACAAGGGCGACTTCGCGAAGTCCGGCGTCGTCGATCCGAGCACGGTCGAGGACGAGCTGCTGCGCGAGGCGGTGCTCGCCTGTCCGACCGGCGCGATCACGATCGAGGAGGTCGAGGAGCTGCTGCCGTGGCAGCTCCGCGGCAAGGAGGGCCCGCGGCGCGTCGAGAAGACCTTCATGTTCACCGACATCGAAGGCTCGACGAACCTGGTCGAGGCGCTCGGCGACGAGGCCTGGCAGGGCGTGCTCCGCTGGCACAACGAGACGCTGCGGTCCCTGTTCGCCGAGCATCGCGGCGAGGAGGTCGTCTCGACCGGCGACGGGTTCTTCGTCGGGTTCGACTCACCGGATGACGCGCTCGCCTGCGCGGTCGCGATCCAACGACGGCTCGCCGAGCATCGCCGCTCGGCCGGGTTCGCCCCCAAGGTCCGGATCGGACTGCACGCGTCGGGAGCCACGCAGGTGGGCAAGGACTTCTCCGGCAAGGGCGTCCACGAGGCCGCGCGGATCGCAGCGCTCGCCGACGGCGACCAGATCGTGGCGAGCAGGACCACCGCGGCAGACGGTCGCTACCCGACCTCGGAGCCCCGCACCGTCACGCTCCGCGGCACGTCCGAGCCGATCGACATCGTCACGATCGACTGGAGCTGAGCACTCGGCTTCACGCGTTCGCGCGGTTGGGGGTACGGTGGTGACCCGTCGAAGGGAGGGGTCCCATGTCGGCGACGATCCGCGACGTCATGGAGATCGAACTGGTCACCGTGGCACCGACCACGATGATGATCGAGGCGGCCGGAGCCATGTCGTCGGCCCGCGTCGGCTCGGTGCTCGTGCTCGACGAAGGGCGCCTCGTGGGCATCTTGACCGAGCGGGACATCCTCGGGGCGTTCGAGCGATCCCGCGCCGATCCAGCGCGTGTGTCGCCCGTCTCGGCGTGCATGACGCCCGATCCCCAGACGATCGCGGCCGACGCGACGGTCGGACAGGCCCTCGATCAGATGCTCTCCGGCGGGTTCCGGCACCTCCCCGTCCTGGACGGCGAGGCGCTCGTCGGCGTCGTCTCGATGCGCGACCTGGCACGGAGCATCTCGAAGGACCCGACCCTCGGGCGCGAGGGCGGTAGGTGAACCAGGGAAGGGGGAACACGATGGCGACCGATCTCACGATCTCCGTCGAGGACCGACCGGGGTCGATGGCGAGCGTCGGCGAGGCGCTGGGCGCCGCCGGGATCAACATCGAGGGGCTGTGCGGGCTCGGGTTCGAGGGACGCGGCATGATCCATATCTGCGTCGAGGACGCGGCGGGCGCGCGTCAGGCGCTCGATGCCGCCGGCATCAAGGTGGAGGGCGAGGCCGACGCGGTCCTCGGCGCTCCGGTTGCCGGCGCCGAGCGGCCCGGCACGATGGGCGCGATGGCCCGGCGGGTCGCCGACGCGGGTATCAACGTCCGCGCCGCCTACCTGGCGACGGACTCGCGCGTCGTGATGGTGACCGACGACAACGCGAAGCTCATGGAGCTGATCGCCAGCATGTAGCGGAGCCGTCGGCGGCAGGGAGCGACACCCCGGACCAAGCCTCCGACACCGCGGCGTCCGCGTGACGAGGGTCTTGCACGAGCAGGCCATCGGCTCGATGGCCTACAGCCCATGCCGGGGCATGGCATGATGCGTGGGCCGTACCGGCGATCGAGATGGGAGGCGCGATGGTTCGCAGGACGCTGTTGGCGCTGGTGGGCGTCACGATGACGCTCGCCCTGGTGCCGGCCTCGCACGCGGCGGCCGGGGTCGGGGCGGGTCACGGTTGCACGATCACCGGGACGCCCGGTCCGGACGTGCTGCGCGGCACGAAGGGCCCCGACGTGATCTGTGCAGGTCCGGGGAACGACTTCGTGTCCGGCCTCGGCGGAGACGACGTGATCTTCGGCGGGCCCGGTCAGGACCGTCTGGTGGGTCGCGGCGGCAACGACACGATCTGGGGCGGCCTGGGCAGGGACCGGATCAACGGTGGGCCCGGCGACGACGTGCTGCGGGGAGGCCTCAAGAACGACACGATGTGGGGCTACACCGGCGACGACGTGATCATCGGCAAGCGCGGCGCCGATCACCTGCTCGGCTCCGCCGGCAACGACAAGCTCTGGGGCGGCCTCGGCCCCGACCTCCTGCTGGGCGGCGCCGGCGCCGACCGTTTGAAGGGCAACCCAGGCCAGGACCGGCTCTACGGCTGGGCCGGCGACGACCTCCTGCTGTCGAAGGACACGCCCCCCTCACCCGATCTCGTGAACGGCGGCAGCGGAGCCGACACCTGCCTGATCGGACCGGGCGACACGGAGGTGAAGTGCTGACGCATGCCGGTCGGGCGAGAGCCCGTGCCACGCGGCGTCGATCCCGTCGATCAGGACATCGAGGTCCGGGAAGGTCGTCGCGTCGGCGGTGACGACGAGCGAGAGCCGGCCCGTGTAGGAGAACGCGCAGCAGATCAGGCCGATGTTGCCGACGAGCCCGATGATCGGCCAGATCTGCTCGATGCGGGCGCCGAGCAGGTAGACGGGGGCCGGCGGCCCCGGCACGTTCGTCACGATCGTATTGCTGGTGCGCTGGCGGCGCGTGTAGGCGCGTCCGATCGGGGTGGCGGCGACCGCCGCCAGGAAGGCCGCGATCGCCTCGGGGTCCTGGCCCGCCTTGATCCGGCGCGTCCGGTCGGCCACGAGCGCGAGCCGGCGGACCGGATCGGGCTCGCGAGCGGGCAGCGCCGTCGCCATGAACCCGCTTTGGTTGTCGACGGTCCGCGGCCCGTCGCCCGCGCGCAGCGACACGGGGATGCTCGCCACCAGCTCGGCCGGCAGGCGCTCGCCGCGTGAGGCGAGCAGCGTCCGCATGCCGCCGAGCCACAGGTCCAAGACGACGTCGTTGACCTTCGCGTCGTGCGCGTGCGCGACCTCCTTCACGGCGGCGAGGTCGAGGGCGACGACGCGCACGACGCGGCCGGCGCCGACGGGCCGGTTCAGCGAGGTCCGCGGCGCCCGCAGGTCGCGGTTCGCGCCCGCGTAGGAACGTGCCAGTCGCGAGGTCCGCGCCAGGGACGCGCCCGCGCGCTCGAGGCCCCCCGGCCGACGCAGATCCCTGGCGACGCCGCCGAGCGCGTCCGCCTTCCTCGACAGGTCGTCCGCGCGGATCGACCGCCGTGTGGGCGCCGGCTCCGGCTGCCACGCCGACGGAGCCGGATCGGGGACGTCCGGCGCGACGTCGAACAGAGAGGCGAGGACCGCGACGGCGGCCATCCCGTCGGCGACCGCGTGGTGCAGCTTCAGCAGCGCGCCCACCCGGCCGTCCCGCATGCCGGTCAGGAACCACAGCTCCCAGAGCGGCCGGCCGCGGTCGAGCACGGGCCCGTAGACGCGGGCGGCCGTCTCGAGGAGCTCTCGCTCTCCCCCGGGCGGCGGGACCCTCGTCTCGTGGACGTGGCGCTCGATCGCGAACCGCTCGTCGTCGACCCACACGGGACGGCCGCCGAGCGGGCCGGGCCACAGCACCCGGCGGCGGAGCTGCGGCACGAGCGAGAGCCGACGCTCGATCCGCGCGGCGAGCTCGGGCAGCCGGAGCCTGCCCTCGTCGTCCAGCAGCGCGCCGCCCTCGAGGACGGCCAGCCCGCCGAAGTGACAGGGCGCCTGCGGCGTCTCGAGGCGGAGGAACATCACGTCGAACGGGCGCAGACGCCGGAGCGGGGCGCGCGAGCTCATCCGCCCGATCCGCGCGCCCGCACGACCCGACGGCCGGCGGCGAGCGCCGCGACACCGACGGCCGCACCGGTCGCCCACCTCCTCGGGTTCGTCGCGTCGGGCCCCTTGTGCAGGGTCATCGGCATCACCTCGAGGTGCATGCGGGTCGTGCGACCCTCGTCCTGGCGGAACACGACCCGCATCGACCCCAGCCCGTGCTCCGCCAGGTCGACCCGGAACACGTACGGGTCCTCCGGGTCCTCGGGCAGGAGCGGGAAGCCCCGGTAGAAGGTCGGGACCGGGGTCAGCATCCGCAGGATCAGCTGGCCGCCGCGGACGAGGACCTCCGCGCCGGCGCCGGCCATCGCGCGCACGCGCAGGTCGGTGAACGGGCCGGAGACCCGGTACCAGCCGCACAGGTCGGGCCACGTCTCGGGCCTGCGAGGCACGTCGGTGCGGATCGGGTCTTCCGGGATGCCCAGGACCCGCCGCAGGAGGCCGGAGACCTCGTACGGCAACCAGAAGTCGGGGCGCCACGAGCCGTTCGTGAACGCGATCACGCCCACGCCGTCGTCCGGGGAGAGGAACAGCTGCGAGTGGAACCCGGGGAGCGTCCCCTGGTGCTCGACGGCGGGACGACCGCCGAGATCGGCGCGGAAGAACGCGAGGCCCATCCCGGCGATCAGCGGATCCGGCTGGTACTGGGGCGCGAACATCATCGCGACCGTCTCGGGCTTGAGCACCGAGCCGTGCTCGTTCGAGCCGCCGCCGAGCATCGCGGCGACGTAGCGCGCCATGTCCCGCGGCGTCGAGTAGACGGATGCCGCGCCCGCGGTGACCATCTGCCGGGGTTCGACCTCCTTCGGTCCCCGACGGCTCATCTCGTAGCCGGTCGCCAGGCGCGACTCGACGGCCGGGGTGCGCAGCAGGTCCGTGTCGTCCATCCCGAGAGGTTCGAAGATGTGCTCCCGCAAGTAGCGGTGCAGCGGTTCCCCGCTCACGTCCTCCACGATCTGGCCGAGCGTCGCGAAGCTGTGGTTGCCGTAGCGGAACCGCGTTCCGGGCTCGGCCACGAGCCGGAGGTTGCCGCCGTAGTACTCGGCGAGCGTGGGGATCGGCTGCCCGAGCTTGACGCTCTCCCCGAAGTCCGGCATCAGGGCTCGCCTCGACACCGCGGTCTCGGGCAGGCCGGCGGTGTGCGTCAGGAGGTCTCGGATCGTGGCCGGTCGCCAGCTCGGGTCGGTCGCGACCAGCCGGAAGGCGCGCAGGACGTCGTTCGCCGGCGCGTCGAGGTCGATCGCGCCCTGCTCCCACAGCTCCATGACGGCGACGCCGGTGATCGTCTTCGAGATCGACGCCACCCGCACCCCCGTGTCCTCGGTGATCGGCGTCCGAGACGTGATGTCCGCCACCCCGTGGCCGTGGAAGTCATCGAGCGCCCCGTCGCGCACGATGCCGACGGCCAGACCGACGGCGGGCCATCGGTTGAGGACGTCGGCGACCCAACGCTCCAGGTCGACGGCCTTCGTGCGCGACCGATCCGCGGCGCTCTCCACGCGTGACGCAGTCATCGCGGGGCCCTCCCTTCACGTGCGCCGGACCCCCGAGAAGCCAGCCTTCCGCGTCCGGCGTCACACGCCAGCCTGCATCCGCGGACCCGGCGGCCATAGGAGCATCGGGCCCGGTCCGCGAAGGACCTTGGGGCGCGCCACGCGTTCCCGCCGGACGAGCGTCGTTCGGCCGTGACGCGACGCGCCCACGCCCGGTAGCGTTCGGTTGGAGGGACGGATGGCTCGTGCAGCTGCGAGGGTCGAGGACCTGGAAGCGGGCAGGCTCCCGCCCGTGTGCGCGAAGACCGGTCAAGCTGCCGACGGGTACGCCCGGATCGAGTTCACCTCCACCCCGAGCTGGACATGGATCCTGCTCTTGTTCGGGATCTTCCCGTTCCTGATCGCGCGGGCGTTCAGCAAGGTCCGCGTCGTGGGCATCGTCCCGATGTCGGACGCGGCGCTGCGACGGGGCAGGACGTTCGACCGGGCCTTCGCGGGGCTCCTCGTGCTCGCCGTTGTCCTCGTCACGGTCGGGCTGGTGGCCGATCGGCCCCACCTGCTGATGGCCGGCCTGGTGACGCTGGTTGGCTCGCTGCTCTTCCTCGTGGTCGGGTGGTCGTTCGTCTGGCCGACAGGCCAGCCGTCTGGGGACTGGGTCTGGCTGACGTCGGTCGACGAGGGGTTCGCACGTGCCTTGGGCCGCTGGTACGGCGGTCGCGGTCTGGCGCCCTAGCGCGGTCAGGCGGCGCGGCGCTTGCTCGACCGGCGCATCGAGACCCGCCTGCGACGCGACGACAGCGGGGACACGCGCGCCCTCGAGGCCGAGGGGGAGGTCTCCCCCGCCAGACACCACTGGCACAGGAACATCGTGGCGACCGGCACCAGACGGTTCACCTCGCCGCAGCGGGCGCACGACACCGACGCCGCGTACACGACGTCGCGCGGATCCGCGTCACCGAAGGGCACCGCAGCGGGCCACCGCGCTCGTTCGTTCGGATCCATCGCGCATCACGCCACGAGGTCGGCCTCGTCGTCGCGCTCGGCGTCGAGCACGGGAACGGCGAACGACGCCCGCATCCGACTCGGCAGGTCCAACCGGAACCACCGAGACGGACCTGCGGGGAGCGTCGAGAGGAGGATCGCGTCGAACGAGGAGCGCCGCAGCGCGTCCGAGGCCGCCAGGAGCGGGCTCGCGTCGCCGACCTCACCGTCGGCCCGAACGCCGAGGATCCGTAGACGCGCCAGCACCGACTCGAGTCGCTCGGCCGCCTTCGCGTACGCATGCTCCTCGGTCCATGTGCTTCCGCCCTTGGGAGGCGCGGCCGGCACGACGACGTGGAAGAGCGAGTGGTCCTCTGCGGCCTTCGCACGGACCAGGTCGAGAAGGGATGGACTGAAGCGCGGGTGGTTCGCGACGATCAGATAGCGGCGCATGGCGGTCCTTCGACGGATCGAACCGTTGCTCGGTTCGTTGCCGGTACTACGGACGAGCGAACCGATCGGCTCGCCGCTCTCAGGATCCTCGCGACCACGTCCGCCGGCTCCGCGACAGGCGAGCCCGACGCGGCGTCAGGATCGGGTGAGCCCCGGGTCCGATCCTCGTCCGAGGCGTAGGCTGGGGTTCGAGCCGAGATCCTCTCCGGTGAGCTGGTCCACGCGGAAGCGGAGGAGAACGATGACGGTCTGGGTCGTGCGTTGTGCCGTGTGCGGGAAGGCCTTCGACGTGGAGCAGGACACCGTGCCCGCCACCGGCACGGCAGCCGCGTTCACCGTCCCGCATCACGAGGTGATCGATCGATCCACCGAGCAGGCGATGCCGGGCGTCCCGTGTCCAGGTCGCGAACGAGAGGGGATCGTCGACATCACGGGGGGCACCACGAGCCGGCTCATCCGCTGACGAGCGCGCGGAACCGGCGGCGTCGCCGTCCGCCCGGCGTCACCCCACCTTGATCGAGAGCTCGTCCATGTCGCCCGTGTACTCGTCGTCGCTGCTGTCCTTCGCCCCGACGTACAGCTTCGACGAGTTGGCGATCTTCTTCGAGGTCGTGATCGACTTGGACTTCGACTTGCCGTCGATCGTGATCTTCAGGGTGGGCCCGCTCGCGTCCCTCGTACACGTGATCGTGTGCCATTGCCCGTCGGTGAGCGAGAAGGGTGCCCACTTCAGGCGACCGCCCGTCATCTGACACAAGGCGAGCGTCTTCGTCCTCGCGCTGTTGGGGATCATCTCGAGCTTCCAGTAGCCGCCCGACGTCGCCGAGAGGCCTTTGCGCACGAGGTCGTAGTCACCGACGCTCGACGACGGCATCGTCGAGGAGCGGACCCTCACGGAGATCGTGAAGCTCGAAGTCCCGGGATCGAAGGTGTCGTCGTCCGACGCGGTGGTCGCGAGGCCATCACCATCGAACGTCCAGTAGTCGTCGCTGCTCGTGTCGACGTTGCTCAGTGAGAGCGTATGGCCGGATGGATCGGATGCTCCGCTCGAGTCGTCCATGTGCCATGTGACGGTCGTCGACGCGTGCGCGGGTGAGGCCATGAGCAGCACGAGCGCGAGCGCGCAGACCGCGGGCCAGACCTTCCGCATCCGACACCCCCTCATCCGGTCGGTGACTCAACCTACTCGCGGGGTGCCGAGAAGGTCAACGGGTCCTCTCTGGATCCCACTCGGCATCGGATCGTCGGACAGGACCGAACCACCCTCGGGGACGACCCCCTCCTGCATCCTCCAAGCGTCTCCCCATCGATCGCGCCACCTCGTGCGCGCACGCGAACCAGAGCGAAGGTCGGCCTCAGACCCCTTTACGGGGCAAGGCGAGCCGGAGACGATGACGACCGAGATGAGCCACGCCCCGGACCCGAAGGATCGCGAGCGCATCATCGAGCGGTTCACCGAGCTGTGTGAACGCGACGAGCGGATCGTCGCGGCGTTCCTCGGCGGTTCCCTCGCGAGAGATGCGGACGACCGCTTCTCGGACCTCGACCTCTGCATCGTGTTCGCCGATGCGGCGCTGAGGGACATCGAGGTGAACCGGGCGGCGATGATCGCAGAGCTCGGGACGCCGCTGTTCCTCGAGGACTGGGGCGAGGACGACCCCGTGCTGTTCGCGATCCTGGCCGACGGCACGGAGATCGAGCTGCATCGCATCCCCGAGGGCCGGCTGCGCGAGGTGGAGGTCGGACCGATCCGGCCGCTCCTCGATCGAGGTGGGATCCTCGCCGGCCTCGAGCTCCCGCTGTCCGCGCCCCACCCCGACGAGCTCCGCGACGAGTGCCGACGGCTCCTGGCGTGGTTCTGGCACGACGTGGCGCACACGGTCGCCGCGATCGGCCGCGGACAGCTGTGGTGGGCGCACGGACAGGTCGAGGCGCTGCGCGGGTACTGCGTCAACGTCGTCCGGCTCGAGCAACGGTCCGCGCCCGGGGGGGAGCCCTACTGGAAGATCGAGGAGGAGATCGCGGTCGCCTCGTTGGCGCCGCTGGCCGCGACGATCGTGCCGCTCGACCGGGCCGCCCTTACGCGCGCCGCATCGGAGCTCGTCGCGTTCTTCGGGGCGCACGGCCGTCGCGCGGCGGAGGCGTACGACCTGCCCTACCCCGACGAGCTCGAGCGCCTGATGCTCCGCGAGCTCGACGCCGTCGCGGACGCGTAGGGCGAACCGAACGCTTCGCCAGTCTCGCCCGTACACCATCCGTTCGGATCCGTGCAGGCGTCCTCGAGGGAGGGGTGTCGACATGCGGTATCGGTTGACTGTCAGGGCCGTGCTCGTCTTCGCGCTCGTCGGGTCGACGGTGGGGGTCGCCCACGCCGCCCCCAGCTCGCGACGCGCGGCGCCGCCGGTGCAGCTGTCCTTCTACGACGGGCACCAAGACGCCATCGTCGTGACCGACTCCACGAACAGGGACCAGGCACGGGCGATGAGCATCAACTACGCTCCCGGCCTCGCCCGCGTCAAGCCCAGGTTCTTCCCGAAGCTCTTCCTGGTCCGCGGCGCCGCCGCAAGCGGTCAGCTCGCGGTCCTGGGCGCCGAGACCGGGGAGCCCTCCTACTCGCCGATCTGGCGGGTGATCAAGGTGAGGTGGAACCAGGGCGTCACGCCCGTGCTGCTCACGAGCGACACGCAGATCGGGAAGGCTCGCAGAGCCGGCGACCTCACCACCACGAAGACCCGGGCGCTCCTGAACGCCCCAGTGATCGCGGAGAGCGTGACCGACCCCAGCACCGTCACGCCACCGAAGGTCTTCATGACCTTCTACGACGGTCACAAGGACGGCATGCTCGCGACCGACGTCTCCACGAAGAAGCAGGCCACCGCAAAGGGGATCAACTTCGCGCCGTCGCTCGGAACGCTCGATCGCTCGACCTTCCCCGAGATCTACATCGTCAAGGGGAACAAGGCGTCTGGGCAGCTCCAGATCCTCGGCTCCGAGCCTGGCGAGCACTCCTACTCTCCCCTGTGGCTCGAGACCTACGAACGGTGGCGCAAGGGCGTGACGCCCACCGTGATCAAGAGCGACACGCAGGTCGACGAGCTGATCGGTGCAGGCAAGCTCGTCGAGACCGGGACGAGCATCGTTCTCAACTGTCCGGTCGTCAGCACCCCCTAGCCTTCTGGCGTCCCGCCGTCCTCGACATCCTCCCGGGCGAGCCCGCGCCGCCACGAAGGCCTTGGCATGCAGGACCATGCGGAGCTCGTCGTACGGCCGGTCGCCGTAGAGCGGGTCGTCTTCGGGGGAGAACGGCACCGGGGAGGCACCTTGGGTCGTCCGTCCCCGGTTGCCGGGCCCGGCCGATCCGGGCCTCTCGTCATGCAGGCCGGATGGTAGCGGCGGGCTCAGACACCCTCAGGGGCCGGGCCGGCACCTACGCGCGTTCACGCGTGGTTGTGGAACTCGACGCGCCAGGTCCACTCGCTCTCGTCGTCCGGGTTAAACCACTCGAGCAGGATCCCGACCTCGCCCCCGGGGAGGATCACCGGGAGCCCGACGTCGGAGGCGGTGGGCCAGACGTTCTCGCGGGTGAGCGTCGAGCCCTCGATCCGCACGCGGCACATCGGCGTCGACCGGGTGTCGTCGCGGAGGCCGTCCGCGCGCGCGACCACCACGTCGTCGGCGGTGATTACCACGTCCATGGCGGAGGGCGCCGCGTGCACGAGCACCGAGCGGTGCACCGCGTCCATCTCGGCGCGCGCGAACTCCAGCCCCTTGGCGCCCCCCTCGGGCGAACGCAGCTCCCACACGTGCGACCCTGCCATCCGTCGACGTTACCGCGACGCGGATGCAGGATGGAAGCACACGGACCGAGGAGGGGACATGGACGCATCCGAGGGTGCGAGCCAGATGGAGCGGCGGGTCGACACGGCGGTCGTCGGAGCGATGGCAGCGTCGAGCGTCCATGCGGAGAAGGCGATCGTCGGAGCCGTCGCGGCGCGTGGCGACGTCACGATCGACCAGGGCATCTGCGGGCCGGTCGCCGCCGTCGGCGACGTCGAGGTGCGCAACGGCTTCTGCGGCCCGGTCGCCGCGATCGGCGGAGCACGGCTGGAGCGGATGGCGACCCAGAGCGTCGTCTCGCTCGGACGCGTCGAGATCGGCGAGCGGGCGTTCGTGGGCATCGTGCTGGCGCCCTTCGCCACGCTGAACGACGGGGCCAGGGTCCTCATGAACACGCGGCAGGCCTTGGCGTTCGGCGCCGTCGCCGGCGTCGTGGCCGGCGCGATCCTCCGGCGACGACGCCAGCTGCCCACGGAGGGGTGAGGTCTTCACCGCGCGGCTGCCCGGTCGCTCCGGGACGTTCGCCCGTTGCGGAGCCGTCGCCGGGCCGGGAGCGTGGACGCGTGCCCTTCGGAAACGGGGCGCTGGCCGGAAGGAGAGGATCATGATCGGTCGACAGGACTCGGGCAGCGGGTCGACGGGGCGGATCGTCGCGCTCGCGCTGATCGGGTTGGCCGCCGCGCTGCTCGTGAAGCGACTCGCGGGCGGCACGCACTCCTGGGAGGAGCGGCTCGCGAAGATGCCCGACACCTCGCCCCCCAAGTGGATGTTCACGACGATCTCGGCGATCCGCGACAACACGGACCGGATCCTCGAACGGATGGACACGGCGGCCGGCGCGTAGCGCCCTCAGCCTGAGGGGGACGCGGGCGGTCTCCCGAGGCGCCGGCCCCGGGGCAGACCCATCGCGAGCGTCACGCCCGCGCCGATCACGGTGCCCAGCGCGAGTCCCCCGACGACGTCCAGCGGGTTGTGGGCTCCGAGGTACACGCGCGCGAACGCGACGAGTGCGACGACGGCCCACGGCACGATCCGCCACCGGCCGTGCAGGAACGGCATGAGGATCCACGCGAGGCCGGTCACGAGCATCACGTGCCCCGAGACGAACGACACGCCGCTCGTCGGCGCCCCACCGCGAAGGTGCACGACCGGCTCGGTCACGGCGGGTCGCTGCCGGTCGATGTCCAGCACGTTCCACACGACGCGCTCGGCGGCGAGCTTCAGCGCCGTGACCACCAGGGCCGCGAGCGCGAGCCACCATCGGCGGAGCAGCACGGCGACCACGGCGAGTGCTGGGCCGACCACGAGCACGCCCAGGTACTGCGCTCCTTGCATCGGGCTCGACAAGTTGTCCGGCAGCCCGTTCACCACCCGGAAGATCGCGGCCTCCCACGCGGGTACCGTCCCGGACCGCGCGACCAGGGCGGCCAGCCCGAAGACCACCAGCCCACATGCGATCGCGATCGCGAGACGGCGCCGTGCGCGGCCCATCCGTGCATCGTAGGGAGCCGTCGCGACCCGCACGAACCATGCCCGGACAGGCCGTTCGTCCTAACCCTCGGCGCATCCCCCGGACGGGGCCTCGCCGTAGGGGATAACCGCGACGAGCGCGGTCTCGAAGGATGCGGTACACCTGTAGCGGTCAGCCAGCGCGCCGCAGGAGGGATCCCACCATGCACGCACCGAGACACCTCCGGGAAGCGTTCGCCGAATGGGTCTGCGTCGGGATGGACCTGGAGCGCCCGATCCCATGGCTCCTCACCAAGCTCAAAGGCTGTTCCGACGTCATGCATCCGAGCCTGTGCGAGGACCTCGGCATGCCGACGGGTTCGACCTACGGACAGGCCGTGGATCGACTCACGCACGGGCGGCCCAGCAGCTTCGCGGCGTAGCCGCAGCATCGCCGCGGAGCGGCGTCCTCGGCCGCTCGCCACGCGTATCCGGAACGCGCCGGTAGCCTGGAACCATGGATGCGATGCGTGGTCGGCAGCGCGACGGGCGCT
>JBLMXP010000015.1:0-4109 GCA_050257835.1 Planctomycetaceae bacterium | reverse complement strand
AGCGCGAGCGTGCCGGCGATCGTCGCGGGCGCGGTGGACCCGGTCGTGGCCATCGACATGAAGCCGACCGGCACGCCCGCCCGGGCGAGCACGAGCGCCCCCTCCATGCCCTCGGCGTCCTGGGCGAGCGGCGCGATCGTGCAGATCAGCGCCGAGAGCGGCGGGCGTGCCCGCATGGTCGCCTCGTCGCCGGCCACGACGCGCGCCATCTCGACGGCATAGCTGGCCATCGTCGCGCCCATGACGGTCTCGGTCTGGACGTGCTTGACCGTGTTCGGGTACGAGGCGAGCAGCTCGTGGAGTGGGGCGGTCGCGGGGTGGTCGCCGGCGCTCAGCATCGGCCACCAGAAGCCGACCGCGGGGAGCGCGTCCGCGAGACGGGCCATGTCGGCCACGTCCCGGGTGAGCGACGACCGCCGCTCGCGGGTCGCGGGGTCGATCATCTCGATCCCGCAGCCGTCGGTCGCGACGTAGAGCGCCGAGCCGTCGAGCACCAGGTCGTGGGCCGGCGACCGGGCGCCCAGCGTGTAGCCGCGCGGCGCGCGAGCCATCGACTGGCGCACGAGGTCGGGCGGCAGGCGGACGATCCCCGTCGCGTCGTCCACCCGGGCGCCGTGATCCGCGTACCGGGCACGTACGGTCGGCGACGGGCAGTGGACGCCGACCTCGTCGAGGATCGTCAGCGTCGCCGCGCGGAGGTCGGCGAGCTGGCCGCCGTCGAGCACCCGCGTAGGGTGTGCCGCCCGGATCGGGCGCAGCGCGGGCGTCGGGCCGTCCATGCCGAGACCTACGCCGTGCTCGCCGCGGCGCCGGTCCGCGCTCCGGTTCCCCGGAGCTCGCGGTCCGCGGCGGCAAGGATCCGGGTGAGCTCGGCCTGCTCGGCCGCCTCCAGCGGCTCGGGATGGTGGTTGGCCCGGACCCAGGCGACCTTCTCGCGGGCGATGTCGACCGGGTCGCGGAACCCGCCGGCGTCCGCGGGCTGATGGGTGAGCGCGCGGCGCATCGCGTCGCGCATCCACTTCCGGGTGTGCTCCTCGTAGAGGAAGTGACCCGCCGGCCCGACGCTTGCCACGACGTCGACCGCCAGCGCCTCGTCGTCGAGCGGCATCTCCAGCAGCGCGTGGCGCGCACGCTGGTAGATGTCGTCGTCGAGGATGAGCGCCTCCGGGTAGAGCAGCGTGTACGTCCGCACGAGGCCCATCCCCGTCACGATCTCGGGGCCGGTGAGCGCGCACCAGAACGGGTCGAGCGCGGGCTCCACGCCAGACTGCCAGGTGCCGGGGGCCGGCGCGTCGGTGCCGTACGCGGCCCCGAGCGACGGCACGCCCCAGTGGTGGGCCATCTCCACCGGCGCGTAGCGCATGCGGCTGTCGAGCGAGTAGCTGACGTACGCGCCGCTCCGGGGATCGGCCCATGCCTGCATGATCGAGTGGAACACCGGCGTCCCCGGATGGGCGAGCTGGAGGAGGACGATCCCGCTGATCACCTCGGCGTCGCCCATCGCGAGCGCGCCGGCAAGCGTCGCCGGGGCGGTCGTGCCGAGCGTGGGCATCGACAGGAACCCGACCGGGATTCCGGCCTCGGCCAGCACCATCGCCGCCTCGATGCCCGCGTGGTCCTGGACCAGCGGGGCGATCGTGCAGATGAGGTCGGAGAACGGGGATCGCGCGCGGAGCGCCTCGCGGCTGCCCGCGATGACGGCCGTCATCTCGACCGCGTAGCGGGCCTCGCGTGCCCCCATCACCGTCTCGCTCTGGACGTGCTTGACGGTGTTCGCCCACGACGCGTCGAGCTCGTGGAGGGGGGCCGTCACGCCGTGGTCCTGGGCGCTGACCATCGGCCAGTAGAACCCGATCGAGGGCAGCCAGTCACAGATCCGCGCCATCTCGCCGACGTCGGCCTTGCACGACGGGCGCTGGACGCGCGTCTCGAAGTCGATCGTCTCGACGCCGCAGCCGTCGGTCGTGAAGTACGTCGCGCCGTCGCCGAGGTGCAGGTCGAATGCCGGATCGCGCGCGCCGAGGGTGAACGTCCGCGGCACGGTCGACAGCGCGCGCATGACGAGCTCCGGCGTGAACCGGACGATCTGCGTGTCGCGGTCCACGCTGGCGCCGTGCGCCTCGAGCATGTCGAGCGCCATCGCGGACGGGAACTTGACGCCGACCCGCTCGAGGATCTCGAGGGTCGCCGCCTGGAGGCGGCCGAGCTGGTCGTCGGTGAGGAAGCGCAGCCGGAACGGCGTCCGGATCGGCTCAAGCGGGGGTCGTTCCACGGCCATGGCGCAGCTCCTGTGGCTGGTGACCGGGACGCATGTCGGGTTTGGCCGCCCTGAGGCGGGTCCGGCGCGCGCTGACGCGCAGGGCGACGAGGATCGCGATCGCGGTGACGCCGACGATGATCGTCGAGATCGCGTTGATCTCGGGCGTGACCCCGAAGCGGATCCGCGAGTAGATGTACAGCGGCAGCGTCGATGAGCCGACGCCGGCGTTGAACGAGGTGATGATCAGGTCATCGAACGAGAGGGCGAACGCGATCATCGCCCCGGCCGCGACCGCCGGGGCGAGCAGCGGCAGCGTGACGTGGAGGAACGCCCCGATCGCCGACGCGCCGAGGTCGCGCGCCGCCTCCTCCATCCGCGGGTCGAGCGACACGGCGCGGGCCCGGACGATGATCGCCACGTACGAGATCGAGAACGCGATGTGGGCGGCCGCGATCTGGAGCATGGATCCGTGCGCGTTGAACACGATCGCGAAGAACAGCAGCAGGCTGATGCCCGTCACGACCTCGGGGCTGACCATCGGCAGCAGGATCAGGGTGTCGGCGGCGGCTCCCCCGGCTCCGCTCCGGAGCCGCGCGAGGCCCAGCCCGAGCAGCGTGCCGAGGATCGTGGTGACCACGACGGCGACGAGGGCGACCTGCAGCGTGACGCCCAGCGCGTGGATCAGGGCGTCGTCCGAGAACAGCTCCGGATACCAGCGGAGCGTGAACCCGCGCCACACGAAGTTGCGCTTCGAATCGTTGAAGCTGAACAGGATCAGGATCACGATCGGGGCGAACAGGAACGCGTAGGTCACCCAGGCGAAGGCGGTCAGCCAGACGTTCCGGTCGCGGCGCATCAGACGGGGGCCTCGCCGCGCATCAGCCGATCACCTCGCTCCGGAGCACCCGGAGGCCGCCGAGCGTGCCACCGATCGTCAGCACGATCAGCAGGAAGCCGAGGGCGGAGCCGAACGGCCAGTCGCGCGCGGTCTGGAACAGCGACTGGATGATCTTCGCGATCGTGGTCGTGTCCGCGCCGCCCAGGATGTCGGGGGTGACGAAATCGCCGATCGCGGGGATGAACGTGAGCAGCGCGGCGGCGATGATGCCCGGCATCGTGAGCGGCAGGGTCACGTGGAGGAACGCGCCCCGGCCGCTGGCGTACAGGTCGCGCGCAGCCTGGACGAGCGCAGGGTCGAGGCGGTCGATCGACACGTACAGCGGGAGGATCGCGAACGGCAGGAAGCCGTAGGTCATGCCCAGCACGACGGCAAAGTCGGTGTTGAGGAGCACGATCGGCTCGTCGATGATGCCCAGACCCTGGAGGACGCCGTTGACCACCCCGCTGTCGCGCAGGATCGTCATCCAGGCGTACGTCCGGATGACCCAGCTGGTCCAGAACGGGAGCATCACGAGGATCAGCAGCAGGCCCTTGTGGCTGCCGCCGTAGCGGCTGATCCAGTACGCGACCGGGTACGCGATCGCGATCGACAGCACCGTGGTCAGCGTCGCATAGCGGAGGGAGTTGGCGACGGTGGGCAGGAACCCGGGCTCGAGCGCCCGCGCGTAGTTGCCGACGCCGAGCGTGCTCCAGTCCACGGCGCCGTACGGGTCGCGCGTGGCGAAGCTCACGGCGAGGATGAACAGCAGCGGGACGACGTAGAACACCGCAAGCCAGCCCAGCCCCGGGCCGAGGAGCACGGCGTCGCGGGCCCGCCCCGGTCTCATGCGCGCCCTCGCGCCACGTCGTCGCCCCCGCTCACCTCATGGCCCCGCTTACGCCCCAGCCAGGAGCTTGTTCCAGCGGTCGTGGTACTTCTGCAGATCAGCCCCGAGATCGTTCAGCTCCT
>JBLMXP010000014.1:0-6753 GCA_050257835.1 Planctomycetaceae bacterium | reverse complement strand
CATCAACGACGGCGGCCCCAAGGAGCACGAGACCATCTCCAAGTTCTCCAAGAAGGACGCCGAGACGCTTCCCAAGTACTACGAATGGATCGGGCGCATCGCCGACATGATGCACCCGATGCTGATGGAGATCCCGCCCAAGCTCGGCTCCGGCCAGGCGGGCGACCTCGTCGACCAGCTGCGCTTCATCATGCGGCGCCGCAAGGAACTCGACGTGCGGACCACGGCGGACGTCACCAAGCTCTTCACGATGAGCGCCGCCGACCTGCTTCGCGAGTGGTTCGAGTCGCCGCAACTGATCGGGCTGCAGGCGGTCAACGGCATCATCGGCACCTGGGCCGGACCGGAGGAGCCGGGGACGGCGTACGTGCTCATGCACCACTCGGTCGGGTCGTCCGGCGAGGACGATCAGGTGGCGTCGTGGGGCTACCCCGAGGGCGGGATGGGCGCGGTCGCCGACGCCTGCCGCCGCTCGGCGGAGCACTTCGGCGCGGAGATCCGCGTGAACGCTCCGGTCGAGAAGGTCCTGCATCGCGACGGGCGCGCCTACGGCGTCCTCATCGCGGGCGGCGAGGAGGTCTACGCACCGGTCGTCGTGACGACCTGCCATCCGAAGATCACGTTCGAGCGCCAGCTCGACGCGAAGGATCTTCCGGACGACTTCGTCCGCGACATCGCGAACTGGAAGAGCCGCTCCGGCGTCGTCAAGATCAACGCGGCGTTGGATCGGCTGCCGACCTTCACGGCTAACCCCGAGTTCGACCCCGACGTGCACGGCGGCGCGATCCAGATCCTCGACGACCTCGAATACCTGGAGACCGCCTTCCAGGAGGCGCGACTCGGCAAGGCGTCGACGCTGCCGTTCTCCGACACCGCGATCCCGACCGTGTTCGACAAGACGCTTGCACCCGAGGGCAAGCACATCATCTCGTTCTACTCGCAGTGGGCGCCCGCGTGGTGGGCGGACGAAGACCACATGGACGAGCTGGAGAAATACGCGGACCGCCTCTTCGATCGAGTCGAGGCGGTGGCGCCCGGGTTCAAGGATTCGGTGCTGCACCGGCAGATCATCGGACCGCACGAGATGCAGGAGGAGTGGAATCTGATCGGCGGCAACATCTTCCACGGCGAGTTGACGGTGAACCAGCTGTTCCACATGCGGCCGGCCGCCGGGTACGCCGACTACCGCACGCCGATCAAGGGCCTGTACCAGGCGTCGTCGGCGACGCACGCGGGCGGCGGCGTCACCGGGATGCCCGCGCACCACGCCGTGAAGATCATCCGCAAGGACAAGGCACTGAAGACCCGCTAGTCGCCCGCAGCCGGGCGTTCGGGCACGGCGGTCCGCGAGAGGAACCCGCCGAGCAAGATCCCGCCCGTGGCCAGCGTGATGATGACCATCGTGGAACGGATGCCGGCGACGTCGGCGAGCCAGCCCATCACCGGCGGGCCCACGACGAACCCGGCGTAGCCGATCGTGGTGACGGCCGCGATCGCGACGCCGACCTCGGTTCCTTCGCCCTGGATGGAGCCGAACGCCGCCGGGCCCGCCGACGCCAGACAGAAACCGAGGATCAGGTAGGCGAGGCTCGCGATCCACTCGTTCGGCGCGACGATGGCGAGCGCGCCGGCGAGGACCGAGCCGATCCCCGAGAACAGGATCGTTCGTCGGTAGCCCATCCCGAAGAGGATCTTCGCGGCGAAGGTGCGGCCGACGGCGGTGGAGACCCCGAACGCCGCGAAGCCGATCGCTCCCGCCAGGATCCCGGCGCCGAGCGTCGCGCGGAGGTAGGTGACCGCCCACACGTCGAGCGACCCTTCGATGAAGAACGCGGAGAGCACGATCAGCGCCGTCGCGAGCAGCGCGGGGTTGCCGCGGAAGGCGGAGAGCGACATCCGCTCTTCCGAGCGCTCCCCCGGTTCGCGTCCGCGGAACGCGGGCGACGTGAGGCACAGGAAGAAGGACGGCACCTGTAACAGCGCCGCGATCTGAACGGCGGTGCGGAAGGATCCCCCGCCCGTGAGGATCAGCGCGGCGCCGAGCGCGCCGAAGACGGCGCCCATGCTGTAGCCGGCGTGCACGGGCTGCAACACCGAGCGGCGCGAGGACGCCTCCAGGCCGTGACCGACCTGGTTCACCAGCACGTCGATCAGCCCGGTGCCCATCCCCGTGACCGCGAACGCCGCGATCAGCCACGCGTCGTTGACGTACGGCATCGCGACGATGCCCGCGCCGTACAGGACGAGCGCGAGCGGGAGCGAGACGCTTGGCAGCAGGTGCGCGATCCGCGGCGTGAGCAGGATCATCGTTGCCATCGAGGCGATCGTGAGCGACATCAGGTACAGGCTCATCCGGCTGTAGGGGAAGTGGTGCGCGCCCACGAACTCGAGGAAGACGACCGACCAAGTCCCCCAGAAGTAGCCGAAGCTCATGTAGGCCGCGAGCACGGGCAGCACGCCCCGCGGCCGGGTCGATGGATGGCTCACGACGGCTCAGCCTACCCCGTCGACCCGGCGGGGCGCGCAGGGCGCTTCCGCTAGGATTCGGGCGCGGTCCCGAGGGCCGGGCCCGCTTCCGATAGGGGTGGAACCCATGAGTGAAGTCCTTCTGACCGAGGACATCGGTCCGATCCGGCGTCTGACCATGAACAGGCCCGACAAGCTGAACGCGCTCAACGGCGAGTTGCTCGACGCGATCGTCGCTGCGTTCCGCGAGGCCGGCGAGGACGATTCCGTGAGCGTCATCATCCTGGCGGCCGCCGGCCGCGCGTTCTGCGCCGGCTACGACCTCGAGGAAGACGCGGAAGCGGGCGAGCTCACCGAAGAGAAGTGGCGTGAGGAACTTCAGGACTCGACCGACCGGTTGTTCGGGATGCTCTGGAACCCGAAGCCCACGATCGCGCAGGTCCAGTCCTACTGCTTGGCCGGCGGCACCGACCTGATGCTCGCGTGCGACCTCACGGTCTGCTCCGACGACGCGAAGTTCGGCTACGTGGACATCCGGTTCGGTTCGGGCGTGGTCACGATGCTCCTGCCGTGGGTCGTCGGCATGCGCACGAGCAAGGAACTGCTCTTCACGGGCGAGGACCGCATCTCGGCCGAGGACGCGCATCGGATCGGCATGGTGAACCGCGTCGTGCCGGCGGACCGTCTGGAGGCCGAGACGATGGCCCTCGCCGAGGAGATCGCGAAGAACGAGCCGTTCGTCATCCAGCGGACGAAGCAGGCGCTGCACGCCGTGTGGGAGCGGCAGGGCATCAAGCAGGCGCTCGACGCGAACGTCGAACAGGACGTCGCCATCGAGACGGCGAACCTGCCGGCCCGGGACGAGTTCCGTCGCATCACGAGCGAACAGGGGTTGAAGGCCGCCATCGCGTGGAGGGACGCGCGGTTCCGCGGTGAGATCGGATGAACCTCCGGCCCCTTCTGGCGCCGCGTTCGATCGCGATCGTCGGGGCGTCCGAATCACCGGACTCCTGGGCGCCGGAGGTCTACACCAGCCTCCGGCATCTGGGCTACGAGGGCGCGATCTACCCGGTGCATCCGAAGTACGAGCGCGTGTGGGGACTGCCCTGCGTTCCCTCGGTGCTCGACCTGCCGAAAGGAGTCGACCTCGCCGTCTTCGTGATCCGCGCCGACCGGGTGGTCTCGTCGATCGACGACTGCGCCCGGGCGGGGGTGCGGTCGCTGATGGTCGTCGCCTCGGGGTTCGCGGAGGCGGGGCCGGACGGGCGCGCCCTGCAGGAGGAACTGCGCGCCAAGGCCCTCGCGCACAAACTGCCGCTGCTCGGCCCCAACATCGAAGGGTTCGTGAACTACACGGACAAGGTCGCCCCGTACGGGACGTTGCCGCCACCGCACCCCGTCGCGGGGGATATCAGCGTGATCTCGCAGAGCGGAACGGTCGCGTGGGCGATGAACCAGCAGGCGTCGGATCGCGCCGTCGGCCTTCGGGTGATCCTCGGGGTCGGCAACGAGGCGGTGATCGGCCTCGGCGACATGTACGAGTGGGCGGCCGAGGACCCCGACACCGCGGTGGTCTGCACCTACATCGAAACCCTCCGCGACGTGGCCGGCATCGAGCGGGGGCTGCGCGCGTTGCAGGCCGCGCGCAAGCCCGTCCTCGTGTGCGCCCCGGGAGGCCGGAGCGAGGCCGCCCAACGCTCGATCGTCGCGCACACCGGCGCGCTTGCCGGAAACACCGGCGTCCGAGACGCGTGGCTGCGGGGCCTCGGCACGGTGCTCGTCGAGGACCCCGTGATCATGTTCGAGGCGGCCGTCCTGCTGAGCTCCTATCGAAGGACTCGGACGACCGGTGTGTCCGCGGCGCTGCAGTCGGGCGGCGCGTGCACGCTGTTCGCGGAGGCCGCGGGTGCGGAGGGGTTGGAGCTGCCCTCCTTCGCGAAGGACACCGAGCGCAAGCTGAAGAAGGCGCTCCCGTCGTTCGCCAACCTCAACAACCCCCTCGACGTCACCGGGCAAGCAGCGGTCGAGACCGACATGTACTGCGAAGCGCTGGAGGCGCTCGCGGCGGATCCGTCGCTCGGGTTCATCGCGATCGACGCGTTCCCGCCGCGGGGTGACGACGAGCACGACGCCATCTGGGCCTGGCCGGTGATCCAGAAGGCGAAGGAGTTGCAGCGCCGAACCGGGGTGGCGTTCGCCTCGATCTCGATGACGCCGCTCGCGTACGGCGACGGGGCGAAGGGATTCACGCGGCGGAGCGGCCTCCCCTTCATCCAGGGGCACCGGGCGGTGGCGGGGGCGATCCGTGCGCTGATGGACCTGCAGGCAACGCGAAGGCGGGCGGTGAAGCCCCGTGCCCCGCATCCGAACCGGACTGCGGCGGTGCGCGTGTTGCGGGGCCGGTCCGGTCCCCTCGACGAGGAGCGGGCGGCCCGGATCCTCGAGCTGTACGGCGTGCGCCGTCCGAAGGAGAAGCTCGTGAACACTCCGGAGCAGGCCGCGGTCTTCGCCCGAACGGTCCGGGGGACCGTCGCCGTGAAGGCCGCGGCCCCCGAGATCCCGCACAAGGCGAAGCTCGGCGGCGTCCGCCTGGGGCTCGAGGCGGACGACGTGGAGGGGGCTGCGCACGAGGTGCTCGCGGCGGCTCGCAAGGCGGGCGCGAGGGCTCCGCGGGTGCTGGTCCAGGAGATGGCGGCGGGCGCGGAGGTTCTGATCGGCGCCATCGTCGACCACCAGTTCGGGCCGGCCATCACGATCCGCCCCGGCGGGGCGCTCGCAGAGGCCGGCGAGGCCGAGTTCGTCGCGGCGCCACTCACCCGCGCGCAGGCTCGGGCGTTCGTGGAGGCGCAGGCGGAACGCTGCCGACTCGATCCGGCGCGGCACGATCTGGGGGCGGTCGCGCGGGCGGTCGAGGCGATCGCGCACGCGGCGAGCGATCTGCGGGAGCGGCTGACCTCGCTCGAGGCGAACCCGCTGCTGGTCGCCGAGCGGGGTGCCGTCGCCGTGGACGCGTTGGCGGAAGCCCGGCCCTAGCGTGATCTACGGCCTGCTCGCCGCCCTGGGGTGGGGCAGCGCCGACCTGGTGGCCGCGATCTCCGGCCGGCGCATCGGCGCTCTTCTCACCGTGGCCGTCGCGCAGGTCGCGGGACTCGTCGCGCTCGTCGCGGTCGTAGCGGTCGGCGGCGAGGCGTTCCACGCGAGCGCCGGGCAGGCGGCGATCCTGGTGGTGAACGGCGCGGTGGCTTCCGGGGCTTACATCGCCCTCTACCGCGGCCTCGAACTCGGACCCGTCGCGCTGGTCTCCCCGATCGTCGGCGCCTACGCCGTCGTCACGATCATCCTCGCGGTGGTCTTCGCGGGGGACACGCTCGCGGGGTTCGCCCTCGCGGGAACGGCGCTGACGCTCGTCGGAGCCGCGCTGGCGGCCTCGGACCTCCGATCGCTCCGGCGCGGCGGCCTGAGGCTTGCCGGTGGGATCCCGTGGGCCATCGCGTCGATGCTCCTCTTCGGCGTGGCGACCTTCGTGACCGGCCGGCTCGCACAGGACATGGGGTGGGCGTCGGCCTCGCTGGTCTCGAGGATCGGCAACACGTCGGTCGTGCTGCTCGTCGTCCTGTTGTTGCGGGGTCGCGTGCCGAGCCCGCGCCGACGGTCGGATGTCGCGATCGCCGTTCCGGTCGGGCTCGCCGACATCTTCGGTCTGATCGCGTATACCGCCGGGACCCAGCGAGGCGAGATCGCGGTGGTGACCGCGGCGTCGGCCGCATTCCTGCTGATCCCGGTCTTCGGCGGGCTCGCCATCTTCCGCGAGC
Organism: Planctomycetaceae bacterium; assembly: GCA_050257835.1. Taxonomy (GTDB): domain Bacteria; phylum Actinomycetota; class UBA4738; order UBA4738; family HRBIN12; genus AC-51. The sequence continues at coordinate 475 of JBLMXP010000014.1, read as the reverse complement.
GTCCCGCCCCGAACCAGCTCGCGGGGGTCGTGCTCGTATTCGTGGGACTGGTGGCGCTCGGCCTCGGGCATTGACCGGGAGTCATGCCCCGCAGGTGGTTCGCATCCGGACCCTACGGTCGGGTAGGATGCTCCTGCCGGACTGAGGCGTCAGACAGCCCGGCCGACGGAGGACACCAGTGGCAGACAGACGAACCGAGATCCTGGAGGCAACCTGCCGTGTGATCGGGCAGAGCGGCGTGCACGAACTGCGGGTCGAGGACGTGGCCAAGGAGGTCGGGATCTCACCCGCGCTCGTCTACTACTACTTCGACACACGAGCGGACCTGCTCAGCCGGGCGTTCGAGTACGCGGACGCCCGGTCGATGACCAACACGCTCGGCAAGCTCGACATGGAGGCACCCGCCGCGAAGCAGGTGCACGACATCCTCGTCTACGAGATGGACGATACCCCCGCCGTCCGCGACAACTGGGTG
>JBLMXP010000013.1:0-18060 GCA_050257835.1 Planctomycetaceae bacterium | reverse complement strand
AGTCGTGCGGGTCGATCTTGGGGCGGAACTTGATCTCCTTCAGGCCCGAGCGGGACTGCTTCTTGCGCGCTTCCTTCTGCTTGACGTCCCGCTCGTACTTGTACTTCCCGTAGTCCATGATGCGGGCCACGGGCGGGTCGGCCTGTGGGGCGACCTCGACGAGGTCGAGGTCGAGCTCCCGGGCCTGGCGCAGCGCCTCGCGGGTGTCGATCACCCCGATCTGCTGGCCGTCGGCCCCCACCAGGCGAACCTTGGGAGATCTGATCCGGTCGTTGATCCGCGGATCCGTAGAGACCCCGCATCACCTCCTAGCGCAAACGAGCACCGGCGGCGCCGGTGCAGATGGGAACAGGCGCGGCATCGCGCGGCCAGAGTATAGGGGTGGGGTCGGACGGGCGTCGACCGTCCCGGTCACCCGCCCTCGGAGACGTCGGGCTCCAGCCGGACATCGTCGTCCTCGCTCGTGTACCCGTAGGCGATCTCCAGGATCCGCGCCGGCGCCTCGCCGACGCAGGCGATCCGGTGCCGCTGCTCGGCCGGGATCATGAACTCCTCCCCCGGCTCCGGGTGAAGCGTCCGGTCCCCGATCTCCACGACCAGGCCAGGGTCGAGCACGACCCAGGTCTCGTCGCGCATCCGGTGGTGATGGGCGCTCGTGCGCGTGCCCGGGTTGACGGTGAGCAGCCGCACCGACGACGGCTGGTTCAGGGCGTAGGTGACGACCCTGCCCCAGGGCTTGTCCACGATCATCGCGCGGGCGCCTCCTCGTCGACCGCCCGCAGGAGCGCGGCCATCTCGAGCGCGTCTTCCGCGGCGTCCCACCCTTTGTTGCCGTGGGCGCCGCCGGCGCGCGCTTGGGCTTGGGCGAGGTCCTCGGTCGCGAGGACCTCGAAGATGCAGGGGACCCCGGTCTCGAGCGACACCCGGGCGATCCCACGCGCGGCCTCGTTCGCCACGAGCTCGAAGTGGGCCGTCTCGCCGCGGATCACGGCGCCCAGGCAGATCACCGCGTCGACCGCGCCGCTTCGGGCGAAGCGCCGGGCCACGATGGGGATCTCGAACGCGCCCGGCACCCAGGCGACCGTGATCGCGTCGTCGGCGACGCCGTGCTTCTCGAGCCCCGAGAGGGCGCCCTCCACGAGCGCGGAGGTCACGGTCTGGTTGAACCGTGCCGCGACGATCGCGATCCGGAGGCCCTCGCCGGCCCGGTCGCCCCGCAGGACCTTCATGCGCGCTCCGCGGGCTCCGCCACGTCGAGCAGGTGCCCGAGCTTCTCGGCCTTGGTCCGCAGGTACCCGATGTTCTGCGGGGTCGGCTCGGTCTGCAGCGGGATCCGCTCCTCGATCGCGAGGCCGTAGCCCTCCAGGCCGGCGCGCTTGTCCGGGTTGTTCGTCAGCAGGCGCATCGTCCGCACCCCGAGGTCGACGAGGATCTGCGCCCCGATCCCGTAGTCGCGCTGGTCGGCGGAGAACCCAAGCTCGAGGTTCGCCTCGACCGTGTCGCGCCCTTGGTCCTGCAGTTCGTAGGCGCGCAGCTTGTGGGTCAGACCGATCGCCCGACCCTCGTGGCCGCGGACGTACAGGACGACCCCGCGGCCCTCCTCGCCGATCAGCTCCATCGCGCGGTCCAGCTGCGTGCCGCAGTCGCACCGCAGCGAGCCGAACACGTCGCCGGTCAGGCACTCGGAATGCACGCGCGTGAGCACGCCGCGCCCGTCGCCGATCTCGCCGAGCACGAGCGCGACGTGGATCCGCCCGTCGACGAGGCTCTCGTAGGCGTGGGCCCGGAACTCGCCGTAGGGCGTGGGGATCGAGGCGTCGGCGACCCGCGAGACGAGGACCTCGCGGTGCCGCCGGTACTCGATCAGATCGGCGATCGAGATCAGCTTCAGGCCGTGCTCGCGGGCGACCTCGACGAGCTCAGGCAGCCTCGCCATCGTGCCGTCCCCGTTCATCACCTCGCAGATCACGCCGGCCGGGAACAGCCCGGCCAGCACGGCCAGGTCCACGGCGGCCTCGGTGTGGCCCGCGCGGCGGAGCACCCCGCCGTCCTTGGCCCGCAGCGGGAACACGTGGCCCGGCCGCTGGAAGTCGCCCGGGCCCACGGCCGGGTCCGTGATCGCCCGCGCGGTGACGGCGCGGTCGTGCGCGCTGGTGCCGGTGGTGATCGCCGGGCGGTAGTCGATCGACACCGTGAAGGCGGTCTCGTCGCCGGCGTTGACGCTCACCATCTGCGGGATCTGGAGCTCGTCCAAGCGCCAACCGGCGACCGGCAGGCACACGATCCCCCGCCCGTGCGTGACCATGAAGTTCACGTCCTCGGGGGTGCAGTGCTCGGCCGCGATGATGAAGTCGCCTTCGTTCTCGCGGTCGGCGTCGTCCACGACCAAGACGATCCTGCCCTGCCGCAGCTCCTCCAGCGCCTCGTCGATCGTGGCGAACACCGACCGGTCGATCTCCGGGTGCGCCTCCTGCTGGTTCATCCCTGCTCCCTTCCCCTGGGCTGGGTCAGCCGTTCCACGTACTTCGCGATCACGTCCACCTCGAGGTTCACGGGGTCGCCGGCGCGCGCGGCGCCCAGCGTCGTCGCCCCGAGCGTGTGCGGGATCAGCGCGATCCAGATCGCCTCGGGCTCCAGCGCCGCGACCGTGAGGCTCACGCCGTCGACGGTGATCGAGCCCTTCTCCACGACGTAGCGAAGGAGCTCGCCGGGGATCCGCACCCGGAGCCGTGCGCCGCCGTCCGAGGGCTCGGGCTCGACGGCCAGGACCTCACCGACGCCGTCGACGTGTCCCTGCACGAGGTGGCCGCCCAGGCGCGCGGCGAGCGTCACGGGCCGCTCGAGGTTCACCGGGTCACCGGGAGCCAGGCGCCGGAGCGCGGTCCGCCCCAAGGTCTCCTCGGAAAGGTCGAACGCGAGGGTGTCGACCTCGCGCGCCACGACCGTGAGGCACGTGCCGTTCACGGCGACGCTCGCGCCGATCGCGCTGTCCACGGTCACCGTCCGGCAGCGCACCACGAGGCGATGGTCCACCAGCGAGTCGACCTCGCCGCGCTCCTCAACGATCCCGGTGAACACGCGCCTCCACCTTCAGGTCGGGGCCGATCCGCTCGACCCGTTCGAACTCGAGGCCCCGCGCCGCGCCGACCGGCGCGAACCCCGCGCCGTCGAGGACCCCGTGCCCACGGTCGCCGCCCAGCAGCTTGGGCGCCAGGTACAGCACGACCCGGTCCACGAGGTCCTCGCGGACGAAGCTCCACGCGAGGGTGGCTCCTCCCTCGACGAGGGCCCCCTGCACGTCGCGCTTGCCGAGCTGGTCGAGGAGGTCCCCGAGCGCGACGCCGCCGTGCGCGTCGGCGTCGAGGACGGCGACGTCGGCGCCGGCCACCTGCCAGGCGCGCAGCCGCTCCTCCGGCGCCCGGGCGGTGGTCGCGACGAGGGTCGGCGCGGCGTGATCGAACACCGCGCGATCGGACGGGACCGCGCCGGCCGCGTCCACGATCACCCGCACGGGCGGGCGGGCGTCCGCGTAGCGGGCGTCGCGCACGGTGAGCGACGGGTCGTCGGCGAGCACCGTGCCGGCGCCGGCGACGATCGCGTCGGCCCAGGCGCGCAGCCGCTGGGCGTCCGCGCGCGCGTCCTCGGAGGTGATCCAGCGCGAGGTGCCGTCGGCGGCCGCGGTCCTGCCGTCGAGCGTGGCCGCCGACTTCAGCACGACGAACGGGCGCCCGGTCCTGACGTGGCGCTCGAAGGCCTCGTTCAGCCGGCGGGCCTCGGCCTCGAGCACGCCGGCCTGCACCTCGATCCCCGCCTCGCGCAGCTCGCGCACGCCCGGCGCGTCGCCGTCGAGGTTGGGGTCGGTGGCGCCGACCACCACGCGAGCGACGCCCGCGGCGATCAGGGCCCGCGTGCACGGGGGGGTCCGCCCGACGTGGTTGCAGGGCTCGAGCGAGGTGACCACCGTGGCGCCGCGGGCGGCCTCGCCGGCCTGCGCGAGCGCCATCACCTCCGCGTGCGGGGTGCCGGGACCCTCGTGCCAGCCTTCGCCGGCCACCGTCCCGTCGACCGCGACGATCACCGCGCCCACGAGAGGGTTGGGCGAGACGCGGCCCCAGCCGCGCTCGGCCAGCGCCAGGGCCCTTCGCATCTCGTTCTCGTGTCGTCGCATCGCTCCCCGCTTCTCCGGGGCGCGGAACGACACGAACGGAGCCGCCGCCGGCGCGCGGCGGCGCTCGATCGCGCCCGTCCCTCCCATCCCGACTCTCACGGTCGGTCCCGGAATTCGCACCGGGTCCACCCACGGCTGGCGGCCGAGGGGTCGCGGACTGTCACCGCCGGTGGGGAGTTGCACCCCGCCCCGGAACAGGCTGCCTGCCAGTATAGGGACGACGACGCGATCGGGGGAAGCGGGCGGAGGGTCAGTCGGCCCGGCGGTCGAGCGCGTAGCTGGAACCGGCCTCGCGCTTGGCGAAGGACTTCATCTCGGTCGCGACCGCGACCGCCTCGCCGTAGTGGGCGAACTGCCGCCGCGACGTGGTGGCGATCCCCACCGAGATCGCGACGAGCGGGACGTCTTGGAGCACCCCCTTGCGGTCCTCGACGCGGACGAAGCCGCGCTCGAGGTCCTCGCGCTCGTAGAAGTCGGTGCGCGCCTCGTCGAAGCGCTCGCAGATCCGCTTCGCGGCCTCCTCGGCCGCCTCCGGCGCCACGACCGCCACGAAGTCGTCGCCGCCGACGTGCCCCACGAACCCTTCGGCCCCCGCGTACTCGACCACGGCGTCTTGGATGATGCGTGCCGTCGCCTGGATCAGGCGGTCGCCCCGGACGAACCCCTTCTGGTCGTTGTAGGCCTTGAAGTGGTCGAGGTCGCAGTACAGGACCGCGAACGGCCGCGCGTCGCGCACCTGGCGCTCGATCTCCTCCTGGATCCGGATGTTGCCCGGCAACCCGGTGAGCGGCGAGAGGTTGCGCATCTCCTTGGCGCGCCGCAGGGTCCCCTTCACGCGCGCGAGCAGCTCGATCGGGTCGAAGGGCTTGATGATGTAGTCGTCGGCGCCGGACTGCAGGCCGGTCACCTTGTCGGCCGACAGCGCCTTGGCCGTGAGCATGATGATGCTCGTGTTCGCGGTCTGCGGGCTCTTGCGCATCCGCTGGGCGACCTCGAACCCGTCGATCCTCGGCATCATCACGTCGAGCAGGACGAGGTCGGGGCGGAGCTCCTGGGCCTTGTCGAGCGCCTCCTGACCGTCGGCGGCCACGGCGACGTCGTAGCCGGCGGAGCGGAGGTTCACCTCGACGAACCGCGCGATGTCCGGATCGTCGTCGACCACCAGGATCGTCTCGGGCATCAGCCGGCCCCCCGGGCGATCTCGGCGAGCCGGCGGGCGGAGGCCGCCGGGTCGGGGGTGCGGAAGACCCCGCTGCCCGAGATCAGGACCGTGACCCCCGCGTCCACCGCGACCTGCGCGTTGTCGACCTTGATCCCCCCGTCGATCTCCACGTCGACGGCAAGACCGCGGCGGTCGATCTCGGCCCGCACCGCCTCGCTGCGGCGCCAGACGTCGGGGTTCAGGACCTGGCCGCCCCAACCGGGACGGATGCTCATCAACATCACGTCGTCGACGTCCTCGAGGTAGGGCACCACGTCGGCGACCGGGGTCTCCATGTTGAGGGTGAGCCCGACGCCGAACCCGGCGTCGCGGGCCTTGCGGATCGCGGGGGCCGGGTCGGCCAGGACCTCGAGGTGGAACGAGATCATGTCGAGCCCGGCGTCGCGGAGCTCCTCGAACTGGCCCTCGGGCGCGTCGACCATCAGGTGCCCGTGCAACGTCCGATCCGTCACCGGGCGAAGCGACTCCACCACGACGGCGCCCAGCGCGATCGGGGGCACGAAGTGCCCATCCATGATGTCCACATGGAAGACCTCGGCGTAGGGCTCCACGAGCTTGACCTGCTCGCCCAAACGCGCGAAGTCCGCGGCCAGGATCGAGGCGGAGAGCTTGCCCATGCGGGCGTATGGTACCCGGCCGTGCCGAGGCCCCCGCGCCGCGCCGCCAGCGCCTCAGGCACGCTCGAAGGCGGCGACGAACATCCCGTCCGAACCGTGCCGGTGCGGCCACAGGCGGTGCCGCTCGACGTCGCCGTCGGGACCGGGCGTGCGCACCGGGCGGAGCTCGGGACGGTGGCGCAGCAGCGCGTCGCAGGCGGCGTCGGTCTCCGCCCGGGGGAAGGTGCACACCGAGTAGACGAGCCGCCCGCCCGGGCGCAGGAGTGCAGCCGCCGCCGAGGCGATCGCGACCTGGCGACGCGCGAGCCTCGACAGATCGTCCTTGGGGACCCGCCACAACAGCTCGGGACGGCGACGGGCCGAGCCGACCCCGCTGCACGGCGCGTCGACCAGTACCCGGTCGAACGGACCCCGGACCGCGGGCGCGGTGGCGTCTTGGACGAGGAGCGCCGGCCGCACCCCCAGCCGGGCGGCCTCGCGCGCCACGGGCGCGATCCGCCCGGGCCGGACGTCGGCCGCGACGACGAGGCCGTCGTCGCCCACCAGGCACGCGGCAGCGAGCACCTTGCCGCCGGGAGCCGCGCACACGTCGAGGACGCGCTCCCCCGCGCCCGGATCGAGGGTGCGCACCACGTAGGCGCTCGCCTGGTCCTGCACGGCGAACCACCCCTCGCGGAAGCCGGGCAGCCGGGCGGGGTCGCCGCCGTCCAGGAGCAGACAGCCCTCGTCCACGGCGCCGACGCTCACCTCGTGGCCCTCGTCGCGGAGCGCGGCCTCGAGCGACGCGAGGTCGCTCCGGCAGGGGTTGACCCGCAGGGTCAGCGGCCCCCGTGCCGCGAACGCCTCCGCGGCCGCCTCGACCTCCTCGGCGTCGAGCAGCCGACGGAGCTCTCGGACCGCCCACGGCGCCATGCCTGTCCGAGCCGAGACCCCGGCGTCGTCGCGCCCGACCGGCGGGGCCGGCGGATCCTCGGCGATCCGCCGCAGGACCGCGTTGACGAACCCGCGCTCACGGGCGTCCACGAGCCCGACGGTCTCCCCGACCGCGGCGTGCGCCGGGGTCCCGGTCACGAGCAGCTGGTAGGCGCCGAGGCGGAGCGCGTGCGCGGCGCCGGGCGTGATCCGATCCACGGGGCGCGTGGAGCGCTCCCCGATCGCCCGGTCCAGCGGTATCCGCCGCCGGAGCGTCCCGTAGGCGAGCTCGGCCGCGAACGCTCGGTCGCGCTGGTCGAGCCCGGAGGAGGCGAGCAGGGCGGGAAGCAGCCGGTTCGAGTACGCACCCTCGTCGATCACCCGGCGCACCACCTCGAGCGCGACGGCCCTGGCCGAGGCCGGACGCGTCCGCGGGTGCGATCTGCGGGGCGCCGGAGGGCTCATCCGAGGCGCTCGCCGGGGGCGAAGCGCGCGCCGCGGGCCCAGGCCGCCGCCGCCATGCGCTTGCGCCCGGCGGGGCCGACCTCCAGGAGCCTCACCCCACCTCGGCCGGCCCGCACGAGCACGCCGCGGTCGTCCGCGGTCACCAGCTCGCCCGCACCCGCCTGCGATGGGACCTCGTCGTGTGCGACCGCAGCCGCGAAGACCTTGAGCGGCTCGCCGCGGAACGTCGCGGCCGCGCCGGGCTCGGGCGCGAGCGAGCGGACGCGCCGGACGATCGCCTCCGGCTCGTCGGTCCACGGCAGGGCCCGGTCCGCGGGGCCGAGCCGAGGCGCCCACGTGGCGGCCGCCTCGTCCTGAGCGCGAGCCGGGAGCAGCTCGTCGCCGAGGCGCCGCAGGACGCCCACCAGGACCATGCCCCCGAGCCGGGCCAGCCGCAGGCCGAGGGACCCCGCGTCGTCCTCGGGACGGACGTCCTCCTCGAGCTGGTTCAGGATCGGTCCGGTGTCGAGGCCTTCGTCCATCCGCATCACCGTGACCCCCGTCCGATCGTCGCCCGCGAGGATCGCGTGCTGCACCGGCGCGGCTCCTCGCCACCGCGGGAGCAGCGAGAAGTGCAGGTTGAGCGCGCCGTGGGGAGCCAGCTCGAGCACGTCGCGGGAGAGCAGCTCGCCGTAGGCGACCACGACGATCACGTCCGGGTGCGTCCGACGCAGCGCGTCGTGCCCGGCACCCTCGCGGACACCAGCGGCCTCGACGAGCGGCAGGCCGAGCGCCCTCGCCACCTCGGCGACCGCGGTGCTCCGCAGGGCGGAGCCTCGCCCCGCGGGCTTGGCCGCGTTCGTGACCACCACGTCGACGTGGAGATCGGGCTCGCCCGCGATCGCCTCCAAGGGCGGGACCGACCAGGGGTCGTTCCCGAGGAACGCGACACGCAGCGTCATGTCCGCCTGCGCGACCGCGGCTCCTCGAGCCCGAGCTCGATCCGGCGGAGCTCGGCGAGCACCGAGCGGCGGCCGTCGTCGTCGAGCCGGTCGATGTAGAGCATCCCCTGCAGGTGGTCGGTCTCATGTTGGAAGATCCGCGCCAGCAGGCCTTCGCCGGTCATGTCGAACGGACGGCCCTTCACGTCCTGACCCCGGCAGCGGATCCTCCGGGCCCGCGCCGTGGGGTGGTAGGGACCGGGGATCGACAGGCAGCCCTCCTCCTCCACGACCTCGTCCTCGGCCTCGAGCAGCTCCGGGTTGGCCACGAACAGCGGCCCGGTCTGCCCGTCGTCGAAGACGAACAGGCGCAGGGACATGCCGACCTGAGGGCCGGCCAGGCCGACGCCGGGCGCCGCGTACATCGTCTCGATCATGTCCTTCGCGAGCCCGCGGAGCTTGCGGTCGAAGGTGTCGACGGGCTTGGCGGGCTCGCGCAGGACGGGGTCGCCCAGCGTGCGGATCGGGATGATCATGGCTCCTACAGGTGCGGTTCGGCTTCCACGCGCTCGACGACCCCCCGTGCGGCGAGCTCGCGGATCCCCGCGCCGAACGCCCCCAGGCGGCCGGGCTCGAGCGCGAGCAAGCATACCGTCCGGCCTCCCAGGCTCGTGACCAGCGCGGTGATCGGCGCGAACGCCGCGAGCTCGCGCTCGAGCCGCTCGTCGCCGACCACGCGGAACGTCGGGGCTCCGACCGGGAAGCCGGCGGCCGCCCGTCGCTCGCGCTCGCGCGCGTGGAACCGGTCGGGGTTGCCGCGAACCACCGCCTGCACGGCCGGATCGCCGGGCTGGGACGCCTGCACGATCGCGCGACCGTTTGGCCGCGCCCACGCGACCGCCTCCATCCAGGTCGCGAGCGCTCGCTCGCGAGCAGCCAGCCCGGGGCGCCGTGCGGCGAGGTCCGCGTCGAGCACCGCGACGAGCTCGAGGTCGGCCGTGCCGAGATCCCGCACCTCCTCGGGCCCGCCCACCAGGACCTCCCCGGTCGCCGCCGGCAGCCGCGGACGTCGCGGGCGGGTCACGGGCACCGTCGCGACGCGCGAGACCCACTCCTCGACCCGTTCGGCCCCCCCGCGACGGATCCCGAAGTCATCGCTGCCGCAGACGGCGCACCGGCCGGGGGCCTCGCACACGACGCAGCGGACCTCCCCCTCCGCGAGGCGGAGGGTCCCGCCGCACGCGCCGCACGCGGCCGGGGCTCCGCACGCCCGGCACACCTGGGCCACGCCGTAGCCGGGGACCGGCGCGAGCACGAACGCGCGGCGGGTCTCGCGCAGGGCCTGGACGAGCCTCGGCGCCCGCCCCTCCGCCCCCGGTCGCACCACCTCCACCTTGGGCCAGCGACGCTCCCGCGGGGCCACATCCGCCAGCCCGAGGGAGACGGCCTCCAACGAGGGGCAGATCGCGCTCAGCACGCAGGTGGCCGTGGCGAGCCGGGCCCTGGCGAGCGCCACGTCGCGGACGTGGTAGTAGGGCGCGCGGTCCTCGCGATGGGCCGGATGCGACTCCCGCGACACGTACACGAGCCCGAGGTCCGCGAGCGGGGCGAACACGGCCGGACGCGTCCCGACCACCACGTCGTAGCGACCTTCGCCGAGATCGAGCCAGCGCCGGTACCGCGCGCGCTTGTCGCCCCCGAGGAACGACGCGACCCGCTCGCCGAACGCCTCTTCGAGCGCTCGGGCGGTCGCGGGGACCGGCGCCGCCTCGGGCACGAGCACGAGCGCACTGCGCCCCGACGCGAGGCACGCGGCCACGGTCTCCACGGCCAGGTCCACCTCGTCCTCGGGAGCCGGGCGCAGCACGAACGCCGCCGCGCCGCGGCGGGCCAGCGCGGCCGCGAGGTCGGCCCTGCCCGCGAGGTCGGCGCGGGCGGCAGGGACGGGGACCCGCGGACGGGGAGGCGGATGCGTCCCGGGCGGCCGCTCGTCTTCGGACGCGACCCGGGGTGGGACGGCCCGGTCCAGGACCGTGGCGAGCGGCGCCACGTACCGCTCGGCCACCCACCTCGCGAGCGCGAGCCCCGCCTCGTCGAAGAACCGTACCGGCGACACGAGCCGCTGGACCGGGAGGATCCGCGCCGGGACGTCGTCGGTGGGCCCCAGGACCCACCCTCGGGTCAGCTTCCCGTGGAAGCGGACGCGCACGAGGGACCCGACGCCGGCGCCGAGCCCGGCGGGCAGGTCGTAGGTGAACGGCTTGTCGAGCGAGAGGACAGGACGGTCGAGGCAGACCGCGACCGGTCCGGCGAGGACCTCAGGCGCCGACGGCGCTGCGGAGCGCGTCGACGCGATCACCGGCCTCCCAGGGGAACTCCTTGCGACCGAAATGCCCGTACGCCGCGGTGTCGTGATAGATCGGGCGGCGCAGGTCGAGGTCGCGGATGATCGCCGCGGGACGGAAGTCGAAGACCTCGCGGATCGCGGACACGATCCGGGCCGGGTCGACCTGCTCGGTCCCGTAGGTGTCGACCATCATCGACACGGGGTGCGCGGTGCCGATCGCGTAGGCGACCTGCAGCAGGCACCGCTCGGCCAGCCCGGCCGCCACGACGTTCTTCGCGACGTACCGCGCCATGTAGGCGGCCGAGCGGTCGACCTTCGTGGGGTCCTTGCCGCTGAACGCGCCTCCGCCGTGGGGCGCCATCCCACCGTAGGTGTCGACGATGATCTTGCGCCCCGTGAGGCCCGTGTCGGCCTTCGGCCCGCCGATCTCGAAGCGGCCCGTTGGGTTGACCAGGACCCGGACGCTCGAGGTGTCGAGGTCGGGGAACTCGCGCAGGACCGGGTCGATCACCTCGGCCTCCACGTCGGGGCGCAGCAGCGTGTCGACGTCGACCTCCTCACGGTGCTGCGCGCTGATCAAGACGGTGTCGACGCGGACCGGCTTGCCGCCGTCGTACTCGATCGAGACCTGGCTCTTGCCGTCGGGACGCAGGTAGGGCACGACGCCTGCCTTGCGGACGTCGGACAGGCGGCGCGAGAGCCGGTGCGCGATCGCGATCGGCAGCGGCATCAGCTCGTCGGTCTCGCGGCACGCGTAGCCGAACATCATGCCCTGGTCGCCCGCGCCGAGGTGGTCGAGGTCGTCGGCCGAATGCGTCTCGCGCTCCTCCAGCGCGTGGTCGACGCCGACCGCGATGTCGGGCGACTGCTCCTGGATCGCGGTGATCACCCCGCACGTGTAGCCGTCGAGGCCGAACCGGGCGTCCGTGTAGCCGACGTCCACGACCGTGTCGCGCACGATCGACGGGATGTCGACGTACCCGTCGCACGTGATCTCCCCCGAGACGAAGACGACCCCCGTCGTGACGAGGGTCTCGCAGGCCACCCGGCTCGTGGGGTCCTGGGTCAGCATCGCGTCCAGGACGGCGTCGCTGATCTGGTCGGCGAGCTTGTCCGGGTGCCCCTCGGTGACGGATTCGGACGAGAACAGATGCGGCGTGGTCATCGGCCGAGTCTAGCCCCGCGTGCCGACCCCGTCAGGACCCGGGTGGGACGGATCGCCCACAGGAAGTTCCCAGCGGCGCTCCAGTGCGCCTTGAGCGCGGCGGGCGAGCCTGGGTCACGGACACGACCAGGAGGTCTCGACCGATGTTCGATCGCGCACCCGCTCCCCGGCGCCGACGCCGGCACCCCGCCGCCCGGTCCCGGGTGGCCGCAGGCGTCTTGAGCGTCGCCGCGTTCCTGGGGATCGGCGCGGGCCTGGCAGCGCGCTCGGCGGCGGGCGCGACGGCCGTCGACGCGACCAGGCGGGCGGCCGTCGGAGGCGACGCCGGCTCGACCGGGGTGACCTGGGCGGCGAACCCGGGCGGCGCCTCGCTCCCCCTGCCCCCGACCACCACCACGCATGCGAGCTGAGACCGACGTCGCGGCGCCGGGCTCCGCGCTCGGACGCTTCCCGGCGCAGGGGACGCCGGCGTGAACCTGCTGTGGATGACCGCGCGGGCCGGTGGGATCGTCGCGTGGGCGCTCGCCGCCGCCTCGGTGCTGTGGGGGCTCGCGCTCTCGACCCGGATCCTCGGGCGGAGCCCGCGCCCGGCCTGGCTCTACGACCTGCACCGGTTCCTCGGGGGGACCGCGCTCGTGTTCACCGGCGTGCACGTCCTGGCGATCTGGCTCGACACCTACACGAGCTTCAGCCTGGTGCAGCTCCTGGTGCCGTTCGCCGCCTCGTGGCACCCGGGCGCGGTCGCCTGGGGGATCGCGGGGTTCTACCTGCTGGTCGCGGTCGAGGTGACCTCGCTCCTTCGGACCCGGATCTCCACCCGCGTCTGGCGTCGCGTGCACCTCGCGAGCTTCGGGCTCTTCGCCGCCGCGACGGTGCACGCGCTCAGCGCCGGCACCGACCGGCACGCGCCCTGGTTCCTGGGCGTCGTGGTCGGGGTGGCGGCCTTGGTGGCCGCGCTCGCCGCGGTTCGGGTCGTCCTCGCGACCGGCCCGGCGGCTCCGACGGCGGCACCGCGCCGCGCAGACCCGCCAAGGGTCAGGGTGCCGCCGCCTCCGGTGGCGGTGGCGGCAACGGCCGCCAGGCCGGCAGCCGCACGGCGAAGCGCGCCCCTCCCGTCGCTGCCCGCCCGGCGCTGACGGTGCCGCCGTGGGCCTCCACGATCGCCGAGACGATCGCGAGCCCCAGCCCGACGCCGCCGGTCTCCCGTGAGCGCGCCGGATCGCCCCGGTAGAAGCGCTCGAACACGCGGTCCTGGGCCTCGGGTTCGAGGCCGGGACCCTCGTCCTCGACCGAGACCTCGACCAGGCCGTCGGCCGGGCAGACCCGCACGTGCACGGGGGTCCCCTCGGGCGTGTGCGAGCGTGCGTTGTCGAGGAGGTTGTCCAGGACCTGGCGCACGCGCCCGGCGTCGGCGGCCACCTCGGCCGGCGGGTCCACCTCCAGGTCGATCGGCCGGTCGGGGTCCACGGTGCGCGCGGCGTCGACCGCGTCGACCGCGACCCGGCCGAGGTCCACCCGGTCACGCTCGACGGGCCGCCCCTGGTCGAGACGGGCGAGCAGCAGCAGGTCGTCGACGAGCACGCCCATCCGCGTGGCCTCCTCCTCGATCCGGCGCATCGCCTTGGCGAGGTCGTCGGGGCGCGTGTCGGCCCCGCGGCGGAACAGCTCCGCGTAGCCGCGGATCGACGTCAGCGGGGTCCGCAGCTCGTGCGAGGCGTCGGCCGCGAACCGCCGCAGCCGCTCCTCCGATCGGCGGCGCTCCTCGAAGGCCCGCTCGATCTGGGCGAGCATCGCGTTCAGCGCGAGCCCGAGCCGGCCGACCTCGGTCGTCTCGGTCGCCGGCTCGACGCGGCGGCTCAGGTCGCCCGCGGCGATCGCGCCGGCGGTCGCCCCCATCCCCTCCAGCGGTCGCAGGCCCAGGCGCACGAGCCACAGGGCGAGCAACGCCAGCGCCACCAGCACGATCACCGTCACCGCCAGCTCGACTCGCACGATCCGGGCCAGGGTCTGGGAGACGTCGGTGAGCGGGAGCGCGACGACGAGCGCGGGCCCGCCCGCGCCGCCCACCGCGAGCGCCCGGTACCGGAGCCCGCCGTCGGCCGACCCGGTGCTGAACGGCTGGGGGGGCGAGCGGAAGTCGGGCGAGACCGGATAGGCGTCGGGCAGCGCCGGGGGCGGCGCGTCGCTCGAGCCGTAGCCGAGCGCGTGCCAGGTCGTCGTGCCGTCGGGCTGCACGACCGCGGCGTAGGTGCCGTTGGGAAGGAGCGGGCTCCCCTGGTCGGCCTCCCCTGGCGCCGGCTGGAGCGGGATCCCCCGCTGCAACGACGCGGCCAGGACATCACGGCTGCGCACGAGCTGGTCGTCGACCCGGTTGATCAGGAACGACGAGGTCGCCCGCACGGTGACGACGTCGACGGCGAACAGGCCGACCGCGACCAGCACGATCGTGGTGAGCAACAGCCGCGCGCGCAGCGACATCGTCACTCCCGTGGGAGCCGGAGCGTGTAGCCCACCCCCCGAACGGTGTGGATCAGCCGGGGCTCGACCGTGTCGACCTTCTTGCGCAGGTAGCTGATGTAGGTCTCCACGATCGACGCGTCGCCGCCGAAGTCGTAGTGCCACACGTGGTCGAGGATCTGGTCCTTCGAGAGCACCCGGCGCGGGTTCAGCAGCAGGAAGCGCAGGAGCGCGAACTCGGTCGGCGTGAGGTCGAGCGCCACGCCGCCGCGCGTCACCTCGTGGGCGTCCTCGTCCATCACGAGGTCGGCGAAGGCCAGACGCGAGCGCTCGGGCGCGCGGTCGCCCACGCGGCGGAGCACCGCCCGGATCCGCGCGACCAGCTCCTCGAGGCTGAACGGCTTCGTGAGGTAGTCGTCCCCGCCGATCGTGAGGCCGCGCACCTTGTCCTCGGTCGCGTCGCGGGCGGTGAGGAACAGCACGGGGATCCGGTCGGCGCGCTCGGCCAGGCGCTGCTGCACCTGGAACCCGTCGAGGTCGGGCAGCATCACGTCGAGCACCACCAGATCCGGATGGAAGCTGTCGACGAGCTTCAGCGCCTCGCGGCCGTCGGCGGCCGCCACGGCCTCGAAGCGCTCGTACCGCAGCGCCGTCACCACCAGGTCGGTGATGTTGCGCTCGTCGTCGACGACCAGCACGCGGACCGGCTCGTCGGTGGACGAGCCGGTCCCGGCACCCGTGGCTGCGTCGGTCATGAACCCTCCTACGGAGCCTCCGGCGTCGGCTCCGGCGGCTCCGTCGACGGCGACGGGGCCGGCGGCGGCCCGCCCAGGTCCGCGGTGACGGAGAGGAAGGCCGCGCGGTCGATCTCACCGCGAGCGTACCGGAGGCGTAGGGCCTCCAGAGCGCCGTCGGGTCGCGGCGCGAACGGAGCGGTCGGCACCGCCGCCGGCTGCCGCGAGACCCGCAGCACCGCCCAGATCACCACGCCGATCAGCGCGAGCAGCACGAGCGTCGGCAGCACGACGCCGAACACCCCCCACCACGGGTGCGCCGCGTGGGTGACCGTACCCCAGTCCATGTCGCCGCCCATGCCCGGCCCGCCGAACGGCGGGGCGCCTTGACCACCCATCTCTTCTCCTTCCGTCGCCGGGAGCTCTCTCGACGGCCGTCGGTCGGGCCGCGGCTCGGCCCGCACGGGCTCAGCACAGCACCCCAACCTGGGACCCCGCTGTGAGGCGCCGGGGAGCCGCTCGGGAGTCGGCCGTTCGCCCGCGGCGGCCTCGCGAGCGGGAGGTCCGGACGGACGAGGCTCAGCGCAGCGCGGCGAGTCGGTCGCACAGGGCCGCGGCCAGCTCGGCCTTCGTCCACGTGCGCATCGGGACGTCCTCGCCGGTGGCGCTCACGATCGCGGCGTCGTTCGTGTCGGTGCCGAACCCGGTGCCCTCGCGGCCCACGAGGTTCGCGACGAGCAGGTCGACGCGCTTGCGCTGGAGCTTGGCCCTGCCGGCCTCCTCCACGTCGTGCGTCTCGGCCGCGAAGCCGACCAGGAGCTGGCCGGGACGCTTGCGCTCGCCCAGCTCGGCCAAGACGTCGGGCGTGGGTTCCAGCAGGAGCTCGGGGACCCCTTGGTCTTTCTTGAGCTTCGCCTCGGCGACCGACTTGGGCCGGAAGTCCGCGACCGCCGCCGCCATCACGACGACGTCGGCGCGGTCCGCGCGCGCGAGCACCTCGCGGCGCAGGTCCTCGGCGGTCTGGATGTGCACGGTCTCGACCCCCACGGGCGGGGCGACCGCCCCGGGCCCGAGGATCAGGCTCACGTGCGCCCCACGCGCGTGCGCCTCAGCGGCGATCGCGACGCCCATCTTGCCGCTCGAGCGGTTCCCGACGAACCGCACCGGGTCGATCGGCTCGTGGGTCGGACCGGCCGTCACGAGCACCCGCGCGCCGGCCAGGGCATCCCACGTCCTGGTCGCGGTCTGGATCGGCTCGGCGAGCGCCGCCGCGACGACGTCCTCGAACAGCTCGTCGGGCTCCGCCATGCGCCCGGGGCCCTCGTCCCCGTGGGCGAGGGGGCCCGTCGCCGGCCCGACGATCCGCACGCCTCGCTCGCGCAGGATCGCCACGTTGGCCTGCGTGGCCGGGCTCGTCCACATCCCCGCGTGCATCGCCGGGGCCACCACGAGAGGGCCCCGGTACTCGAGCAGGGTGGAGGTGAGCAGGTCGTCGGCCAGGCCGTGGGCGAGCTTGGCCACGACGTTGGCCGTGCACGGGGCCACGATCGCGACGTCGGCCTCGTGGGCGAGCCGGACGTGCAGGACCTCGCCGGGACGGTCCCAGAGCGAGGTGAGCGCGGGACGGCCGGTGAGGCCGGAGAAGGTGTCGGCGCCCACGAATCGGGTGGCCGCCTCGGTGAGGACGCAGGTGACCTCGGCGCCGGCGCCGACGAGCAGCCGTGCGAGGATCGCGCTCTTGTAGGCGGCGATCCCGCCCGTCACGCCGAGCAGCACCCGCCGCCCGGCGAGGGGCTCACTCGTCGACGGGTTCCTCGGTGCGCTCGTAGTCGATCTTCCCCTCGGCGATCTCTTCCAAGGCGATCGAGAGCGGCTTGTTGCGCAGGCCCGTCTCCACGAGCGGCGGGACGAACTCGCCGCGGCCTTCGCCCAGCTGGTTGTAGTAGGAGTTGATCTCCCGGGCGCGCTTGGCGCTCAGGATCACCAGGGTGTACTTGGAGTCGACGGCGGCGAGCAGATCGTCGATCTTCGGTTCGATCACGGCAGCGCTCCTGCAGGTCGGACGTGGCAGGTCAGAGGGTGCGGGACCGTTCGATGATAGCAGCGACCTCGTCGGTGGCGCGCTCGAGGTCGTCGTTCACGACCACGTGGTCGAACCACGAGGCCTGGGCGAGCTCCCGCTCGGCGGCATCGAGGCGTTCGCGCAGGCTCGCCTCGTCCTCGGTCCCCCGCCCGCGCAACCGGGCCTCCAGGTCCGCGAGCGAGGGCGGCTCCAGGAGGATCAGCACCGCGTCGGGCGCGCGGTCGCGGATCTGCGCGGCGCCTTGGACGTCGATCTCGAGCACGACGTCGCGCCCGGCGTCGCGAGCGCGCGCCACCGGCTCGCTCGGCGTCCCGTACCGCCTGCCGTGGAAGACCTCCGCCCACTCGAGGAAGGCGCGCTCGCCCACCATCCGGTCGAAGGCGTCGTCGTCGAGGAACAGGTAGTCCACCCCGTGGGTCTCGCCCGAGCGCGGCGGCCTGGTCGTGGCCGAGACCGAACGCACGAGCCCCTCCGGGTCCCGGGACAGGAGCGCGTGCACGACGCTTCCCTTCCCGACCCCGGAGGGGCCCGCGATCACGATGAGGTTGCCTCGACGCACGAGGCGGTGACGTTACTTCTTGCCGAAGCGGTCGAGGAGCTGCTCGCGCTGCTTCGAGCCGAGCCCGCGCACGCGCCGCGTGGCGGAGATGTCGAGCTCCTCCATGATCTTCTGCGCCCGGACCTTGCCGACACCCGGCAGCGACTCGAGCACGTTCGACACCTTCATCTTGCCGATCGTGTCGTCGTTCTCCGACCTCTTCAAGACGTCGGCGAGGTTCCGCTTGCCGGACTTGAGCTCCGCCTTGACCTCGGCGCGCTTCTTGCGGGCCTCCGCCGCCTTCGCGAGGGCCTGCTGCCGCTGCTCCGGGGTCAACGTGGGAAGAGCCATGAACACGCTCCTTTGCTCGAGGTGGAAGGTGTGGGAACGCGGGGAGTATACGCACGCCCCGTCGGGGGGACAAACGCGTTG
>JBLMXP010000012.1:0-10131 GCA_050257835.1 Planctomycetaceae bacterium | reverse complement strand
GGCAACTGCGTGCAGCACCAGCGCGACGTGGCCAGCGCCGTCAAGAACGCCCGGGAGATGGCCTTGCTCCCCTACAGCGCGCGATGAAGGTCATCCTCCAGAAGCCCGTCGACAAGCTCGGGAACCCCGGGGACGTCGCCGAGGTCGCCGACGGCTACGCGCGCAACTACCTGATCCCTCGCGGGATCGCGATCAAGGCGGAGAAGGGTGCACTCAAGCAGGTCGAGACGCTGAAGCGAGCCCATACGTCGCGTCTTTCCAAGCAGAAGGGCGAGTACGAGGCGATCGCCTCGCGGCTGATCTCGGCCGGGCCCGTGCGGATCGAGGCCCGTGCCGGCGAGGAGGGCAAGCTCTTCGGGTCGGTCACCGGGGCCGACATCGCCGAGGCCGTCGCCGCCCAGGCGGGCGTCACGATCGACCGCAAGGACGTCCACCTGGACGAGCCGATCCGCTCGACTGGCACCCACGAGGTGCGGGTCAAGCTGTTCCACGAGGTCGAGCCCGTGCTCACCGTGGAGGTGGTGGCGACCGGCTGATCGGTCGCGTCACGTCCGTCGAGGCCGGGGCTCCTGCCCCGGCCTCACGCGTTTCCGGCGGGCGCGAGCGCCGCCGGCAGGCGGCGCGGGTCCCGCACCACCACGTCCGCGTCGGCGCCGTCGTCGTGGAGGTGGCCCCAGGCGGCGGCGACCGCCATCGCCCCGGCCCGGCGAGCGACGCGCGCGTCCAGCGGGCTGTCGCCCACGTACGCGGTGCGGGCGGCGCGCACGCCGAGGCGCTCGCAGGCGAGCAGCAGGCCATCGGGCTCCGGCTTGAAGCGCGGGGCGACCTCGTCGGCCCCGACCACGGCGGCGAACCGGTCGCGGAGCCCGGCGGCGCCGAGCAGGACGGCGGCGTTGCCCGTGTCGGCGTTCGTGAACACTCCGAGCGCCACGTGCGGAGCCAGGGCGTCGAGCGCATCCTCGACGCCCGGGTACGGTCGCAGCCGCTGCGCGGCAGCCTCCTCGGCGAGGCGGGCGTGGTACGCGTCGAGCTCCTCGGCCGTGACCGGGCGTCCGAGGAAGTGCGCCATGATCGGACCCGGCGGACCGATCACGTAGCTCCCGATCACCTCCTCGCGCGTGAGCGACGGTCCCCCGAGCGCCCGGATCGTGTCGGCGAAGGCGGCCGGGACGACCTGGGAGGAGTCGAACAGCGTCCCGTCCATGTCGAACACGACGGCGTCCAGGTCAGGCACAGGCGCGAGGATACGGGGCCGAGGCCTCTCGTCGTGTCAGAGGCGCTCTCCACACTTGTCCACATGGCAATCCACAGTGTGGAAATGCTGGTCACGGCCGGAGTGACAAGGAATCTCGGCGTCCCACCAGCCACGGGGGAATCCACATCGGTTGTCCACTGTCACCGCTCGACGCCTGAGCGTAGCGTCCCTCGCCGGTGGGTGGCGGGTGCCCGGTGGGCGGCGGAGCAGAGGGGGTGTGATGGCGCGAACGGCTGAGGATGTCCTCCGCCTTCCCGGCGGCGCGCACCGCCTCCCACCCCAGAACCTCGAAGCCGAGCAGTCGGTGCTCGGGGCCATGATGCTCTCCACCGAGGCGATGGCCGACGTCGTCGAGCTCCTGGACGTCGAGGACTTCTACCGCTCGGCCCACGGCAAGATCTACGGGGTGCTGCGCGGGCTGTTCGCCCACGGCGAGCCGGTCGACGTCATCACCACCGTCGACGCGCTCCGCAAGGCCGGCATCCTCGACGAGGTGGGGGGCCCGCTGTACCTGCGCGACCTCGTCGACCAGGTCCCCACGCCCGCGGGCGCCGCGCACTACGCGAGGATCGTCGCCGACGCCGCGCTCCGTCGGCGGCTGATCGCCGCCTCCGCAGACATCATCGACCTGTCCTACGGAGGCGGGCAGGACGCCGACGTGATCGCCGACGAGGCCGAGCAGCGGATCTACGACGTCGCCCGCCGGGAGGACAAGGAGGAGACCGCGATCCTCCGCGACCTCGTCGACCAGGCGATGCTCGACCTGGAGACGATCCAGAACCGCGAGTCCGCCTACACGGGCCTGCCGAGCGGGTTCCGCGACCTCGACGACCTCACCTCCGGCCTGCAGCCCGGGAACCTGATCGTGATCGCCGCCCGCCCCGGCGTCGGCAAGTCCTCGCTCGCGATGAACATCGCGCGCAACGTCGCGGTCGCCGCAGAGCCGGTGGCGGTGTTCTCGCTCGAGATGTCCCGCACCGAGATCGGGATGCGGCTGCTCTGCGCCGACGCGAAGGTGCCGTGGGACCGGATCCGCAACAAGCGCGTCGGCCCCGACGACTGGACCCGTGTCGTGGCCGCCGCCGAGCGGCTGCACGACGCGCCGCTACACATCGTCGACTCGGGCAACGTGAACATCGTCGACATCCGCGCGAAGGCGCGCCGGATGCGCACCGGGCGCACGGGACTGTCGCTGATCATCGTCGACTACCTGCAGCTGATGACGAGCCCGAGCGCGCGCCGGCCCGACAACCGCCAGCAGGAGGTCGCCGAGATCTCGCGGTCGCTGAAGCTCCTGGCGAAGGAGCTGCACATCCCGGTGGTCGCGCTCTCGCAGCTGAACCGTAACCCCGAGGCCCGCGCCGACAAGCGTCCGCAGTTGTCAGACCTTCGCGAAAGTGGAGCGATCGAGCAGGACTCAGACGTCGTGATGTTCATCCACCGTGACGACGCGGATCCGGAGCGCAAGCGCGAGGCCGAGCTGATCCTCGCGAAGCACCGCAACGGGCCGACCGGTTCGGTCCGGCTCACGTTCGAACCGGCGCTGACCCAGTTCCGCAACGCGGCCCGCACCCAGCCCGAGTAGCGGCGTCGCGTACGCTCCGCGCGTGCCGGTTGCCGACGACCTTCCCAACGCGAACCCCAGACGGATCCGCGCGATCGTCGCGCGCCTCGCCCGGCGCTTCGGCGACCTCGAGGCTCCGCGCGCGATCGACCCACTCGACGAGCTGATCCTCACGGTGCTGTCGCAGCACACGAGCGATCTGAACGCCGAGCGCGCCTTCGGAGACCTCCGCGCCGCGTATCCGACCTGGGATGCGGTGGTCGCCGCCCCGTCGGAGGCGGTCGCCGACGCGATCCGTTCCGGCGGGCTCGCCAACACGAAGGCGCCGAGGATCCAGGCGATCCTCGGCGAGGTCCGCGAGCGCGAGGGCGCCTACGACCTGTCCGTCCTGCGGACGCTCTCCGATGCCGACGCCCGCGCCTACCTCACCTCGCTCCCGGGGATCGGGCCGAAGACCGCGGCGGTCGTGCTGAGCTTCGCGCTCGGGCGCGACGCGATCCCGGTCGACACGCACGTCCACCGGACGTCGCGGCGGCTCGGCCTCGTCCCGCCGAAGGCGTCGGCCGAGCGCGCCGACCGCCTCCTGCACGACCTCGTCCCCGACGGCCTGCGCACGCCTTTGCACGTCGGGCTGATCCGGCTCGGCCGGGAGCTCTGCAAGGCGCCGACCCCGCTCTGCGCCGCCTGCCCGTTGCGCGACCTGTGCCCGACGGCGCCGCGCTACCTCCCGCCGCGACGCCACCGGCGCAGGGCGGCGTCCGACCCTCGAGGGACGGGTCGCTCGGCCCCGGACGATGCCCACCTCCCTCGGCAGGGTTAGGGTCTTGCCAGGCTCTGGGGAGGGCTGCATGGACACCTCGACGACGTGGGACTTCCGTGCTCATGACGTGACGAAGGTCTTCGACGGCACGGTCCGCGCGAACGACGGCATCACGCTGCGGGTCGAGCCCGGCGAGGTGTTCGGCCTCCTCGGGCCCAATGGCGCTGGCAAGTCCACGCTCGTCAAGCAGGTGATCGGCCTGCTCAAGCCGACGAGCGGCACGATCACGCTCGGATCGTTCGACCTCGTCGAACGTCCCGAGGCGGCGCGCCAGCTCTGCTCCTATCTCCCGCAGGCGCAGATGCCGATCGACTCGTTCAAGGCGCGCGAGGCGATCGCGCTCACGGGGATGATCCGCGGCGGTGACGGCGCCGCCGTCGCGGCCAGGACCGGCGAGCTGATCGAGGCGTTGGAGATCGGGGAGTGGCGCGACGCGGTCGGCGCCAGCCTCTCGGGCGGGGTCAAGCGCCTCGTGGGGTTCGCGATGGTCACGGTCTGGCCCGGACGCGTCGTGATCCTCGACGAGCCGACGAACGACGTGGACCCGCTGCGGCGCCGTCTGCTGTGGAGCGAGATCCGCCGGCTCGCCGAGCGCGGCTGCGCGGTCTTCCTCGTGACCCACAACGTGATGGAGGCGGAGAAGTCGGTTGACCGGCTCGCGATCATCGACGGGGGCAAGCTCGTCGCCGAGGGGACGCCGTCGTCGCTGAAGGCGGCCGATCGCGGCCACCTGCGGTTCCAGGTGATGCTCGTTCCCGCGGCCGACACGCCGGAGCTTCCGCGGTGGGTGCGGCACCACACGCGCGTCGGCCACAACCTCGTGACCTCGATCGACGAGGTGGACGCGGCGCACGCGATCGGCTGGGCCGAGGAGCTGATCGGGCTCGGCGTGGCGGAGGAGTACGCGCTCGGCGCTGCGACCCTCGAGGACGTCTACATCCGTATGACCGGCGAGGTCTCGACCGACGGCGAGGCGTCGACGTGACGGCGATCACCGCCGACCTCGCGCCCGACGTCCGGGTGCGCAGCGGGGCCCGCGAGTGGATCCGCAGCTATGCCACGATGACGCGCTGGGAGCTCACCGGGATGCGGCTGGTGCTGCCGCTGGTCGTGGTCGTCCAGATCCTGCTCGGGGCCGGGTTCGTCCTGGGGATATCGCTCTTCTTCGTCGACATCCCGACCAGCGTCGCCCTCTACGTCTCGACCGGCGTGCCCGTGATCAACCTCGTGGTCCTGGGGATGATCATGGGACCGCAGCTCGTCGCGAACCAGAAGTCCGACCAGGGCTACGAGTACCTGCGCACGCTCCCCGCGCCCCGCACGGCCTCGATGCTCGCCTGGTACACGGTCACGCTCGTCGGCGGCGTCCCGGCGGTGGTCGCCACGCTGATCATCGCGCAGCTCCGCTACGACCTGCCCCTCGCCGTCTCGCCCGCGATCGTCCCGGCGATCGTCCTCACCTCGCTCACGGGGACCTTGATCGGGTACGCGCTCGCACACGCGGTCGACGACCCGATGACGGTGCGGCTCGTCGCTCAGATGCTGGTGTTCCTCGTGTTGGGGTTCGTGCCGATCCTGTTCCCCGTCGAGCGCCTCCCTGGATGGCTCGGCGCGCTCAACTGGTGGCTCCCGTTCCGCCACATGGCGGTGATCGTGCGTGCGGGCCTCACCGAGGGGCTCGTCGACGACGTCTGGGTGTCCTACGCGATCGTCGCGGCCTGGGCGCTGGTCTGCGCGGCGCTCGCCGCGAGGGCGTTGGGGAGGCGGCGATGAGGTCCTCCGCGGCCGCCGCGACGGCGGAGGCGCCGAGCGCCCGCGAGCTCCGCACCGGGCCCGGTTACTGGCTCCACAGCTTCGCCTTGATGCTCCGGTTCGACTGGGGCCGCGCCCGCACGTGGGCGCCCTTGATGGCGGTGATCCAGCTGATGATGGGCGCCGGCATGGCGATCATGTACGGCTTCTTCTACCCGCACGTCTCGCAGGAGACCGCCCTGTACATCGCCACGGGGACCCCGACGCTCGCGTTGATCCCGCTGGGCCTCGTGATGGTGCCGGGCGGAGTGAGTCAGCAGCGGATCGAGGGCACCTTCGACTTCATCTGGTCGCTCCCGTCGCCGCGCACGGCGCAGGCGGTGTCCACGTTCACGCTGTACACGCTGCTGTCACTCCCCGGGATGGTGCTCGCGCTGCTCGTCGCGGTCTGGCGCTACGGGATCCACCTGAGCGTGTCGTTCGCCGTCGTGCCGGCCGCGCTCGTGAGCGCGCTCGTGGCCGTCACGCTCGGGTTCGGTTTGGCGCTGACGATCAAGAGCCCGATCGTGATGAACCTGATCACGAACGCGCTGATCTTCATGGTCCTGCTCTTCTCCCCGATCGTGTACCCGGCGACCAACCTCCCGGCCTGGTTCCAGCGGGTCCACGAGGTGCTCCCCTTCGAGCACATGGCGAACGTGATCCGCGCCGGCCTCACCGACGGTCTCGTCACCGACGTTGCGCGCTCCTACGCGGTCCTGCTCGCCTGGATCGTCGTCGGTTGCGCGCTGACCGCCGCGGTGGTCGGTCGCCGCCGCTGACGGAGGCGGGCCGCGTATCGTTGCGCCGCGATGACCCAACAGGAGCGATCCCGACACGGCGAGCAGCGCTGGCCGATGGCCGTGGCGATCCTGGCCACCGGGCTACTGCGAACGTTCCTGCCCGAGGAGCTCAGGGTGCGGGACTCGCCGTGGCTGATGTTCGTGGTGCTCGCCGTGCTGATGGTCGCGCTGTTGGTCGGCGATCCCGGGAGGATCGACCGCCCCAATCGATGGCTGCGCGTCGTGACCGGGACGCTGATCGCGGTGATCACCGCCGCGAACGGCGGCTCCTCGATCCGCCTCGTGCTGGGCATCTATGACGTGCAGCCGTTCACCGAGAACGCCCAGCTGCTGCTCAAGAGCGGCGCGATCATCTGGTTCACGAACGTGATCGCGTTCGGGCTCTGGTACTGGGACCTCGATCGCGGCGGCGCGGCCACCCGCGCGGTGGGGCCGACGATCGCGCCGGCCTTCATCTTCCCGGAGATGACGAACGCGGAGCACGTTGGGCCGGACTGGACCCCGACCTTCGTCGACTACCTGCACCTGTCCTTCAGCACGGCGACGGCGTTCAGCCCGACCGACGTGTCGGCGATCAAGCGGTGGGCCAAGGCGATGATGATGGCCGAAGAAGCGATCTCGCTCGTGGTCGGCATCCTGGTCGTCGCGCGCGCGGTCAACCTCCTGCGATGAGCGTCGTGAACGCCCTCCTAGCCGTCAGGTGAACCCACCCCCGAGGAGGGGGGCGGCGGAACGAGTTGCCCATACAGCGATCCCGGCCGGCCGGCCATCCCACGCTCCTCGTCGACCCGTCGGAAGTTGCGGGCGCTGGGCGCCAACGCGACCCATGCAGGCAGGCTCACCGCGAGCCCTGTCGGGTACAACCAAGGTGCGCGGGTGATGAACGTGCCGATGAACGCGAGCAACGGCGCCGTCTCGGCCGATGCGATCCGCAGGAACAAGACGGTCCGGTACGTGGCGAGGACCTGGCTGGCGTCCGAGTCGACCACACGGCCCTCGAACCGGCGCCCCAGCGCGAAGGCGATCACGGCAAGGACGAGGAGAACGACGCTGAGAAGCAGGGCAGCTCCTGAGGCGGGGGCTCGTCGCGTCTCCGGGTGCTGCTCGATGAAGGACAGCACGAACCAATAGAGCACGAGGGCGTTCGTGAAGGCGATGAACAGGTACCGGATGGGTGTGATCGCGGGACCGACGTATGGAGTCTTCTTCGACCTCAGCTGAGGACGAAGCGTGATGAACGGGATGAACAACGGCCACCCTGGGTCCCTCGACTCCGGGTCGGTTGGCAGCAACTGACTCCGGCGCTCACGGGTCTGTCGGATGGCGCTCCTGATCTGGGTTGCGGCGAGGATACCGAGCAACCCTCCGGTCACATCCCATATCGTGCCGTGACTTCCCAGCGCCTGGGCCACCGATGACGCTAGCCACGCTCCACCGAAGAACGAGACCAGGTAGCCGATCTGACCGAGCACCGTCCTTCGGCGCGAACTTCCCAGTTGGTTCATGAGGGCGCCGAACCCGACGGCGTAGGCACCCATGATCGCCGAGGCCACCTGAGGGATCCCCTGAGAGCTGCTCGCCATCCGGGAACGGTATACGCGAACTCGGTGGTTCCCTCTCATCGGACGGCGAGAGGTGTTCACGCCCAGGGCTGTCGCTCTACCCCTCGGGTGCACGAGGGAGTTCCGTCGGAGCGGGCGAGGGGAATCGGACCCCCGTTTCAAGCTTGGGAAGCTTGCGTTCTGCCATTGAACCACGCCCGCGTGGTCCTGCCGCCTGCGCGGCAGAGCACTCAGTGTAGCGAGGAGCCGCGCCCGCAGGCACCCCTGCTAGCCTGCGGGGTCTGATGACCGACCAGGACCTCTGGCCCCACGTCCTGATGCGACTGACCCGCGGCGAGTCGCTCGCCTCCGCGGAGGCCGCCGAGGCGATGCGTCAGATGATGGCGGGCGAAGCCACCCCCGGGCAGATCGGCGGATTCCTGATGGCCCTTCGCACGAAGGGCGAGACGGTCGACGAGCTCGACGGCTTCGCGCGCACGATGCTGTCGTTCGCGCGGCCGGTACAGGCGCCGGAGCCGGTGATCGACACGTGCGGGACGGGCGGGGACCGCAGCGGCACGTTCAACATCTCGACGCTCGCAGCGATCGTGGTCGCCGGGTGCGGCGTGCCGGTCGCCAAGCACGGGAACCGTGCCGCCTCGAGCAACTGCGGCTCGGCCGACCTGCTCGAGGCGCTCGGCGTCCGGGTCGACCTCGAGGCCGCGGGGGTCGAACGCTGCCTCGCCGGCGCCGGGATCGGGTTCATGTTCGCGCCCCAGTTCCATCCCGCGATGGGGCACGTGGGGCCGGTCCGCCGGGAGCTCCGGGTGCCGACCGTGTTCAACTTCCTCGGGCCGCTCACGAACCCCGCTCGGCCGCACGCCCAGGTGGTCGGGGTCTCCGACGAGCGGATGCTGCCGCTGATGGCCGAGGTCCTCGCGCGTCGCGGGATCCGCGCGAAGCTCTTCCGCGGCGAGGACGGCCTCGACGAGCTGACCACCACCGGCATCTCGACCGTCTACGACGTGAAGGACGGCGCGGTGCGCGAGACGCACCTGGACCCCGCCGCCTACGGGCTGGCGCAGGCCAAGCGCGACGACCTCGCCGGCGGCGACGCCGAGGCATCGGCCGCGATCGCCCACGCGATCCTCGACGGTGAGCCCGGGCCGCGGCGCGACGTCGTCGTGCTGAACGCGGGCGCCGCGCTCGAGGTCGCGGGGTTCGCGGCCGACCTCGCCGAGGGCATGGCCACCGCCGCCCGCGCGATCGACGAGGGCGATGCGCGCGCCACGCTCGCCCGGTGGGTCGAGGTCTCGCGGGCCGGGTAGCATCGGGCGCCGATGATCCTGTCCGACCGCGACATCCGTGCCGAGCTCGAGGCGGGCCGCATCACGATCGACCCGTTCGACCCCGAGTGCGTCCAGCCTTCCTCGGTGGACCTGCACGTCGACGCGCAGTTCCGGGTCTTCGCGAACTCACGCTACCCCTACATCGACGTGCGCACCGAGATGCCCGACCTCACGGAGCTCGTCGAGGTGAAGCCGGACGAGCCGTTCATCCTGCACCCCGGCGAGTTCGTGCTCGGCTCCACGCTCGAGCGCGTCGCGCTTCCCGACGACCTGGTCGCGCGTCTGGAGGGCAAGTCCTCGCTGGGACGGCTCGGCCTGTTGATCCACTCGACGGCCGGCTACGTCGACCCGGGCTGGGACGGCTACCTCACGCTGGAGCTGTCCAACGTGGCGAACCTGCCGATCACGCTGTATCCGGGGATGAAGATCGGGCAGATCTCGTTCTTCCGGCTGACCTCTCCGGCCGAGACGCCGTACGGGTCGGCCGGCAACAAGTACCAGGGCCAACGCGGCCCCACGCCGAGCCGCTTCTTCCAGGACTTCGGGCGCTGAGCCCGGACGCGACGGAGGCGGCGCGCCGTCGGACGCGCGCCGCCTCTCGCGGGGAGCCCCCGTTCATTCGCCGTTGACGACCAATGCGCCGGGCGTCGGGCCGACGCCCATCTGCACGGCCATCATCGCGGCCTGCGTGCGGTTCGTGACGCCGAGCTTGCGGAAGATCGCCGCGAGGTGCGCCTTCACGGTCTTCTCCGACAGGAACAGCCGCTGCGCGATGTCGCGGTTCGAGCGACCCTCCGACAGCAGGGCGAGGATGTCGTTCTCGCGCTGGGTGAGGCTGTACTCGTTGCGTCGGTGGCCGTTGGCGCCGCTCGAGGACCCCGAGGCCTCCTGGTCCTCGAACAGGTTCTGGATCACGCGCGGGCTGAGGACGTTGCCGCTGCCCGACATCGCGACGTGGATCGCCTGGGCGAGATCCTCGGGGGTCGCGTCCTTCAGCAGGTAGCCGGC
>JBLMXP010000011.1:0-10537 GCA_050257835.1 Planctomycetaceae bacterium | reverse complement strand
AGGGATAAGCGCTGAAAGCATCTAAGTGCGAAGCTCGCCCGGAGATGAGGTCTCCCACTGGACAACCAGGTAAGGGCCCTCGCAGACCACGAGGTCGATAGGCAGGAAGTGGAAGCACGGCAACGTGTGGAGCTGACCTGTACTAATAGCCCGAGGACTTGACCTTTCGCTCGCGCTCGCTATCGCGGTTCTCGAGTCACTGCTCGGGGGCTGCGCCCTCACCCTCGTCCGAGATCGGACACCGCGTTTCGGTGGCCATGGCGGAGGGGAAACACCCGGTCCCATCCCGAACCCGGAAGTGACGCCCTCCAGCGCCGATGGTACTGCCAGGGAGACTTGGTGGGAGAGTAGGTCGCTGCCGGAACATCCTTCGAACGGGCCGCCTGCGGGCGGCCCGTTCGCTTCGCGCGCTAGGCTGAGCCCTCCGATGCCCCGACCCCTTCAACCGCGCGCCGGCGGCACGCCGCACGGCACCCCGCCAAAGCGCGCCACGCTCCCGCGCGAGGTGCTGGACGAGCTGCGCCGCACCACCAAACCCACCGCGCAACGCGACGCGATCGCCCGGATGGAACGAGCGGTCGAGCTCCTGGAGCGCGACGATCCGAAGGCCGCGGTCGTGGAGGCCGAGCGCGCCAAGCAGGCCTCGCCGCGCGCCGCGAGCGTCCGCGAGGTGCTGGGGCTCGCCCTCTACGGGACGGGCCGGTGGCAGGAGGCGCTCACCGAGCTCAAGGCCTACAAGCGGCTGAGCGGGCGGTCCGACCAGAACCACCTGATCGCCGATTGCCTGCGCGCGCTCGGAAAGCCGACCGAGGCGGTCCCGCTGGCCGACGAGCTCCTTCGCGACAAGCGCGCGCCCAACGAGGCGAAGGCAGAGGCGGTGATCGTGGCGGCCTCGGCGCTGGCGGACCAAGGCCGCTACGCGGAGGCGCTCTCGTTCATGGCCCGGGCCAGGACCCGCGACGACGTCGCCGAGCCGTACACGCTTCGTCTGTGGTACGCGAAGGGCGACATCCTCGAGCGCGCCGGCCCGCGCCAGGAGGCTGCGGCGGAGTTCCGCAAGATCGTTCGTCACGACGCGTCGGCGTTCGACGCCGCCGAGCGGCTCGCATCGCTCTCCTGATCGGCGATCGGGGCTCCGCTACCGGGTCGAGGACTCCCGGTCCCAGCGCTTGCGCCAGTACCGCGCGAGCCCCTGCGCGTTCATCCGGATCGACCCGAGGGCGTCGTAGCGGTCCAGGTCGAAGGGTGCGTGGCCGCTGTCTTCGGCGAACTCCCGCTCGGCACGGTGACGCAGGATCGCCGTGAGGTCGTCCTCGGACACGTCGGCGTCGGCGCGGAGCGCGCGAGCCACCTCGTCGGACCAGGCGACGATCCGCGATGCCGCGCGCGCGCAGGCGAGCTCGGCGTCGGGCGTCGGACCGAAGTGGGAGGTCAGCAGGCACGACGGGCCGCGCGCGCGGATCCGCTCCACCGTGGCGAGCGCGGCCTCGACGTCGACCTCCGGCGGGGGTAAGGCGGGCCGGTAGGCCTCGGCCCAGGGCAGGTACGAGCCGATCGCCTCTCCGGTGCACATCGCCCCGGTCGCGGTGTCGAGCAGCGCGACGTGGTGCGAGGCGTGCCCCGGCGTGTGCAGGACCTCCAGCGCTCGCCCGCCGAGGTCGATCGTGTCGCCGTCGGCGAGGACGCGGACGCGCTCGGGTGGCGACGGCACCATGGCGCCGTAGAGCGCCCGCATCCGCTCCTCGCCGTAGGTGCGCGCCGTGCTGGCCACCAGCCGTTTCGGGTCGACGAGGTGTGCCGCGCCGCGTTCATGGACCCAAACCACGGCGTGCGGGTAGCGGCGCAGGAGCGCGCCCGCGCCGCCCGCATGGTCCATGTGGATATGGGTCACGACGACGTGGGCGAGGTCGCCGGGCCCCACGCCCAGCTCGTCGAGCGCATGGACCACCGCGGGCCCGTCGGCCCCCGGCCCCGTCTCCACGAGGCACGGTTCGGGGCCGGCGAGCAGGTAGACGGCGTTCAGCTCGCGCTGGCCCGCCAGCCCCGTGTCGATCGCCGTGATCCCCGGCGCGACCTCGGTGATGCTCGGTGTCGTGCCCACGCGGGAAGTCTGGCAGGACTCCTCGGGTGTCGGACCTCCCCGGTAGGGTGTCGCGACGAACGCCGGCGTGGGTTCGGACACCTCCTCCTCGCGGGCCTCGGGGACGCCTGCCCCGGGACGCCTCCCCCTGTCGGAAGGAGGACGAGCATGGTCACCGTCAACGTGGTGGTCCTCGCGGGGACCGTGGCGGCCGACCCGGTCGAGCGCCGGATGCCCTCGGGCGACGAGGTCACGGAGCTGCGCTTGGCGGTGCCGGAGATCGGCAAGCGGCTGCTG
Organism: Planctomycetaceae bacterium; assembly: GCA_050257835.1. GTDB lineage: Bacteria > Actinomycetota > UBA4738 > UBA4738 > HRBIN12 > AC-51. The sequence goes on along the minus strand of JBLMXP010000011.1, from coordinate 8,160 downwards.
CCACTGCCGGTCGCGGTTTGGCATCACTCGGTGGGCAAGAGCGCGGTCGCCGGCATCGCCAAGGGTGACGAGGTGCTCGTGCACGGCCAGCTGGTGCGGCGCTTCTACCGCAGCGGGGCGGGCGCGCGGAGCCTCACCGAGGTCGTGGCCACCGGGATCAAGAAGCTCGAGCCGACCGACGACGACGGGTAGGTCCGGGTCAGTCGAGCGGCATCAGCACCAGGCCCGTGCGCGGCTTGGGCCAGAAGAAGGTCGACTTCCGCGGCAGGCGTCCTCCGGCCTCGATGACGGCCCGGATCCGCGCGGGCTCGGTCGAGGGCAGGAAGTAGGCGGCGGATGCTCCACCCGTCCGCACGGCATCGTCCGCGTCGAGCGCGTCGTGGGTGAACCAGAGCGCGTCGCCGGGAGCGGCTGCGTCGAGGTAGCCCTCGTGCAGAGCTCGGACTGCCGGGGGCGCCCCGGCGAGCGCGTGCGTCGCGTAGCGCACGCCGTCCGCGGTGCGGGTCGCCGTGCCGATGCGCAGCGCCTCGTCGTCCACGGTCTCGAGCAGGGCCGCCAGGTCGCCGACCTCCTCGCCGCCGGGCAGCGGCTCTCCGGCGACCTGGATCCGATGGTAGGGGAGCACCGGGACCCGCTCGGTGCCCGCGTCCACCACGAACGTGAGGATCCGGTCCCAGGGCCCCGGGCCCTGCTCCGCGCGGCGTTCGTCGCGGTAGGCGAGCGCCGTCGTGTACCGGTGGTGGCCATCGGCGATCAGGAGTGGCTCGCCGGCGAGGATCGCGGCGATCGAGCCGTCGTCGGGGAGCGTCCAGAGCCGATGCCGGACGCCCTCCTCGTCCAGCAGGTCGGCGTCGGGCTCCGTCGCGCTCGCCCGGTCCAGCGCCGAGGCGAGCGCCGCGCACGGTCCGGCCACCGTCCCGTAGATCGCCGACAGGTGGGTGCGGGTCGCGCGCAGCAGCCGCAGCCGATCCTGCACCGGCCCCGGCATCGTCTCCTCGTGAGGCAGGACCGCACCTCCCCAGGGTTCGAGGTCCATCGCGCAGAACAGACCGCGCACCCGCCCGGGACGTCCCTCGAGGGTGAACCCGAGCTCGTAGACGAAGTAGGAGGGGTCGGTCCGACGCACGACACCCTCGCCGCGCCAGCCGGCCAGGAGGGCCGCCGCGCGCTCGTACCGGTCGCCCAGGGCCGGATCGGTGGGCGCCTCGGCGAGGTCCACGTGGACGATGTTGTGCGGGCTGGCGTCGCGGTACTCGCGTTCGCGGGCGGCGTTGATAACGTCGTACGGCGGGCTGGTCAGCCGGTCCAGCGGACCGGCGACCGATGGCTCGAACACGAGCGCAGAGAACGGAGCGACGCGTGGCATCCGACCTGTATAGCAGCCGGGGTAGCGGGGAGACCGCGTACGACCTGTACGCGAGGGGCCGCGCGATGCTCCAGGACGGCCACCCGCACGCCGCCGCGATGCTCCTGGGTCGCGCGAAGCTGCTCGAGCCCGAGAAGGCATCGATCCGCGAGGCGCTCGGTCGGGCCCTGTTCATGACCGGGCGGATGTCGCGCGCGCGCAGGGAGTTCGCGAAGGCCGTGGCGCTGCACCCGAGCGACGACTATGCGCACTTCGCGCTCGCGCTCGCCTGCGAGCGGACCGGCCAGCGCGCCCGGGCGCTCGGACACGCGAGACTGGCCTGCGCGCTCGCTCCCGATCGCCCCGAGTACGAGCAGGTCGTGCGCCGTCTGGCACCGCGATGACGCCGCCCCCATGACGCGGATCGCCGACCGCTACGACGCGTTCCTGTTCGACCTCGACGGGGTCCTGTATCGGGGCAGCGAGCCCGTGGCGCATGCGGCCGACGCGGTCGGGTGCCTCCGCCAGCTCGGCAAGGGGTTGGCCTTCGTGACGAACAACTCCTCGCGCACCCCCGACGAGGTGGCCCAGCGGCTGCGCGCCGTCGGGGTGACGGCCGCCCCTTCGGAGGTGGTGACCTCCGCGCTCGTCACCGGCGAGGTGCTCGGCGCGCGCGGGGTCCGCACGGCCTTCGTCGTGGGGGAGCGTGGGCTGCGTGACGCGCTGGCCGCCAACGGCGTCGAGGTGCTGGCGGGGGAGCCGCGCGAGGCGGACGCCGTCGTGGTCGGCTGGGACCGCCGAGCCGACTACGACGCGTTTCGGATCGCGTCGGTGCTCGTCGAGCGCGGCGCGGCGCTCGTCGCCTCGAACCCGGACGTGTCGTTCCCGGCGGCGGGGGGCGAGGTCTGGCCGGGCGCGGGCGCTCTGCTCGCCGTGATCACCGCGACCACCGGCGCGCAGGCCGAGGTGATCGGCAAGCCGCACGCGCCGCTGCTGGAGGCCGCCCGCGCAAGGGCCGGCGGCGGCGTGTCCCTGCTGGTGGGCGACCGGCTCGACACCGACATCGCCGGGGCGGTCGCCCTCGGGTGGGATTCGATGCTGGTGCTCACCGGCGTGTCCACCCGGGATGACCTGCGCGTCGCGGGGTTCTCGCCCACGTACACGGCCGAGGACCTGTCCCTGCTGGTCGAGGACGACTGACCCGGGGAACCGACCGGGCCCGCGGTCTATGCTGGGGCGGAACCCGAGATCGGAGGCACCGATGACAGCCCTCAGCGACGCGCGCAAGATGATGCAGGCCGCGCTCGGCACCCTCAGCCCCACCAAGGCGCAGGAGCTCGCGAAGAGCCTCGAGCCCGGCGCCGCGAAGGAGCAGGTGGCCAAGGCCACCGCGGATCTCCTGGAATGGTCGCAGCACAACCGCGAGCGGATCGTGCAGATGATCCGCAAGGAGGTGCAGCACCAGCTGCACCAGATGGGCGTCGCCACCCAGGACGAGCTGGACGCCCTCCGCAAGCGCGTTCGCGAGCTGGAGCGGGCGGCCGGGCGCACCACCACCCGCAAGAAGACGGCGGCGCGCAAGCCCGCGGCGAAGAAGCCGACCTCGCGCACCCCCGCGTCGGGGCAGCCGACCCCGTCGGGCGGCCAGAGCGGCTGATCGGGCCGTGACGCGCCGGCGCCTCGACGCGGAGCTCGTGCGGCGCGGGATCGTCGCGAGCCGCGCGGAGGCGCAGGAAGCGGTTCGGGCGGGTCTCGTCTTCGTGGACGGCGTCCCGGCCAGCAAGAGCGCGACCATGGTCGACGACGCCGCGCCCGTGGTCCTCACCGGCGCGGTGCGTCCCTACGCGTCGCGGGCCGGGGCGAAGCTCGCGGCAGCGATCGAGCGGTTCGAGGTGCGGGTCGAAGGCCGGGACTGCCTCGACGCCGGCGCCTCCACGGGCGGGTTCACCGACTGCCTGCTTCGGGCCGGCGCCGCGCGCGTGCTCGCCGTCGACGTCGGCTACGGGCAGCTCGCCTGGGAGCTGCGCACCGACCCTCGGGTCACCGTGTACGAACGGACGAACGTCCGCACGCTGGATCGGGCCGCGTTGCCGTTCGTACCCTCGGTCGTGGTGGCGGACCTGTCGTTCATCTCGCTGCGGACCGCGCTGCCCTCCCTCGTCGCGCTCGCGGCCGGCGACGCCGTGTTCGTCCTGCTCGTCAAACCGCAGTTCGAGGCGGGACCGGCCGACGTCGGCAGCGGCGGGGTGGTCCGCGACGCGGCCGTGTGGCGCCGGGTCCTCGGGGAGGTGGCCGCGAGCGCCGACGCGCTCGGTCTCGGGGTGCTCGGCGCGATGGCCTCCCCCGTGCCCGGGCCCGCCGGCAACGTCGAGTTCCTGCTGTTCGGGCGGCGCGACGCCGCCTCGGTTCGGCTCGACCTCGACGCCGTCGTCGACGAAGGCCGGGCGATCGCGTGAGCCGGGTCGGGTTCGTCACCCACGAGCGTCGCGACGTCGCCGTGGCCACGACGGCGTCGCTGCGGAAGGCCCTCGAGGCCGAGGGGGTCCGGACCGTGGACCTGCACGACGGCTCGGCTCCGGTCAGCCTGGTCGTCGCCGTGGGCGGCGACGGCACCTTCCTTCGGGCGGCGTACGTGGCCTCGTCGATCGGGGCGCCGGTCCTCGGCGTGAAGGTCGGGCGGCTCGGGTTCTTGAGCGAGGTCGACCCCGAGGGCGCGCTCACGCTGATCCACGACGCGCTCCAGGAGCGCGTGCGCATCGAGGAGCGGCTGACGGTCGTCGCCGAGCCGGAGGACGGGTGCGAGGTGGCGACGTTCCCGCCCCAGTGGGCGATGAACGAGATCATGGTGGAGAAGCAGGCCCGTCACCGTCTGGTGCGCCTGCGGTTCGAGGTCGACGGCGACTACGTGACCACGTTCTCCGCCGACGGCGTGATCGTGGCGACCCCGACCGGGTCCACCGCGTACTCGTTCTCGGCTCGCGGGCCGATCGTGTCGCCGGACGTGCCGTGCCTGGTCGTGACGCCGATCGCCGCGCACATGGTGTTCGACCGATCGTTCGTCCTGGGCGCCGATCAAGTCGTCACGCTCGAGGTGATGGGCGAGGAGCCGGGGTTGGTGTGGGCCGACGGCCGCGAGAGCGTCGAGGTGCCCGTGGGCTCCCGGGTCCGGATCCGCTCCTCGGATCGCCCGATCCGGTTCGTCCGCACGTCGGATCACCCGGACTTCCTGTTGCGGGTCCGGGAGAAGTTCGGGCTGCCCGGGGACCCCGACGACGAGAACGGGGGCGTGCGCGACGACGAGGCCCCGTAGCCGGCGTTCGTGCGATGTCGGCGACCATCGGTAGGCTGCGCGCGTGCTTCGCGAACTCCACATCACCGGGCTCGGGGTGATCGAGGACCTGGACCTAGAGCTGGACCGCGGGCTGAACGTCCTCACCGGCGAGACCGGGGCCGGCAAGACGATGATCGCCGTGGGGCTCTCGCTCGCGGCGGGGGCCCGCGCCTCCGCGCACCTGGTGCGCCCCGGGTCGAAGGCGGCGCGGGTCCAGGCGCGGTTCGACGCCCCGCCCGCGATCGAGGCAGCGCCCGACGGCTGGGCCGAGGACGGCGAGGTGGTGCTCGCCCGCACGGTCGGCGCCGACGGCAAGAGCGGCGCGCGGATCGGCGGGCAGCTCGCGACGGCCTCGGCGCTCGCGACCCTGGGGGCGAGGCTCGTCGAGCTCCACGGACAGCATCAGACGCTCGGCCTGCTCGATGCGGCGACCCAGACGGCGTTCCTGGACCGCTTCGCGGGGGAGGCGCACCAGCGCGACGTGGCCTCGTGCGCGGAGGCCGCCCGAGCGCGCGCGCGGGCGCGCAGCGGGCTCGCCGAGCTGGAGGGCGCGGCACGCGACCGGGAGCGCGAGCTCGACCTGCTCGCGTACCAGGTTCGCGAGATCGAGGCGGTGGCGCCCTTCGCCGGTGAGACCGAGGCGCTGGAGGCGGAGGAGGCTCGGCTCGGTCACGTCGAGCGGCTCCTGGAGCTCGCCGGGACGGCGGAGGTCCTCGTCGCCGGGGAGGATGCCGCGTCCGAGGCCGCCGCGGGCGCCGCCCGGGCCCTCGGGTCCGCAGCCGCGCTTGACCCGGGAGGGCAAGAGCTCGCCCAGCGGGCCACGGCCCTCGCGGCCGAGCTCGCGGAGCTCGGGCACGACGTGCGCTCCTACCGGGAGTCCCTCGGGGTCGACCCGGCGCGGCTCGAGGAGGTCCGGGCTCGGATCGGCGCGCTCAAAGGCCTGCACCGCAAGTACGGCGCCACCGACGCCGAGGTCCTCGGCTTCCTCGCCCAGGCCACGGAGCGGCTGCACGCGCTGGAAGGCGCCGACGAGCGGCTCGAGGAGCTCCGCGCCGAGGTGCAGCGGCTCGACGCGATGCTCGAGGAGCGCGCGAGGGTCGTGACCGAAGGCCGGCGGCGTGCGGCCCCGGCGTTGTCGGCCGCCCTCACGGCGGAGGTGCGCGAGCTGGGCATGCCCGTCGCCGATCTCGACGTCGTGCTGGAGCCGCTCGCCGAACCCGGCGTCGGCGGCGCCGAGCGGGTCGAGCTGCGGTTCGCACCGGGCGCCGGCGGCTCCGCGCTCCCGCTCGCGAAGGCCGCGAGCGGCGGTGAGCTGTCTCGCGTCATGCTCGCGTGCCGGAGCGTCCTGGCCGACCTCGACGACGTCCCGACGTTGGTGTTCGACGAGGTCGACGCGGGGATCGGGGGCGAGGCCGGGCTCGCGGTGGGACGGCGACTGGCCCGCCTGGCCGCGTCCCACCAGGTGCTGGTGGTCACCCACCTCCCACAGATCGCGTGCTTCGCCGACCTGCACGTGCGCGTGCGCAAGCACGACGGTACCGCGAGCGTGGATGTGTTGGACGACGATGAGCGCGTCCGCGAGCTGTCGCGGATGCTGGCTGGGCTGGAGACCTCGACGCACGCCGAGTCCCACGCCCGCGAGCTCCTCGCCGAGGCGGCGCGGGTGCGCGCCGATGCGTGAAGGCCGCCGTCGCGGGGGAAGGATCTCGACACCGCTCACGGGGTTCGTCGCGAAGGTCTGCTACAGTCGGGTCCCGTGGTGAGGGAGCACACGAAGTACATCTTCGTCACGGGTGGCGTCGCCTCCGGGCTCGGCAAGGGCATCACCACCGCCTCCCTCGGCCGTCTCTTCAAGTCCCGCGGTCTCAAGGTCGTGCTCCAGAAGCTCGACCCGTACGTGAACGTCGACCCCGGCACGATGAACCCCTTCGAGCACGGCGAGGTGTTCGTGCTCGACGACGGCGCCGAGACCGACCTCGACCTCGGGCACTACGAGCGGTTCCTCGACGCCGACCTGCACCGCGGCTCGAACTTCACGACCGGGGCCGTCTACGGCGCGGTCTTGGCCAAGGAACGCCGCGGGGACTACCTGGGCAAGACGGTGCAGGTGATCCCGCACATCACCGACGAGATCAAGGCGCGGGTCCGCGCGCTCTCGGAGTCCGAGCAGGCCGACCTGCAGGTCGTCGAGATCGGCGGGACGGTCGGCGACATCGAGTCGCTGCCGTTCCTCGAAGCGATCCGGCAGCTCCGCAACGAGATCGGCCGCGACCGGTGCGCGTTCGTCCACGTCTCGCTGATGCCGTTCATCGGCCCCTCGGGCGAGCTGAAGACCAAGCCGACCCAGCACTCGGTGAAGGAGCTGCGGGCCCTCGGCCTGCAGCCCGACGCGATCGTGTGTCGTTCGGACCGCCCGATCGGGCGCAACCTCAAGGAGAAGATCTCGCTGCTCTGCGACGTGCCGATCGCCGGCGTCGTGAGCGCCCCGGACGCTCCCTCGATCTACGAGGTGCCGCTCGTGCTGCACAAGGAGGGACTCGACGGGCTGCTCGCCGACCACCTCCGCGTCGACGACGAACCGGACCTGTCCGAGTGGGAGGCCCTGGTCGACCGGGTGCACGCCTCGGTCGACCCGGTCGACATCGCGGTCGTCGGCAAGTACGTGAACCTGCGCGACGCGTACCTGTCGGTGATGGAGGCGCTGCGTCACGGGGGCTTCGCGCACGGGGCCGACGTCCGGATCCGCTGGGTGGCCTCCGACGACCTCGGCGGCGACGCCACCGAGGGCGCGCTCGCCGGCATGGACGGGATCTTGATCCCCGGCGGGTTCGGGGTGCGAGGCGTCGAGGGCAAGGTCGACGCCGTGCGGTTCGCGCGCGAGGAGCGGATCCCGTTCCTCGGGATCTGCCTCGGCTTGCAGTGCGCCGTGGTCGAGTTCGCCCGGCACGTCTGCGGCCTGGAGGGCGCGAACTCGAGCGAGTTCGACCCGGCGTGCGCCCACCCGGTGATCGACCTGCTGCCCGAGCAGAAGGACGTCACCGACCTCGGCGCCACGATGCGTCTGGGCGCGCAGCCCTGCTACCTCGAGCCGGGCACGAGGGCGGCGAGGGCCTACGACGCCGACGTCGTGGAGGAGCGGCACCGTCACCGCTTCGAGGTGAACCCCGCCTATCACGACGCCCTGCGCGCCGGCGGGCTCGTGATCAGCGGCTCCTCCCAGAAGGGCCGGCTCGCCGAGATCATCGAGCTGCCGGACCACCCGTTCTTCGTCGCGGGGCAGTTCCACCCCGAGCTCCGCTCGCGCCCGACCCGGCCCCACCCGCTGTTCCGCGAGTTCGTGGGCGCCGCCGTCGCGCGACGGCGGTCGCGGACCGGCGGGCGGAACTGCCGCACCAGCAGGACGTCGCGGTCGGGGGTGATCGGCACGACCGCCACGGCGTCGTGTTTGTGGATCAGCTCGTAGGGACCGGTGTCCGGCCAGTCC
>JBLMXP010000010.1:0-25339 GCA_050257835.1 Planctomycetaceae bacterium | reverse complement strand
TCCGAGGCCTCACCGACCGACCATGCGTTCGAGGACGACGTCGCCGCGACGCCGTTGAGGACGTTGTCGTACGCGGTCGCGTTCGGGGTCTTGACCCGCTTCCACGAACGGCCGTTCCAGTGGAGCACGAGCGTGCGCTGGACGGATCCGGCATACACGGAGCCGACCGCCCATACGTCGGCGGACGACACCGCGGCCAGCGAGCGGAGCTCGCTGTTCGCCCCGCCCAGGGTCGGCGTCGACTGCGCCTTCCACGCGGCGCCGTTCCAGCGCAGGACCAGCGGCTTCCCACCGTTGGTGAAGCCGGCGGCCCACGCGCTCGTCGGCGTGAGCGCGACCACCCCTCTGAGCTCGTTCGTAGGGCTCGTGGGGTTGGGGCTCTTCGTCACCTTCCACGCGGTCCCGTTCCAGTGCAGGATCAGGTTCCGGTACGAGGAGCCGTCGTAGCGGTCCCCGACCGCCCAGACGTCGGAGGTTGACGTCGCGGCCACGGCCGAGAGCTCGCTCACCGTCGCCCCCGGGCTGGGGGATGCTTGCCGTTTCCACGCCGTGCCGTTCCACCGCAGCGCCAGGGTGTGCGTCACGCTCCCGTCGAAGTAGGAACCGACCGCCCACGCGGTCCTGGCCGACAGAGCCACGACGCCACTCAAGATGTTGTCGTGCGTGCCGACGTTCGGACTCGCCACGACCTTCCACGCGGCGCCGTTCCAATGCACGACGAGGGTCCGGTAGATCCCACCCTCGATGTGGTACCCGACTGCCCAGACGTCGCACGCCGAGCGGATCGATACCGCCGACAGCGAGTTCTCCTCCGTCCCGACGTTCGGCGGCTGCGGCGGACCGAACGTGCCGCACGTGCCCGCCGACGCCAAGGTCGGTGTCCCGGTCGCGAGGACCCCGACCACCAGCAGGACCGACGCCGCCCACGAGCCCGTGCGCCTCGAACCCCTCACCGTGGCTCCTCCTCTCCACGCGCGGACGCGCCACTGTCGTCGAAGCGGCGGCGCCGGGTCAAGTCGGCGCTACGCGGTGAACCTGCCGACGTCCGGCGCCCGGTCGTACACGGGCGTCACCCCCGGTGTGACGAACGCGGGGACGCAGGACCCAACGTGCCACCGAACGTCCTCGCGGGGGTGGACCCAACGCGTCGGGAAGGAGACCTTCACGGTCTTCGCCCCGCCTTCTCGACCGTCGCGTACCCGTACCAGGGACCGTGCAGCGACCGGGTCGGCGCGACGAGCACGCCGCCGCTCGCCGTATCACCGAATGCCTTGAGCCGGAAGTCCGCCTTGCCGGCCCCCCAGGTGTCGAGCCACACCTCGAAGGCCCCCTCGCCCAGACGGAGCGCGAAGCCCTCGTAGGTGCGGATCGTCACGGTCATCCGATGGTCGCCGGGCGCCCGCGCGACCGCGAGGGAGGCCGACGCGAGGTCGTAGCGGTCACCCGGCACGTCGTTCGGGTCCGTGAAGGTGGTCGCGTGTGCGGGCACGATGATCGCCGTCGCGAGCGCGCAGGTAAGCAGGATCGGCGTGAGCCGTCGGAACATGGATGTCGCTCCTTTGGGGGAGTGCTGCCCTTCAGCATCCCCACTCGGACAGCGGTCACCACCTGCCGTTCGGCCCGCCCCCCAACGTAGGGGATGGCCCCCGTGGAAGCTCGCGAGGTCGGCAGGCCAACGGGCGACGTCGGACTCCGAGCTGGTCAGTCGTGCATCGGACCCGCCGCTCTCCCCACTGCACCCCATCTACGCCGAAGCGGACGTGCTCGCGGTCGGGCTGGATCCTGCTGAGACTCCTTCGCAGATGACGAATCACCTTGGGCACGCGCGCAGACCGCTGCCGTCTATCTGCTGCGTGAGGGCCAGCGAGAGACCGGTTCCGGCGGCCGGCTCTATGCGGCGATCTGGACCTGACCCGTGGTCTTTCCGTGGTGGAGGTGAGGGGATTTGAACCCCTGACCCCTGCCGTGCGAAGGCAGTGCTCTACCGGGCTGAGCTACACCCCCCAAGGTTCGGCGCAAAGCGTAGCAGAGGGTCCTGACGCGCCCGGTCAGGAACCGTCGCCACGGAGCAGCTGCGCGTGACGGTCCAAGGCGTCGCGGAGATCTCGCTGGACGAAGGCGATCGACAGGTCGCCACGGGTCTTCTCGATCAGCGAGCGCGCGACGTCGGTGGAGCGGCGCAGGTTCATCGTGATCGCGTCCGGATAGTCCATCGTCACGAGGAGGCCGTACATCTCCTCGAGCGTCTCCAAGATCGCCTCGGCGCGGTCGGTCTCGCCCAGTCGCAGCAGGTCCAGGATGTGGCGGCGGCCCTCGCCGATCGCCTCGGCCAGGCCGTTCAGGTACGGCGCGTCGCCGACCCCCAGTTCCTCCGGGGCCGGCAGGTCCTCGCCGCGAACGAGGGCGAACGTCAGGTTCGCCTCCGCGTACTCCTTCTCCGCGTCCTGCAGGTAGCCGGCGAACCGGACGTCGGCGTGGTCCCCAACGCCCTCGATCCCCTCGAACAGCGCCTCGCGCGAGGCCTCGATCAGCTCGCGCGCCGGCTCGAACTCGCCGCGATGCACCGCGCGGATCGCGTCGGCGGAGCGGCGGATCGAGCGGCGGGCCGCGGGGAGCGCCTTCTCGCGGGCGGCGGTCTTCGCGTCGAAGCGCGCGTGGAGATCGTCGGAGAGGCCGTCGAGGTTCACGCGGTCAGGCGCCGGCCGAGGCCGGCTTGACCACGACGTGGACGCGGTCGCCCTCGCCGAGGGTGCCGAGGCCGTTGAACGTCTGGCGCGCCCACGCCATCGGCCCGTCGGCGACGTAGGTCGGCCGAGGCGCCACGCGGGGGGTCGGCGGGACCTGCGCGGCGCGGGCACGGTCGTGCGGGTGCGGGGCGCGGTGCTTGATCGAGAGCAGGGCCCACACGTACAGGACGAGCAGCCCGGCGAACACGATGGTGGCCATCCACGCCACGCGTAGCGGCGGGACGAGCCCGATCAGGAACGTGAGGCCGATCGCCTCGAGGAGGAAGACGAAGACGCGGCGCCGGCGTTCGCGAGCTCGCGCCCGCTGCCGTTCCGACGGCCCGAGGAACCGCACCCCCTTACGCGGAGTCACGATCCACCGGCCGTTCGTGCCGTACACCTCTGCCTGTGCCAACAGCTCCATCCTGTGTTCGAAGGCCTCGACGCTCGAGGTGTCGGACTTCCTTCGGCCGACCGGCACCAGGAACGCGGCCCACATGATGCCTAACGCTCCTAACAGTAGCCAATCCACCCAGCCAGCCTCCTGTCCGTCGAGCCCCGGTTTCGACACAACATCTAGGCTGGGACGGGACCGTAGCACCACATCTTGCGCTCACGAAGCACATCGGTGTGATTCGACGTTCGTGTGGAGAACGAGGAACGACGCGCTGACGGCCCCCTCGTACCATCGAGGCATGGGGTCGAACGGCGAACGTCCGGAAGAGCCGGTGGTCGAGGGGCTGCCCACGGGCGCGGGCACGCCGGAGGCCGTGACCGAGCAGCCGGACCTCCGGTTCGAGCATCAGGCGGAGGCGAAGTGGCTGGGCGACCCGTTCGGGCTGCGTCTGTTCGCGGTGGCGCTCACCGCGCGGAAGCGGCGCGCCCGTGGCGACGCCGTCTCGCCCGCTCCCTGGCTCGCGGTGGGGGTCACGGCTGCGATCGCGGTCGCCCTGATCGCCCTCGTGTGGATCGTCGCGACCCGGCTCGGCTGACCCCTCAGCCGGCGACGTAGTCGCCGCTCTTGCCGCCCGACTTGCGGAGCAGTCGCACGCCCTCGATCCGCGCCGCGCGGTCGAACGCCTTCGCGGTGTCGTACAGGCTGAGCGCGGCGACCGCCGCCGCGGTGAGCGCCTCCATCTCGACGCCGGTGCGGTCGACCGCACGAACCGTGGTGCGCACGTGGATCCGCCCGGCGGCCTCGTCGGGCGTCACCTCGACGTCGGCGCCGGTCACCCGGACGGGGTGGCAGTGCGGCAGGAGGTCGGGCGTCCGCTTCACGCCGATCACGCCCGCGAGCTTCGCGCTTTCCAGGGGGGAACCCTTCTTGGTGCCCGCGACGAGGTTCGCGACCGCCTCGACGGTGGTGACGAGCCAGGCCTCGGCGGTGGCCTCGCGGACGGTCTCGGCCTTCGCGCCGACCTCGACGATCCTGGTGACGCCGTCCGCGCCGGCCTGCCCGGAGCCCGCCACGCCTCAGTCCTCGGCGCTGCGGAACAGCATGACCCGCACCTTCGAACCGGCCTCCGCGACGTCGGTGCCCTGCGGGATCACCGCGAGGCCGTTCGCGCGCGCGATCGTGGAGATGAGGTTCGACCCGCGCCCGCCCACCGGGGTGGCGACCCAGCCGTCGGCGCCGCGCGAGACCTCGACGCGGGCGAACTGCGCTTTGCCCTTGGGGCCGCGGACCTCCTCGGTCAGGGTGGCCTGGATCTCGGGGCGCCCCAGGTTCTGGCGCCCCATCATCTTCATCAGGGCGGGACGCACGAACAGCTCGAAGCTCACGAAGACGCTGACCGGGTTGCCCGGCAGCCCGAAGAAGGGCTTGCCCTCGACCAGCCCGAACCCCTGGGGCATCCCGGGCTGCATCGCGACCTTGTAGAACTCGACGTCGCCGCGTCGGAAGAACGCGGCCTTCACGACGTCGCGCTCCCCCACGCTCACCCCGCCCGAGGACATGAAGGCGTCGGCCTGGATCTCGTAGGAGAAGACCAGTTCCTTCAGCGAGTCGGGGTCGTCCTTCACGATCCCCGCGAGCGTGGGGATCGCGCCGGCCTCGCGCAGCGCGCCGAACAGCGTGTAGGCGTTCGAGTCGCGCACCTGGCCGAACGACGGCGTCTCGGTGGGCGGGATCAGCTCGTCGCCGGTGGAGAACACGATCACACGCGGGCGGGGGTGCACGAGCGGGTGCGGGACACCAGCGTTGGCGAGCAGCCCCAGCTCCGGAGGCCCGAGGCGCTTGCCGCCGGGCACGAGGACGTCGCCCTCGCGGACGTCCTCGCCGCGTGGCCGCACGTGCCGGCCGGTCTCGGCCGCCTCCAGCAGCAGGACGCGGTCCTCGCGATCCTCGGCGTTCTCGATCGGGATCACGGCGTCGGCGCCCGCAGGGATCGGCGCGCCGGTGGCGATCTTCACGGCCTCGCCGGCGCCGACGGTGGCGTCGGGGCGCTGCCCGATCATCGCGCGACCCACGACCTTCAGCTCGACCGGGCGCGCCGGCGAAGCCGTCGCGACGTCGGCCGCGCGCACCGCGAACCCGTCCATCGCCGAGGACGCGAACTCGGGGAGGTCGATCGCGGAGCGGATGTCCTCGGCGGCGACACACCCGTACGCGTCGGTGAGCGGCAGCTCGATCGGCGGCAGGGCGACGATCTGCGACAGGACGCGCTCTCGCGCCTCCTCGACCGACAGCAGCCCCTCGCCCGAGTCGTGATCGTGCAGCGAGCGCTCGGCCATGGCTTGAGTCTACCGACGGACCCTGACCTCAGCGCACGAACGCGAGGATCGCCCGCTCGTCGTCGAAGCCGACCGAGCGGTACAGGGCGCGTGCCGCGCTGTTGGACGCAGGCGTGCCCACCATCGCGGCGCGCATCCCCGCATCGACCATCAGCCGGAGCCCGGCGAGCAGCACCGCGCGACCGTACCCGCTGCGCTGCAGGTCCGGGTGCGTGGCGACCGGCTCGAAGGCACCCAACCCACTCACCTGGTCGGTCCACGCGATGCAGCACGCGGCCGCCCGGCCATCCGGTGCGTAGGCCACGAGGTCGTGTCCGGCCGGGTACCAGGGCGAGCGGACGAACCGCGCGTACCCCTCCACGTAGGTATCGAACGGCTCGTCCACGCCGAACGCGGCGTACGTGATCGCGCAGCGGCCGGTGAGGTCGCCGTCGAGGCGCAGGGCCCGGACCTCGGCGCGAGGCTCCTCGGTCGCCCCGGCGAGCGTCCTCCGGAAGGTCACGTGCGCCGGCTCCGGCTTCGGCCGGTACCCGGCCACCTCCAGGCGTGCGATCGTCCGGTCGTCGGTCGCGAACGCCGAGCGGACGGATCGGCCCGGACGATCCGCGAGCCAGGACGTGACGCCGTCGAAGAACCGGGTCTCGAGCGCGTCGGCGTGGCGCGGCGTGACGAACTCCAGCACCTCCTCGCCGTCGTCGATCGCCCAGGCGACGATCTCACCGTCTCGTTCCTCGATGAGGATCGACGCGCGCAGCTCGGCCTCGTCCCACGCCGGTCGGCAGATCCACCACAGGACCTCACCGGGATGGAACTGCGCTAGATCCGGGCGGTCGCGCAGCACGCGCGCCACGACGTCTTGGAGCGCCGGCAGGTCGACCGGGCCCTCGTAGGGGCGGAGCGTCACCTCAGACGAGCTTCTGCCGCTGCGCGAACTCGGCGAGCCACGCGCGGAAGTCTGGCCCGATGTCGTCGCGCTCGGCCGCCAGCTCGACCGTCGCCTTCAGGTAGTCGAGCGGGTTCCCCACGTCGAACCGGCCCCGCTCGAAGCGGTAGGCGTAGACGGCCTGCTCCTGCGCGAGCGTGTTGATCGCGTCGGTGAGCTGGATCTCGTCCCCGCGACCCCGCTCGGTCCGCCTGAGTGCGTCGAAGATCTCCGGCGTGAAGACGTAGCGGCCGATCGCCGCGAGGTTCGAGGGCGCCTCCTCCTCGCTCGGCTTCTCGACGATCGAGAGGATCCGCAGGAGGTGCTCGCCGTCGGCGGGCTCGGGATCGATGCAGCCGTACATCGTGATCTCGCGACGCGTGACCTCCATCGCGGCGACGACGCTCCGGCCGTACTTCTCGTGAGCCGCGAGCATCTCGCGGAGCAGCGGCACCGACGGATGGATCAGGTCGTCGCCGAGCAGCACCGCGAACGGCTCGTCGCCGACGTGCGCGGAGGCGGTCGCCACGGCGTGCCCGAGGCCGAGCGCCTCCTGCTGGCGGACGAAGTGGATCGAGGCGAGCGACGCGAGCTCGCGCATCGACTTCAGCTCGTCGAACTTCCCCTTCTCCTCGAGGAACGCCTCCAGCTCCGGCGCCCGGTCGAAGTGGTCCTCGATCGAGGCCTGGTTGCGCCCCGTCACGATCACGATGTCGTCGATCCCCGCGCGGACGGCCTCCTCCACCACCAGCTGGATCGCGGGCACGTCGATCACCGGCAGCATCACCTTGGGCTGGGCCTTGGTCGCCGGCAGGAACCGTGTGCCGACGCCGGCGGCGGGGATCACCGCTTTGCGAACCTTCACCAGGGCCTCCCTCCGAACGGCGCTGCCATGTGCGGGCACTCGGGCATACCCGCTCCGCGCGTTGCGGAACCGCGAGTCTAGGCAACGGCCGCGATCCGCGCTAGAGGCCGAACGTCCCTGGTCAGAAGGCCGTGCCGTAGACTGCCCCGGTCATGCCGACGTACGAATACGCCTGCAGGCGTTGCGGACACACCTTCGAGATCGTCCAGTCGTTCCAGGACGACGCGCTGACGGTCTGCCCGGAATGCGGCGGGGAGCTGCGCAAGGTGTTCGCGCCCCCCGCGATCTCGTTCAAGGGATCGGGTTTCTACGCCACGGACCACGGCAAGAAGTCCAAGCCGTCGGGCCCCGTGGACAAGCCCGGGGAGAAGGAGAAGACGGGCTCCGGAGCGAAGGAGGGCGGTTCGTCTTCGACCGAGAAGGGATCCGGGTCGAGCACGTCCGCGGCGAAGAAGGAGGGGTCGTCCTCGTGACGTCTGCCGAGATCGGGGTCTTCGGCGGGTCGGGGCTCTACGCGTTCCTCGACGACGCCGAGGAGGTGGAGGTCGAGACGCCGTACGGTCGCCCGGCGGCGCCGGTGACGATCGGCACGGTCGGGGGCCGACGGGTGGCGTTCCTCCCGAGGCACGGACGCGACCACCGGTTCCCGCCGCACGTGGTGCCCTACCGCGCGAACGTGTGGGCGATGAAGGAGCTCGGGGTGACGCGGCTGTTCGCTCCGAGCGCGGCCGGTTCGCTCCGCCGCGACATCCCGCCGCGCACCTTCGTCGTCAGCGACCAGGCGATCGACTTCACGAGGTCGCGGCAGAACACCTTCTACGACGGCCCGACGACGACCCACGTGTCGTTCGCCGACCCGTACTGCCCGGTGATGCGGCAGGTGCTCGTGGAGCGGGCCGGCGCGCTCGGGATCGACCACCGCGACGGCGGCACGATGGTCGTGATCGAGGGCCCCCGGTTCTCCACGCGCGCCGAATCGAAGATGTTCACGATGGTCGGCGGCGACGTGATCGGGATGACCCAGTTCCCCGAGGTGACGCTCGCGCGCGAGCTCGAGCTCTGCTTCGCGAACGTCGCGCTCGTCACCGACTACGACGTGGGCGTCGACGACATCGCGCCCGTCTCGCACGCCGAGGTGCTGAAGGTCTTCGGCGAGAACGTCGATCGCCTGCGCGACCTGCTGTTCGCCGCGATCCCCGCGGTCCCCGAGGACCGCGACGGCTGCGACTGCGCGCACGCCCTCGGCGGCTCGGGCCACGACTGAGGCGCCGCCGGCAGGGCACTATCCTGGGCCGCATGGCGCGTGAACTCGTCCGGGTGGAGCTGTCGTTCGTGACCGAGCAGGACGCCCAGCAGCTGGGCGACCGGATCAAGGAGTCGGTCACGATGATCGTCGGGCGAGAGGCGCTCGAGGAGTTCCGGATCCGCACGCTCCCGCTGGACCCGAAGAAGCGCGAGCACCTCCGGTCGGTCGACTGAGCGGCGCTCGCGTGTGAGCCCCGTCACGGCGCCAGGCGGCGTCCGCGACATAGCGTGACGGCATGCGGGGCAGGTTCTCGTGGCGACGCCGTCTCCCCCGGTCGTCGGTGGTGGCGTTCACGCTCGCGGGCGCGTGCGCGCTGGCCGCGTTCGTCGTGGTCCGGGGGCTCGCCGAACGAGCCGCCTCGGCGGGCACGCCCGAGGCCGGGACCGTCTCGGTGGTGGTGGCCGCACGCGACGTCGCCGCGGGCGCGACGCTCACCGCCGAAGACCTCACGACCGGCGACGTCCCGGCACCGGCGCCGGTAGCGGCGCTGACCGACGTCACCGAGGCGGTCGGACGCGTCGCGGTCACCCCGTTCTTGGCCGGCGAGCCGGTCTCCACTACCCGGCTCGCGCGCGACGGCGGCGCGCTCACGGTGTCGGTGCCGGCCGGCGAGGTCGCCGTCACGCTCGGGGTCGAGTCGGTCCCCGACGGCCTGAGCGCCGGCGACCACGTCGACGTGCTCGCCACCTACACGGCCGCTCGGCCCTACACCTCGACCGTCGCCGGGGATCTTCGCGTCCTCACGGTCGAACGCGCCGAGGGTGGGTCGTTCGGGGCAGGACCCACCGCCGTCGCGCGGATCACGTTCGTGACCGCTCCGGAGGTCGCACGGGCGCTCGTCGGCGCCGACGCCACGGCCACCCTCGCCCTGGCCGTACGTGGCTACGCGAGCGTCGTCGTCCCCTCCGTCGCGCCGAGCGTCGGCCCCTCGTAGCGGCCGGTATCCAGCGCGTCATCTGAGAGCATCGGCGGATGCCCGAGGCCGCCCTCGATCCGCTGCGGAACCACCGGCGGGCGATGCTGTACGCGTTCCTGCTGCTCGCGGCCACGGTCCTGCTCTTCGTCGCCGTCGGGAAGCACCCGGGCGAGCCGGGCACGGTCACGACCTGGCCGCCGATCGGCCGCCTCGATGGCAACGTGTACCGCGCCGTCCAGTCACACCGGAACACGCTCGCCGTCGATGTCGCGAAGATCATGAACCTCCTCGGCGGAGGACTGGTCACGATCCCCTTGCGGAGCGTGGTGGCGATCTACCTCGCGGCCCGGCGCCGCTGGGGGGCGTTCGCCACCTGGATGCTCACCTGGGCGGCCGCGGAGACCGCGCTGAGCCTCGCGAAGGCGTGGTTCGCGCGGTCACGACCCCCGGCCCCGCTGGTCCTCACGAGCGGGTTCTCGTTCCCCTCCGGGCATGCGGTCGCGGCCGCGTCGATCGCCGTCGCCCTGGTGCTCGTGGCGATGGCCGCGGGGCCCCGGCGACGTAAGTGGGAGGCCGTCGCGGCCACGGCGGCGTTCCTGATGGCCCTGTCGCGCGTCTACCTCAACGCCCATTGGCTCTCCGACGTGGTGGCCGGCGTCCTGCTGGGCACCGGCGTCGCGCTCGGGGCCGCCGCCCTCGTCGCCGAGATCCGCCACCTCGCGGCGCGCCGACGCGGATAGCCGCGCACCGATCCATGGGCTGTACGCCGGAAGCCCGATCGTGCGAGGATCCTCGCGAGGGGAGCCAACCGGTGGAGCAGCGAACCCAGGTGCCCGACGGCGGCGTGGTCGACGTCTCGAAGATCGCCGGGCGCCATCGACGGCCGACCGGCGCGCCGCCGCCGCTGCCGAAGTCGATCGGCGCGACGGGCGTGCTCCGGTTGGCGCTCGTGGTGCTCGTCGTCGTACCCGGATGCCTCTGGCTCCACGTCGACCCGGGCCCGCTCGACCGGTTCGACGCGCGGATCACCGACGCCGTGGTGGCGCTGCGCACGGGCTGGCTCGATGCCGTCGCCCGGTCCGTGGACCTCGTCGGCTCGCGATACGGGCTCGCCCTGCTCAGCCTGGCCACCGTGGTGGCCGCGGCGTGGTTCCGTCGGTGGCGCCACCTGACGATGTTCGTGATCGCGGTTGCGATCAGCGGTGCGGCGGCGATGGGCCTGGCCCTCCTCGCGGCCCGCCCGCGGCCCTTCGGGGTGACGTCGATCGGCGCGTGGGAGGGCTACTCGGCTCCGTCGCTGCAGATCACGGGGCTCGCCACGCTCGTGGCAGGCGTCGCGTACATGCTCGTGGTCCCCGGCCGGCCGCGGATGCACGCGAAGAACCTGGGCATCCTGGTCCTGGTGGCGGCGGGCGTGCTGCGCCTGTACCTCGGCGTCGATCACTTCACCGACGCCTTGTTCGGCGCGATCCTCGGGCTCTCGATCCCGGTCGCGATGTTCCGGGCGTTCGCGCCCAACGACGTCTACCCGATCCGGTACGGGGACCGTGGCAAGTCGGCGCACCTCGACGTGTCGGGGCGCCGCGGCGAGGCGGTCCGCGTCGCGATGAAGGAGCAGTTGGGTCTCGAGGTCCAGAGCATCAAACCCGTCGGCCTCGAGGGCTCCGGTGGGTCCACACCCCTGAAGCTCCAGGTGGTCGACGAGGAGGGGGTGACGCGCTCCGTCTTCGCGAAGCTCTACGCGCGCAGCCACGTCCGCGCCGACCGCTGGTACAAGCTCGGTCGCACGATGCTGTACGGACGGCTCGAGGACGAGACACCGTTCGGGACCGTGCGTCGCTTCGTCGAGTACGAGGACTACACGCTGCGCCTGCTCGGCGAGTACGGCTTCCCGACGCCCGCGCCCCTCGGCATCGTCGAGATCACGCCCGAGCGCGAGTACCTGATCGCGATGGAGTTCTTCGAGGACGCGGTCGAGATCGGCGAGGCCGAGGTCGACGACCGCGTGATCGACGACGGGCTCCAGCTGATCAGGAGGATGTGGGACGTCGGACTTTCGCACCGCGACATCAAGCCCGCGAACCTGATGGTGCAGGGCGGGCGGCTGCGGCTGATCGACGTCTTCTTCGTCCAGGTGCGCCCCTCGCCGTGGCGCCAGGCGGTCGACCTCGGCAACATGATGCTGGTCCTCGCGCTGCGCTCGGACGCGAACCGCGTGTACGAGCGGGCGCTCGCGTACTTCACCCCCGACGAGCTGTCCGAGGCGTTCGCGGCGACGCGCGGGGTCGCGAGCCCCACGCAGCTCCGCGTGTCGATCAAGAAGGACGGCCGAGGACTCCTCGAGACCTTCCGCGGACTCGCTCCCGCGCGCCCCAAGATCGGGATCCAACGCTGGAGCTGGCGGCGCGCGCTGCTGATCGTCACGACCCTGCTCGTCCTGTTCCTGACGATCCTCACGGGCATCGCGCTGTTCCTGCCGTCCCGGGGCACGGTCCTCTCGGCCTCGTGCGGCACGGGGCGGACGATGCAGCTGATGGCCCAGGCGGTCCCGACCGCGTCCGAGTTGCCGTGCATCGACACGTTGCCGCTCGGCTGGGGCTCGATGACGACCGACGTCGTGCGCGGGCATGCGAGCTTCGACGTCTCGCTGGCCTCGGGACCGACGACGGTCTTCGTCACGCTGGCCGAGACCTGCCCCGAGCCCGCCGACCCCACGATCGAGGTGAAGCCGATCGACGGCGGCTGCGTGACGTACCAGGCCCCCGCCGACGCGAGCCCGGGCGAGGTCCCGTCGTTCGGACCGGGCGGCGGCCTCGCGTTCATCCAACGGAGCGAGCTCGTGGGTGCGGTGCAGCGCGACATCGGCCTCACCCTGTGCGGCGCGGGCGCCCCGCCCTGCGACCCGTCCGCCGACGGGTGAGCTTCAGCGCCGCGAAGGACCCGCTCCAGCTCATGATCCGAGGCGACGGAGCGCGGTCTCGACGTCGTCGAGGTGCTCGCCGCGGTGCGACGCGCGCAGCGGGTAGATCGGGCTCTCGGGGTCGAGCGGCCACAGGCGCTCGACCGGCAGGCTTGCCATGCGAGCGTCGGTCTCCTCGGCGACCCGGAGCGAGAGCCGGGCGAGCTCGAGCGGCGCGATCGCGTGGATCAGCGGCCGCGAGGCGTCGTTGATCCAGTCCACGTCCTCCGGCTCGGCGTCGGAGTGGGTGAACGGCACGCCCCGCTCCAGCTTGTCCGCCAGGGCGAGCGCCCGCCCGTCCCAGAACGCGATGTGGCCGAGCACGCCGGCGACCGTCCAGTGCTCGTTCACCTGCGCGAGGAGCGCGTCCTCGTCCAGACGCTCCACGAAGGCGCGGAGCCGCTCGCGCTCTCGGGCGTTCTCCGCGACGTAGGACCGGCCCTCCCACACCACCGGCTGACGATACGGCAGATGGCTGGGGAGCTCGCGGTCGCGGGCCGGTACTATCCGTCGGCCCGGTCGCCGTCCCGGCCGCCGGCCCGATGAGGGAAGGACCGACGTGACGATCCTGCAGGCGATCATCCTGGGCCTGACCCAGGGGGCGACCGAGTACGCGCCCGTCTCGAGCTCCGGACACTTGATCATCGTCCCGTGGCTGTTCGGCTGGTCGATCGTGAACGACCCGACGCTCAACAAGACCTTCGACGTCGCGCTGCACGTCGGGACGCTCGTCGGCGCGCTGATCTACTTCCGCCACGAGGTGTGGACCTACCTCGTGGCGTGGGTGCATTCGATCCGCAACCGCAGGATCGACACCGTGGACGAGCGTCTCGCGTGGGCGCTCGTGATCGGGACGATCCCGGGCGCGTTGTTCGGCGCCGCGTTCGAGAGCACGATCACCGAGAAGCTCGGTGCGCCGATCCTGATCGCGATCATGCTCGCCGTGTTCGGCGTGGTGTTGTGGGCCGTCGACAAGGTGGCCCCGTCGAACCGTGACATGGAGACGATCGGTGTGCGGACGGGGCTGTTCATGGGCATCGCACAGGCGCTCGCGCTGCAACCCGGGGTCTCACGGTCGGGGATCACGATGACGGCGGGGCGCACGATCGGCCTGGACCGCGAGTCCACCGCACGGTTCTCGTTCCTGCTGTCGTTGCCGATCATCGCGGGCGCGGGGATCTACAAGGGACTGGACCTGCTCCAGACCGGCACGGGCGGCTACACAGCCGAGTTCTTCTGGGGCTTCGTCTCGAGCGCGATCAGCGGGTTCCTCGTGATCTGGTTCCTGCTGAGGTACCTGCGGACGCACTCGTTCGCGATCTTCATGTGGTACCGGCTCGCGCTGGCGGCGCTGATGATCGGGCTGATCGTCACCGGGGTGCGGCCCGCGACGATCTAGCGCAGGGGCGCCGTCGCGAACTCGCCTATCCCGTGCTCGAAGGGCACCTCGGCCCGGAAGCCCAGAGCGTCGGTGGCCCGCTCGGGTGACGCGACCACGTGCCGGACGTCGCCGAGTCGGAAGCCACCCACGACCTCCGGACGCGGGGCGCCGGGACCGAACGCGTCCGACAGCGCCGAGGCCATGTCGAGGACGGTCCGCCGGTCTCCGCTGGCCACGTTGAAGGGGCCGCGAGCATCGGAGCCGATCGCGAGCAGGTTCGCTCGAGCCACGTCCTTCACGTGCACGAAGTCGCGGAGCTGACGTCCGTCCTCGAACACCCGTGGCGGCTCGCCTCGTTCCAAGGCGCTACGGAAGATGCTCGCGACCCCCGCGTATGGGGTATCGCGCGGCATCCGCGGCCCGTACACGTTGTGGTAGCGGAGCACGACGACGCGGCTGCCACGCTCCCGCCCGAAGACCCCGCACAGGTGCTCCTGGTGGACCTTGGTCGCCGCGTACACGTTGCGCGGATCCAGCGGGGCGTCCTCCTCCACCGATCCGGGCGCGACAGGCACGCCGCAGCAGGGACACAGTGGCTCGAACCGACCGGCGGCCAGGTCCTCGGGGCGGCGAGCGCCCGGCCGGACGGAACCGTGGGTGGCGCACCGAGAGGTGCCCTCGCCGTAGACGACCATGCTCGACGCGAGCACGAGAGGCCCGCCGAACCCCGACCGGTGCAGCGCTCGCAAGAGGGTCGCGGTCCCCAGGTCGTTGTGGGAGACGTAGCCGGTCACGTCCTCGAGGTCCACACCCAGGCCGACCATCGCTGCCTGGTGGCTCACGGCGTCGATGCCCTCGACGGCGCGCGCGAGCGCCTCCTCGTCGCGGAGGTCCGCCCACACGTACTCGACGTCGTCCCGCACCCACGGCGGCGTCCCGTGGTGGGCGCCGGGCAGCAGCGAGTCGAGCACGCGAACATCCATCCCTTCGGCACGGAGGGCGTCCACGACATGGGAACCGATGAAGCCGGCGCCCCCGGTGACCAGGACCCGACGGATCACCACGGCCACCGCACCGAGAGCTCCAGCGCGATCGCCCACCCGACCTGCGCGGCCAGCCAGCCTCGCTCCTCCCGCTCGGAGGTGAACGCGGCACCGGTCGCGACGGCGATCCAGGGCATGAACGGGAGCCAGATCCGCTCCACCTCCGCCTTCGACAGGCCGCTCAGGTCGGCGACGGCGACCGCCGCGAGCCCGGCACCCACCAGCACCCACATCCGCGGATCGCGGACCCTCGGCAGCGCGGCCCAGACCGCGGGACCGAGCACCGCGGCGAGCGCGGCGAGGTCGGCGAACAGGAAATACGCGTACGGACGGAACCGGGCGATGCTTCGCGCGTATTCGCGCCGCGTCGCCGAGAGCCCCGCGAGCCAGTCGAACCCGGCGAGGGAGGCGAGCGCGAGAACGGCGACGGTCACGAGCCCGGCGACGGCCAGCGGCCGAACGCGTCGGCGGCTGGCGCTCACCGCCGTCGGGACCGCCGCGACGAGCACGAGGCCGTAGGAGAGGAGCAACCCAACACCGAACACGGCGCCGCCGGCGGCTGCGAGCGTACCGGACCGGCGGCCGCCGGCCGTAGCGAGGACGAGCGCCGTCACCGCCCACGCCGAGACGCCGAGGAACACCGCATCGCCTGAGGTCGCCGCCGAGAAGGCCGGGAGCATCGCGAGGAAGGGAGCGGCGCGGCGGGCCACGGACGCGTCGGCGATCTCCCGGACCACGAGGAGCACCGCGGGCACGGCCGAGGCGGCGACCAGGAGCTCGAGCAGCGCGACCCACCCCGCGCCGGTAAGCCCGAGGCGCCCCATCGCCCACAGCAGGAGCACGAACCCCGGCGGGTGCGCGCGCACGTGGGTCGAGTACGCCGCGATCCGGGGGACGAAACCGAGCAGGAACGCGTGGGGTGCGCCGACGAACGGCACGGACGCGAGGTAGTCCGACGGCGCCGACGGCGGGCCGACGAGGCCGCCGACGCCTTCGGTGAAGGCCAAGGAGGTCGACCAGGCGAGGGAGGCCATGCCGGCCAGGACCAGGAGCGTGCCCCACGACACCCTCCTCGCAAGACCCAGCCCGTACCGGATCGTGAGGATGCCGATGACGAGCGCAGGCATCGCTCGCCACGTGAGCGATAGATCCCACACGCCGGTGAGCGGTGGCAGGCCCGTGAACAGCCGGGTGCCGTGCGCCTGGAGCCACTTGCCCACGACCCACGTCAGCGCGATCGACCCGAGCGCGATCCCGACGGCCCACGCGCTCGCGCCGAGCCGCGTGCGCGTCGCGCGGTCCGGGGCCGTTCGCGCGGGGGCCTCGATCATCGCGCCCTCCGCGTGCGCGCCAGCAGGAGCGCACCGGCGACGCCCCACACGAGGGCGAGGACGACGAGCAGCCATGCCAGGGTGTCGCGCGGCAGCAGCGACGGAACGAAGGCGGTCGGGTTCGCCCGGCGATAGATGAGAGGGAGCGCGTAGGCGGTGATCGTGGCGGACACGAGCAAGGCGCCGAGCACCAGCCCCCGTGCGATGACAGGCACCTTGGCGTGCACCCCGCGCGCGACCAGCAACGAGGCCGGAGCGACCACCACGTCGTGGAACAGCGCGAGCCCGACGATCCACGCACCCAGCGAGACGGGATGGGTCGCGCCGGGCTTCGAGATGACGAGCCACGTGCCGACGAGGATCAGGATCCACCCCACCGCGACCGACGACCAGAACAGCCGCCCATAGCGGCTGGTGCCGTGGGAAGCGCTGACGTTCGAGCTCATCCCACCACGACCTTGGCCACCCACTTCGTCTGCTGCACGCCGGGGCGGTTCGGGCCGATCAACCGGACCGGGTATCCATGGTCGTCATCGAGCGGGGCGCCGTTCAACGAGTCCGCGAGGAGGACGTCGGGGTCCGACGCCTGGACGGGATCGACCTGCGAGCTCGAGTACGGCGCCCGCTGCTGCTGGAGCGACTCGATGCGGATCGGCACCCCCGCGGGAGCGCCCGCCCTCGCGAGGAGATCGCGCAGGGGCACACCCTCCCAGATCCCGACCGCGCTCCATCCGTCGACGCACGCGATCGGGAGCGCCGAGACGCGGCGCGTCATCCCTTTCAGCTCGTCGAGCGAGAGGGAAAGGGGTGTCGCCACGCGCCCTTCCACCACCAGGCGGTAGGCGGGATCGTGGATCGCGTCCAGCACCCGGGCGCTCGACGCCGTCTTGTTGACGGGCAGACCCTGCGGCCCCACGCGTGGGTCTCGTGGCGCCAGGACCGCCAGCGGCGCGAGCGGTCTGAACGTCTGGCCGACGGTCGTGAGGATGAGGGTGCCTGCGGCCGCGCCGGCGGCGGCCAGGAACCCCCTGCGGGACAGCCCGTCGCCTGCAGCGACGCGGTCCGCGGGGGCGCCGCGCAAGGCGAGGCGGGTCGCCCCCGCCTTCGCGCCCACGTGCACCACGAGGGCCCCGATCGTGATCCACGCGGCCGCGAAGTGCGCCGGCGGGAACGCGAAGTCGAACGGGAGCCATCGAGAGATGCTGGCGACACCCGACAGCAGGAGGAAGAGCGAGCCGCCGACCAGCGGCAGGAGGCTCAGCCGCTCGATCGCGTGCGCCGCGCCCGCGATCGGTGGCCACGTCCAGAAGCGCGGGTAGACGCTCCACAGCTTCGCGAGCAGCAGCGGGATCGACGCGATCCCCGTCGTGACGTGGATCCCCTGGGTCACGCGGTAGCCCCAGGTGGGCGACGGCGGCCAGTGGAGCCACGACGGCGGGTGCTGGATCGCGTGCGAGAGCAGACCCGTCGCGAAGCAGACGCCGAACGTGACGGCAAGGGCGATCCCGAGCCTCGCGGAGGAACGCACGTCCTGGAGGTCGCTGTGGAAGGTGTCGTCGCGGAACGGCCCGACGCGAGGAAGGATCGGACGTCGGCGAGCCGGGGGGCCGTTCATCGAGCCTCCATCCGAGCGAACCACCGAGTCGCATCGTGCCAGGTGCTCGCGGAGCGGAACCCGGTGCGCCTGGCGAGCCCCGCCACCGCATCGGTCCCGACGATCGCCCACGGGAACCATCCGGAGGCAGGTCGGCCCTCGACCTCCGCCCGCACGCGCAGGCGTCGCGTCACCTCGCCCGGAGGCTCGACCTCCACCAGCGCGCGTCCTCCCGGAGCGAGCAGTCGGCGGATCCGCCGGAGCAGCGCCTCGGGATCGCCGCCGATCCCGACGTTCCCGTCGAGCAGGAGTGCCGTTCCCCACTCCCCCTCGTGCGGTAGGCGATCGAACACGGAGCGGTGCAGCACCTGGGCGCCGCGTCGCCGCGCCGCCGCCACCGCGGCCGGCGCCACGTCGATCCCGACGGCTCGGACGTCGCGCGCCGCGAGCGCGGCCACGTGCCGACCCGGTCCGCACCCCACGTCCAAGACGGGCGGCACCGCGTGGGCGAGCAGCCGTTCCTCCTCGGGACGCGGAACATCGAACCACCGCTCGACGTCCATCGCGATCGTGCGGCCGCAGTCCGACCGGAGCGCGGCCACGGCGAACGACGGAGCGGTGACGGCGTTCAGGACGCCCTCCGCGCCGACGGCGAGAGCCCAAACGCCTCGAGCGTCGCCGCGAACCTGGTGCCCGGGGCTTGCGCCGCCACGGCCCGTGCGTCGTCGATCAGGTCCACGTCGCGAAGGGACGGCAACACGCGCACCCGCAGACCCAGCGCCTGGAGACGACGATGCTGTGCGACCCCGGTGCTGCCGGTGCTCATCGGCACGCCACGGAACACGCGCCGATCGGCCCTGCGCAGCCCCACCGACCAGAAGCCGCCGTCCTCGGCATGACCGAGCACGGCGTCGCCGGCATCGAGCTCATCGAACCCTCGTCGGAGCAGACCGGGCGACACCTGCGGCGTGTCCATGCCCACGAGCAGCGCGGGAGCGCCCGCGTCGTCGAAGGCCGCGGCGAGCCGTTCGTCGAGCCCTCGCCCCCGCTGGGCCACCTTTCGGATGCCTCGTGGCATCCACGCCGGCGCCTCGCCGTCGAGTGCCAGGACGACCTCGTCCGCACCGCTGTCGACGGCGGCCTCGACGGTGTCCTCGAGCGCCGCGCCGGCGAGCGCCGCCGCCTGCACGGCCGTGCACGGCGGACACAGCCGGGTCTTCACGCGGCCGGGAACCGGCGCCTTCGCGATCACGATCACGCGCATCGCATCACCCGTGCCAGATCCACGATCGTCCGCGCCGTTCCTCTCACGGTGCCGGTCACCTTCGAGCGACCGACCCGAGGGTGGTACGGAACCTCCACCTCGCCGATCCGCCATCCGCAAGCGTGGGCCCTGAGGACCATCTCGAAGGGCCAGCCGAACCTCCGGTCGCGCAGTCCCAACCCGAGCAACCGCTCACGGCGAGCCGACCGCATCGGGCCCAGGTCCCGCACGCCGAGCCCCGTGCGCCTGCGCACCTCCGCCGCGATCACCCGGTTCCCGAGCCTCGCATGCAGCGGCCAGGCACCGCGCGTGGCGTCCCGCGCGCCGAGGACCAGGTCGAGCTCTCCGCGCAGGACCGGGGCCGCAACCGAGGCAAGATCGCGCGGGTCGAGAGAGGCGTCGGCATCCATGAAGCACACGACGTCCTCGCGCGCAGCACGGAGCCCTGCCCAGCACGCGGCGCCGAAGCCGCGCTCCGGTTCCTCCACCACCGCCGCGCCGAGTTCTCTGGCCACCACGGCCGTGCCGTCGCTCGAACCGTTGTCCACCACGATCGCGCGGTAGCCGCCGGGCAGGCGCGGGAGCAGCCACGCGAGGGCTTCGGCTTCGTCAAGGGCTGGCAGGATCACGTCCACCATGGACGCGCAGTGTCGGCGTGCGGACCTGGCGTTACAGGTTCGTGGCGGGCTCAGACGCCGGCGAGCGTCATCTCGCCGATCAGCACCGAAGGCGTGCCGACGCTCGAGAAGAACCGCAGGTCGCTGCCGACGCCGCTCACGGCCTTGAGCATGTCCGGCAGCGTGGAGGCGATCGTCATCTCACGCAGCGGGGCGCCGAGCGCGCCGCCCTCGATCCGCAGGCCGGTGGCGCCGACGCTGAACTCCCCGCTGATCGGGTTCGCGCCCGAGTGGACGCCGCTCACGTCGGCGATCAGCACGCCGCCGTCGGCGCGCGCCAACAGTTCCTCGGACGTCAGCTCCCCGGCCTCGAGGTAGAAGTTCGACGTACCGACGCCCGGCGCGCTCTTGTAGCCGCCGCGCTTCGCGTTGCCGGTGGAACGCTGGCCGCCGCCCGAGCGCCGCGCCGTGTAGGTATCGTGCAGGAACCCGTTCAACCGGCCCTTCGTGAACAGCTCGGTCCGCCCGGTCGGCACGCCCTCGTCGTCGAAGGGACTCGCGCCGGGCCCGCGAAGGATCCTGCCGTCGTCGACCAGGGTGAAGTGCTCCGAGCCGACCTGGTCGCCCACCATCGACGCGAACAGCGAACGACCCTTCAGCACGTTCTCCGCGTTCAGCGCGCTCGCGAGCACCCCGAGGAAGTCCGACGCCGCGAACGGGTCGAGCACGACGGGCACCTTCGCGGTCGCGGGCTTTCGGGCGCCCAACATCCGGACCGCGCGACGCACCGCCTCCTCCGACAGCGGCTCCCAGTCGAGCTCGTCGAGACCGCGGGTGATCGTGAACGAGAACCCGGTCTGGGTCTCGTCGCCCTCCACCGCGAGCGCCACGGCGTAGCCCCAGGCGTCGGTCCGCGCGTACTCGGCGGCGACGCCCGTGGTGGACGCGATCGCGACCCGCGACACGCCGTCGCCGACCTGCACAGCGTCGACCTTCCTCACGCGCGGGTCGCGCCCGACCGTGGCCCGCTCGAACGCGATCGCCGTGGCGACCTTGTCGTCGGCCGCGATCGCCGCGCTCTGCTCCCGGTACAGCTCGGGCATCGGCTCGAACGCCTCGCCGCCCGGCAGCGCGTTGTGCTCGTCGGGCTCGGCGAGCGCGGCGTTCTCGCGCGCCCGGCGCACGGCCTCGCGCACCTCGTCCTCGGTGGGGTCCGACGCCCAGGCGTAGCCGACGCGGTGATCGCGGATCAGCCGGACGCCCACGCCGCGCGACTCCGCGAACGTCATCCCCTCGACCTCGCCGGCGTAGGCGTTGACCGACGTGGTGCGGCTCTCCTCCGCGAAGGCCTCGATCTGCTCGTCGGCCTCGGCGGCGGCGATCGCCACGCCCGTCAGGTCACCGAGGTCAGCCACCGGTGCCTCCGACGGTGATCTTGCCGATCCTGAGCGTCGGCGAGCCGCTGCCCACGGGCGCGCTCTGGCCGTCCTTGCCGCACACGCCTTCCCAGGTCTCGAAGTCCGAGCCCACCGCGTCGACCGAGCTCATCACGTCGATCGCACGGCCGATCAGGTTCGCGCCCCGGACCGGCGTGGTGATCTGGCCGTGCTCGATCAAGAAGCCCTCGCTCACCCCGAACACGAAGTCGCCGGTGGCGGGGTTGACCTGGCCGCCCGCGAGACCGGTGACGTAGACGCCGCGCTCGGTGTCACGCACGATCGCCTCAGGGTCGCTCGCGCCGGACAGGATGTTCGTGTTGGTCATCCGGACGATCGGCGGATGCGCGTAGGACTCGCGCCGCCCGTTGCCGGTGGGAGCGACGCCCATCTTCGCGGCGCGCATCCGGTCCTGCAGGAACCCCTGGAGCACGCCCTCCACGAACAGCACGGTGCGCTCCGAGGGCTCGCCCTCGTCGTCGAAGTCGTAGGAGCCCCAGCCGTTCGGGATCGTCGCGTCGTCGACCCCGTCGATCAGGTCGCTCGCGCACTTCGAGCCGACGAGGCCGCGGTAGACGCTCGCCTCCTTGTCGACCGCATCGGCCTCGAGCGGGTGACCGACGGCCTCGTGGAAGAGCACGCCACCGCAGCCGTTGGCGACGACGACCGGCATCTCGCCGGCCGGCGCCGGGATCGAGTCGAGCATCGTCACCGCGCGCGAGGCCGCGCGTTCGGCGGTCGCCGCCGGCGGATGCGCGTCGAGGAACTCGACGCCCGCGCACGCCGCAGGGCCGTGCCAGCCGGTCTGGATCACGTCGCCGCGCTTCGCGACCACCTGAGCCACCAGCCGGATCCGCGGGCGGTCCTCCTCGACCCATCGGCCGTCGCTCGTGGCGATCAGCCGGTGCTGCAACGAATCACCGTAGATGCCGACGACCTGGATCACCTCGGGCGAGACGGCCCGCGCGACCTCGTCGACCTCGCGAAGCCAGCCGACCTTGGTCGCCGCGTCGACCCCGGCCGCGGGGCGCTCCGCGCGGTTGCGACCGGCCCCCTCGCGGGTCGTGAGGTCGACCACGGTGCCGGGCGCCTCGCCGCGGAGGGCGGCGCTCGCCGCCGCCGCCGCCTCGAGCAGCGAGTCGCGGTCCAGACGGTTCGAGTAGGCGTAGCCGTAAGTGGTTCCCTGGACCACGCGGACGCCGGCGCCGCGATCGCTGCCGGTGGTGAGCTCCTCGACCTTCCCGTCGTCGAGGCGGACCGAGGTGGAGGTGCGTTCCTCGACGAACAGCTCCGCGAAGTCGCCGCCCTTGCGGCGCGCCGCCCGCAGGACGTCGGCCACCAGGTCTCGGTCGAGCATGGGCGCGATGCTACCAGCGGCCCTCACGCCGGCAGGGCGACCGCCGCAGCGCGCGCTGGTACCGTCGCCCGACATGGCGGTGGACGTCGATCCGGGGGCGGCATCGTCGCCGACCGCGCCCGGCGACGGCGGCCGGGAGCGCCCGTTCCTCGACCTCGCCCTCCTCGGCGGGGTGGCCGGGGTCGTCACCGTGATCTTCCTGTGGCCGACGATCTGGCACAGCCTCATGGTGCCGCTCGGTCCGGACGTCCCCGTCTACCTGTGGTGGGCGCGGGTGGCGGGCGGCGACGGCATCTCGCTCGTCGGCGCGCGGCCGGCGAGCGCCGCGCTGATCCCGACGCTCGGAGGCGCGCTCGGGTTCGGCACGGTGCAGGCGCTGGCGGGGCTCCAGTACGCGCTCGGACCCGCGATCGCGCTCTCGGCGGCTGCGGTCCTGCTCCCCCGCCGCGGCCGCCCTCACGCCGCCTGGATCGTGGGCGGTCTGCTCGCCGGTGTGTGGGCGACGCACCTGGGCGACGGCTACGTCGCGAACCTCGCCTTCGTGGCGCCCTACCTCGCGGCGGCGGCCGCCCTGGCGCGCCGGACCGGCCGCGGCACCGTCGCCGCGGCCGTGCTGCTCGCCGGAGGGGGCCTCGCGCATCCGCAGTTCTTCGCCGTGGGCGCCGTGATCCTCGGGATCGTCGCGGTGCTGTCGGTGATCGCCGAACGAGGGTTCGCCTGGCGCAGCGACGCCGGGCGGGTCCTGGCCGCGCTCGGTGGCGGCACCCTGGGCGTCGTCGCCGGGCTCCTCGCGGCGCTGATCGGGCCGGCGCGCCTGGGCGGGGACACGTCCAAGGACGCGTTCCTGCGCAGGGTCGGGTACACGACGGCGCTGCGCACCACCTACGAAGGACGGTTCCGCGACAACTGGCGGCACTACGCGCCGATCATGAACACGGGGCTGGCGGTCGCCGGCATCTTCCAGGGGCGGGCGTTCGCGCGCCGCTTCCTCGTCGGGTGGGCGGCCTTCACCGCCGTCGCGGTCCCGCTCGGGATCCTCACGGCGTGGTACCCGCCCGACCGCGTCCTCACGTTCGCGTTCTGCATCCCGCTGCTGGCCGCGCTCGGGCTCGTGTGGCTCGACCGGAAGCTCAAGCGCTGGTGGCTCGCGTGGCCCGCGGCGCTGGTCCTGATCGTGCTCACGTCGCTGCCGACGCTCCGAGGCTGGAACCAGCAGGGGCCGTTCATCTCCCCCGAGGAGTTGCAGCACGCGACGCTCGCCGGCCGGATCGCCGCGACGACCCCGCCGGGCACCCCGCTGGTGTTCGTGGTGGACGACCCGGCCTCGTCGGGGCTCTTCTTGCTGTCGCACTCCCTGAACGTCGCGCGCGCGGCCGTGCCGCCCGATCGTGCCGGCGACGTGCACGTCTACCTCGGCACGCCGCAGGCCCTGCTCGCGGGCCGCCCGGTCGCGCGCGGGGAGCGCCTCTACGACATCGCGTCGATCACCTCCCTGCGCGACCTGCCGGCCTCGCCCGCGCCCGCGGTCTTCGTGGTGAGCGAGTTCGACCGCGACCCGGGGGCGGTCGCGTCGTCCGGCCTCACGCGGTGGGATCCCAACGTGGCGAGCACCGTGGCGGACCCGCGTCCGCTGCCGGCGGCCCCGGGCGAGATCGGCGCGTCCACCCCCGGCGCGATCGTGGTCGCCACGATCGCGACGCTCGTCCTGCTCTTCGTGATCGGCTTCGGGTGGGGGTGGTGGGCGATGGGCGACGTCGCTGGCGGCGCGGCGATCGCGCCGGCGTTCGGCGTCGCCGTGCTCGCGCTCTCGTCGCTGCTGCTCGAACGGCTCGGGGCCGGTCTCGGGGGTCGCGGCGTGGCGACGCTCGCCTCAGCCCTCGGCGGCGGCTGCGGCTACGCGCTCCTGGTGATCCGTCGCCACCGGGATCGCGAGGACGGCGGCGGGCGCCTCCTCGTCCTCGAGGGCGAAGCCCACGTCGATCCGTGAGCGGAGGTCGCGCAGGCTGAGCACGAGCAACACGAGCAGCGCGGGGGTCACGATCCAGCGCCCGACGAACACGTCGAGGCTGAACGCGCCGGGGTAGCGCAGGGGCTCGGCCGACCACAGCGTGACCGCGAGCATCGCGCCGGCCCCCAACAGCGCGGTCCGCGGCACGCGCGGAAGCACCCACACGAGCGGCAGGGCCCACACCACGTACCAGGGGAGCAGAACCGGCCCCAGCAGCGTGAAGAGCACGAGCGCCCACGCCCACGACGCGGCCAGGCCGTTCGGCGTGAGCACGTCGGCCCGGCGCCACACCTCGCGCGCGAGCGCGATCATCGTCACCAGCAGCACGCCGGCGAAGACGACCCGCACGCCCCATCCCAGGGTGTGGAACGAGAGGAAGTCGACGAGCCCCGACAGGCCGGCCGAGGGCGAGAGCCACCCCTCGTGCCCGGCGAGTTGGAGCATCCCGAGCGTCGGGTCCCGGAGCTGGAGGTAGGGCAGCGCGAACGCGAACCCGATCGCCGTGGGGATCCCCAGCGCGTAGATGAGCGCGCGCCGACGGGCCGCGGGCGGGCGCGTCCCCACGAACCACACGATCAGCAACAGCAGCGGCAGGAGCGCCGTGGCCTTGACGAGGGCGCCGAGCGTGAGCGCGACGATCGCCCACAGCGCACGCCCGCGCAGGACCGAGCCGAGCGCGAGCACGATCGACAGCGACACGAGCAGGTCGTTGTGCCCGCTCGCCACCGAGTGGAACAGCACCACCGGGTTCACCCCGAACGCCGCCAGCGCGAACGCCGTCCGGGCGGGCCATGCGATCCGCACCGTCCAGACGATCGCCGCGCAGGTCGCCAGGCTCGCCGCGATCGCGATGAACCGATACGCCTCGACATGCTCGACGG
>JBLMXP010000009.1:0-10744 GCA_050257835.1 Planctomycetaceae bacterium | reverse complement strand
TTGAGACCCAGGTCGGGCAGGACGAGCGTCGAGCCGGTGAGCGCCGCCGCGGCGATCAAGAAGGCGGCCGACGACGGATCGCCGGGCACACGGGCCGCGAACCCCTCGTGCTGGAAGCGTTCGAGTCCCACGCCGCCCTCGAGCGCGCGGACCGGCGCCCCCAAGGCCGCCAAGGCCCGCTCGGTGTGGTCCCTGGTCTGCGCCGGCTCGATCACCGCCGTCTCGCCGTCGGCGTCCAGACCCGCGAGCAGGACGGCGCTCTTGACCTGAGCGCTCGGGACAGGCGTCTCGTACCGGATCCCGTGCAGCGGGCGGCCGTGGATCTCGACCGGCGCATGACCGTCGGTGGTGCGCACCTCCGCGCCCATCAGCCGCAACGGCGCGGCCACGCGCTCCATCGGACGCGTCGAGAGGCTGGCGTCGCCGACCAGGACACAGGAGAACGGGGCCGGCGCCGCGAGCCCGCAGAGCATCCGCATCGAGGTGCCCGAGTTGCCGCAGTCCAGGGCGCGGCCGGGCTCCACGAGGCCGGCGCGGCCCTCACCCTCGAGTTCAAGCATCGGGTCCCGCTCGAGGTCCCCACCGCCGTTCCACGTGGAACCGCCACCCTCCACCCTGGAGGAAGCGAGCCTCGACCAGAGGTCCAGTGCGGGTGCAGGCTTGACGGTCAGGCTCGCCAGGCACGAGGCCGTGGAGCGCACGTCGAGCGAGACCGGCAGTCCGGACAGCAGGCTCCGGCCCCGGGCCGTCGCGGCGAGCACGAGCCATCGATGGGCGATCGACTTGTCGCCCGGCACCCGCGCGGCGCCGCCGACCGTCGCTCCGGGGACGACCTGGATCCGCATGGACCCATCCTCTCAGGCGAGGCGGAGTGGATCGTAGCCGTGCGAGGCGAGCGTCTCCCATGCGTCGTCGACGCTGGCCGCGGCCACCGTGAGATGCAGGGTCCCGCGACCGCCCTCGGGCGAGTGCACGATCTGCAGATCCTCGATGTTCACACCCGCCTCTCCGAGCAGCGCCGTGATCCGGGCCAGCGCGCCCGGCTCGTCGGGGATCAAGGTCTGCAGCACCGCCACGCCGGAACGCACCTTCGGCTTGGTCGCCAGCCGCAGCCGTGCGCGCTTGGCTTCGTCGAAGGTCCGTTCGACCTCCTCGCCGTGACGCTCCGCGATCGCGTCGCGGAGCGTCCTCAGCCGCGCGATGAACAGGTCGATGGCCTCGGCCACCCGCAGGTCGTTGGCGAGGAGGATCTCGCTCCACAGCGTCGGGTTGGACGAGGCCAAGCGGGTGAGGTCGCGGAACCCGCCCGCGGCCAGGAGCAGCAGGTCCGGCTCGTCCGCCTCCTCGGTGGCGGCCAGGCCCATCAGGGTCGTCGAGGCGACCTGCGGGAGGTGACTCACGAACGCGACCAGCCGGTCGTGGCGTTCAGGGGTGAGCCGGACGGCGCGAGCGCCGAGCGCGCCGGCGAACGCCTCGACGAGCCCGCAGGCCGCCGGGTCGGTCGCCTCGGTGGGCGCCACGACCCAGACGATCGCGTCCACCAGCGACGCCGAGGCGTGCTCGGGGCCCGAGCGTTCGCTGCCTCCCATCGGATGTCCCGGCACGAACCGCGACATCTCCCGTGGGCTCGCCGCGGCCCGCACGTCGCGGACGACCGAGGCCTTGATCGACGCCGCGTCGGTCACGACGGCCTCCGGCGCCGCGCGGAGCGCATCGACGACGGTCGGGCCCACCGAGGCGATCGGCGTGGCCACCACCACGAGCTCCGCCCCTGCGCATGCCTCGCGGAGCGTCGGCGCCGCCCGGAGCGCCCCGGTCGACGCGGCCTGCGCGGCCACCTGCGGGTCCCGGTCCCACCCTCGTACCGAGATCCCGGCCCGCGAGGCCGCCAGGGCCACCGACGCGCCGATCAGCCCGGTGCCGAGGATGGCGACCGAGCGCGGCGCCTCAGCGGGGAGGCTCGAGGTCATCGCGGAGGGCCTCCGCCCCGTCGAGGTAGACGTGCACGATGTCGGCGAGGCCGCGGTCGGTGTGGAAATGGAGCAGCACCCGCACGACCGAGCGCATCGAGCCGGCGACCGGGATCTCGCGGGCGCAGAGCAGGGGGACCGAGGCGAGCCCCATCCGGCGGGCCGCCTCGGCAGGGAACGCAGCGTCGAGATCGTCGGTCGCCGTGAACAGGATGCTGATCAGGTCGTCGTGGTCGATCCGGTTGCGCTCCACGAGCGCGTCGAGCAAGCGACGGGTCGCGCCGAGGATCGCCTCCGCCTCGTTGCCCGGCGCCACGATCGCGCCGCGCGCCGCCCGCACCCGCATCGCCGCTCCCTCCACTCGAGACCCGCTCCCGCGCTGGCGCGCAGGCGCGCAGGCGCACAGGCTACCCGGCTTCGCGGGGCATCCGGTCCGCGGCCGCGGCTCGAGCGGCCCGGCGCTCCGCCTTCGCGGCGGTTCGCGAGAGTGACAGGACCTCCTCGGACGTGAGCTCGCGCACACGTCCGGGC
This sequence comes from Planctomycetaceae bacterium, assembly GCA_050257835.1. Lineage (GTDB taxonomy): Bacteria > Actinomycetota > UBA4738 > UBA4738 > HRBIN12 > AC-51. Next base: position 8,243 of record JBLMXP010000009.1, on the reverse strand, counting down.
CTGAGCGTCCCGAGCGTGATCGGCCCGACCCGCAGTCGGACGAGCCGCGTGACCGGGAGGCCGGCGGCCGCGAGCAGACGCCGGACCTCTCGCTTGCGCCCCTCCGTCATGACGAGGCGGAGCTGCGCGCGCTCGCCGCGGACGTCGACCACCCGGACCGACTTCGCGCTCGCGGGACCGTCGTCCAGCTCGACGCCTGCTCGGATCGCGGCGAGCTGCCCCGAGGTGGGGCGTCCACGTACCTCCGCGAGGTACTCCTTCTCCACCCCGTAGCGCGGGTGGATCAGTCGGTTCGCGAGCGCGCCGTCGTTCGTCAGGAGCAGGAGACCCTCCGAGTCCCGATCGAGCCGTCCCACGGGGAAGACCCTCGGGCCCTCCTTCGGCAGGAGGCCGCGCAGGTCGGCACGGCCCTGGGGATCGCGCATCGTGGCCACCACCCCCGCCGGCTTATGGAGTGCGTAGTACCTGACGTTCGGGTCGAGGTTCACGTCGACTCCGCCGAGACGAACCGCGTCGTGAGCGGGGTCGACCTTGTCGCCCAGCGTGGCGACCCTGCCGTTGACCGTGACCTTGCCCGCAGCGATCAGCTCCTCGCAGGACCGTCGTGAACCGTAGCCGGCCCGCGCGAGCGCCCGCTGGAGCCGTTCGGCGGCCATCAGTCGGAAGGTTCGGGGCTGCTGCCCTCGCCCTCGGCTCCCACGTCGAGGCCGGCATCGAGATCGGCCTCGGCGTCGCCATCGTCGCCATCGGCGCCATCGGGGTCCTCTGTCTCGACGACACGCTCGGCGGCGTCGGCCTCTTCGGCGCCGGCGCCCAGCAACGGGGCCAGCGATGGCAGGGCGGCCAGGGAGGGCAGCCCCAGCCGTTCGAGGAACGTCGGCGTCGTGCCGTAGAGCACCGGGCGCCCGGGGCCCTCGTCGCGGCCCGCCTCCTCGATCAGACCGCGGTCGACGAGCGCCCGGAGCACGCCGTCGGAGTTGACGCCGCGGATCCCGCTCACCTGGTGGCGGGTGACGGGCTGCTTGTACGCGACGATCGCGAGGGTCTCCAGGGCGGCCTTCGTGAGCCGCGCCTGCCGCGACGACAACACGAACCGCTCGACCACCGGCTGTGCGTCGGGGTGGGTGAACAGCCGCCACCCTCCGGCAACGTTGCGCAGCACCAAGCCGGAGCCACGTTCCTCGAGGCCCGCCTGGAGCCGGTCGCACATCGACTCCACCGTGCGACGGTCGAGCTCGAGGGCCTGCGCGAGCACGGACGCGGCCAGGGGCTCGTCCGACACGAACAGCAGCGCCTCGAGGGCGCGCGTGTCGTGGGCGTTCGCGTCGTCCGTCACGTGAGCCTCACCTCATCCCGTCCATTCGACCTCGATCTCGCCGAACGTGGCTGCCTGTTGAAGCTCGACCTTTCCTTCACGGTACAGCTCGAGCAACGCGAGGAAGCGCACGACGACCTCGATCCGCTCGCCGCAGTCGGCGACAAGGTCACGGAACGACGCGAGCCCGCCGTCGTAGGTCTGGATCCGCGTCTGCACGGTGGCCATCGCGTCGGACACGGTGAAGCGCACCGGCGTGACGTGCGACAGGTCCAGCGTCGGCGGCGGGCGCAGCAGCTGCGCCGCCAGGCGCGCCAGCTGCTCCGGGGTCACCTTCAGCATCGGGTCCGGGTACAGGTGGGAGAACTCCGGGCCCGGGCCCACGTCGCGCGAGAAGTACCCGGCCTCGTCCTCGAGGCGCCGGGCGAGCTCCACCGCGACCCGCCGGAAGGCGCGGAGCTCGATCGAGCGCGCGTAGGCCAGGTCGGGCGAGCCGCCGAGCAGGTCCTCCTCGTCGGGCTCGGTGTGCCGGGGGGTGAGCCGGGCGACCTTCAGCTCCAGCAACACGGCGCAGATCGCCAGGAACCACGTGGCCTCCTCCAGTTGCCACCGCTCGGCCTCCTTCGCGTGGGCGAGGTAGCCCTCGGTGATCGTCGCCAACGACACGTCGCAGACGTCGAGCTTCTGCTCGAGGATCAGATCGGCCAGGAGACGGAACGGGCCGCTGAACCCGGGCAGCTCGACGGCGAACGCACCGCCCGGCTCCGGACGCGCGCCCTCCCCGCTCATCCGAAGTGCCCGCTCATCCGAAGTGCCTGGCCGCGCGGACGCGCTCGAGCGTCGCGCGCGCGACCGGGCGCGCCTTCTCCGCGCCCGCCGCCAGCACGTCCGCCACCACCCCGGGCGTGGCCGCGAGCTCGGCCCTGCGCTCGCGGAACGGCGCGAACCGCGCCACGAGGTGGTCCGCGAGCAGCGTCTTGCAGTCGACGCAGCCGAGCTCCCCCGTCCGGCACGTCGCGTCCACGCGCTCGATGTCACCGGGCGAGAACCGCCGGTGCAGCGCGAAGATCGGGCAGATCTCGGGGCGTCCGGGGTCGCCGCGGCGGAGCTTCTGCGGGTCGGTCACGAACGAGCGCACCCGCGCGCGGATCGCGTCCTCGTCGTCGCGGATCCAGATCGCGTTGTCGAACGACTTCGACATCTTGCGCCCGTCCGAGCCGGGGATCAGCGGCGTCTCGGAGAGCAGGGGCTGGGGCTCGAGAAGGACCTCACCGTACAGGCGGTTGAACCGCCGGACGATCTCGCGGCTGATCTCCAGGTGCGCGACCTGGTCCTCCCCCACCGGCACGAGCTCTCCGCCCACGATCGCGATGTCGACCGTCTGCAGGACGGGGTAGCCCAGGAGCCCGAAGTTCGCGACGTCGCGCTCGGCCATGTCCCGCAACCGCTCCTTGTAGGACGGCACCCGCTCGAGCCAGCCGAGCGGCGTCATCATGCCGAGCAGCAGGGACATCTCCGCGACCTCGGGCAGGTCGGACTGGCGGTAGATCACGGCGCGGTCGGGATCCAGGCCGGCGGCCAGCCAGTCCAGGACGAGGCCCTCGACGAACCCGGGCAGCTCGTCGGTCCGGTCATAGTGCGTCGTCAGCATGTGCCAGTCGGCGATGAAGAAGAAGCACTCGTAGCCCGGGTCGGACTGGAGCCGGAGCATGTTCTCGATGGTGCCCGCCCAGTGGCCCACGTGCAGCGGCCCGGTCGGCCGGTAGCCGGTCAGGACACGCTTGGTCTGGGGAGCGCTCACGATGGCGGGGATGATAACGCGGGCCTGCTCCCGCCCCGGGAGCAGGCCCTCACGGCACGCAGGAGACGCCCGAGAACAGGGTGCAGAACGCGTTCACGATCCCGTACACGATCGCCTGGATCGGGCCGGCGAGCAGGAACAGCGCGACCAGCGCGAACAGCGGCAGGTACTGATCGAGGTTCCGGTAGGTCTCCCGGGCCGCGGGCGGCAGCACGAGGGCGACCAGGCGCGCGCCATCCAGTCCCGGGATCGGCAGCAGGTGGAACACCGCCAACGACATGTTGACCAGTTCCCATGCGACCAGGAACCGCACCGGCTGCACCGAGCCAGCGAGCGGCACGACACGGAGCACGAGCCCGGCGAGCGCCGCGAACACGACGTTGGCGACCGGGCCCGCGAGCGAGACGAGGATCACGTCGCGGGGCTGGCGGCGCAGGTACGAGGGATCCACCGGCGCGGGCTTCGCATAGGCGACCGGAGGCGGGAGGAACCCCGCGTTGGCTGCCCACAGCACGAGGATCAGCCCCGGGAGCAGCCCGCTGCCGAAGGGCTCGAACCAGTGGCGCGGGTCGAGGGTGAGCCGCCCCCACAAGCGCGGGGTCGGGTCGCCGCGCCGGGCGGCCACCGCCGCGCGCACGTATTCCCGGACCGTCATGCCTGCGAACATCGACAGGCCGAGGTAGAGCGCGAAGGTCAGGCTCTGGCCCGTGAACCTCCCCATCACGCCTCCCCGAACCGGTCGTGGACGAGCGGGGGCGGCGCGACCTCGCCGTCGACGAACGCGCACGCGGCGAGCGTGCGCCGGGCCGCCTCCGCGGCGTCAGGTTCGCTCCGCGCGTGGACCTCGCCGATCGGCTCGCCCGCCACGACCCGGTCGCCGATCTTCGCGCGCATCACGATACCGACGGCGGGATCCACCGGCTCGCCCTTGCGCAGCCGCCCCGCGCCCAGCGCGCCCGCCGCCGCCCCGATCGCCTCGGCGTCGGTCGCGGCGAGCGTTCCCTCGCCGTCCGCGACGAGCGGGACCACGACCGGGGCGCGCGGCAGCACCCCGGCGGGGTCGTCCACGACCTCAGGGTCGCCGCCCTGCGCCCGCACCATCGCGCGGAGCCGCTCCAGCGCAGAGCCGTCGTCGAGCGCGCGCTCGGCCCTGGCGGTCGCCGCCTCGAGCGGCGCCCCCTCGAGCGAGACGAGCGAGCGGGCGACGAACCACACCACCAGGTCGCGCAGGCGACCGCGGGCATCACCCCGCAAGATCGCCACCGCCTCGGCTACGTCCAGGGCGTTGCCGATCGCGTCGCCGAGGGGCTGGGACATGTCGGTCACCGCGGCCGTACAGCGTCGTCCGGCGGCGCTCGCCAGCGCCACACACGCGCCAGCCAGGGCGCGCGCCTCGTCGGTCGTCTTCATGAACGCCCCCGAACCGGCCTTGACATCGAGCACGATCAGGTCGGTCGTGACCGCGAGCTTCTTCGACATCACGCTCGCCGCGATCAGCGGGACCGACGGCACCGTGGCCGTGGCGTCGCGCAGCGCGTACAGAGCGCCGTCGGCCGGCACGATCGAGGCCGATTGCGCCGCGACGGCGCATCCCACCTCGCGCACCTGGCGCACCAGGTCCACCGGCGCCAGGTCGGTCCGCAGTCCGGGGATCGACTCGAGCTTGTCCAAGGTCCCGCCCGTGTGGCCGAGCCCTCGGCCAGAGAGCTTCGCGACCGCGAGCCCGACCGCGGCGGCCAGGGGCGCGAACACCAGGGTCACGCCGTCGGCGACCCCGCCGGTCGAATGCTTGTCGACCGTCGGACGCTCGATCCCCCCGAGCGCGAGGGTCTCCCCCGACGCGACCATCGCGCGGGTCATCGCGAGCGTCTCGGCGGCGTCGAGACCGTTCAGCAGGGCCGCCATCAGGAACGCGGCCGCCGGACCCTCCCCGATCTCCCCCCGCGCGAAGCCCTCGATGAACCGCTCGACCTCATCGGGAGGGAGGGTCTTGCCGTCGCGCTTGGCCGCCAGGGCCGATCGGGGATCCCACACGCTCACGCCGACCCTCCGGCAGGTCCCGACGAGCGCTCGACCGCAGTCTCGACCTCAGGTAGGCACCCGGTCCCGCCCCTCATCTGCACGAACCCTCACCCTCGAGCCACACGTGAGACTCCACCTATCCGAACCCCAGCGCGGCGGCGAAGCTGGCACCGATCAGACCGTCGACCTCGACCCCCAGGAGATCGGCCACCGTGCGGCCCAGGTCGCCGAACGTCGGTCTGGTCCCGAGGTCGACGGCCTCGCCCCGCAGCCCCGCGGCCAGCAACGGCGTGCGCTCTCGGGAGTGATCGGTCGACGGCGTGGTCGGGTCGCACCCGTGGTCACCCGTGAGCAGCAGCACCCCGCCCCGCAGGGCCTCGATCAGCTCGGGAAGACGCCGGTCCAGGGCGACGATCGCCGCCGCGTAGCCGATCGGGTCGTTGCGGTGCCCGTACTTCGAGTCGAAGTCCACAAGGTTCGTGAACACGAGCCCGCGATCCGTGTCGTGCAGGCACGCCAGCGTGAGGTCGACCCCGTGGTCGTTCGAGTCGGAGTAGACGGCTTCGGTGATCCCCCGCCCGTCGAAGATGTCCTGGATCTTGCCGACCGCCCGCACCGAGACCCCCGCGCCGATGAGCGCGTCGAGCACGGTCGGCCCGGGCGGAGGGACGCTGTAGTCGCGACGCTCCGGACGCCGCACGAACGCGCCTGGCGCCCCTTCGAACGGGCGCGCGATCACCCGACCGACCGCGTGCTCGCCGACCAGGAGGCCGCGCGCGATGCGGCACCACGCGTAGAGCTGCTCGAGCGGGACGGCGTCCACGTGGGTGGCGACCTGGAAGACCGAGTCCCCACTCGTGTAGACGATCGGATCGCCCGTGCGCAGGTGCTCCTCCCCCAGCTCAGCGATGATCTCGGTGCCCGAGGCCGGCACGTTGCCGAGGATCCGCCGTCCGATCGCTCGCTCGAACGCCTGGACGATCTCGGGTGGGAAGCCATCCGGATACAGGGGGAAGGGCCGCTCCAGGCGGATCCCCATCATCTCCCAGTGCCCGGTCGTCGTGTCCTTGCCCGCGGAGACCTCGGTCGCCCGGCCGTGGGCCGTCCCGTGGTCGGCGCGGGGCGCGACGCCTCGGATCTGGCCCAGCAACCCGAGGCCGAGTCCCTCGAGCGCCGGGACATCCAGACCGCCCGCCGCGCGCGCCACGTTGGCCAGGGTGTTGGAGCCCTCGTCTCCGTAGGCGGCGGCGTCGGGTGCGTCGCCGACGCCCCACGAGTCGCAGACCAGGACGCAGACCCGCGGCACCGTGGGGGCCGGCATCCCTCAGCCGACCGCCTTCTTGCAGTCGATGCACAGGAGCGCCCATGGGATCGCCTCGAGGCGCTCGGGCGCGATCGGCCTGCCGCAGCGTTCGCAGGTGCCGTAGGTGCCGGCGTCGAGCTTCGCGATCGCGCGGTCGACCAGGCGCAGGTTCGAGCGGAGCGCACGCGCCACCGAGATCTCGCGCGATCGCTCCTCGGTGCTGTGCGAGCGATCCGAGAACCCCGCGTCCCCCTCGAAGGCCACCTCGTCGGAGTCGGGATCCGCGCCGTGCTCCGAGATCTCGCTGCGCAGGTCCTCGCGTTGGCGAAGGAGGTCCTCGCGCCGCGCGGCCAGCTCCCGCTCGTCCACCGTCATCGCCCCTTCCTCCGCGTCCGGGCTCACGCGCCCCCGCGACGCCGTGCCCGCGGGTGCGCCGTGTAGTACGTCTCGCGCAGGTGCTCCTTCGTCACCAGCGTGTAGATCTGCGTCGTGGCGACGCTCGCGTGCCCGAGGAGCTCCTGCACCACGCGCACGTCCGCACCCCCGTCGAGCAGGTGCGTCGCGAACGAGTGTCGCAGGTCGTGCGGGCTCACGCGACGAGCGATCCCCGCCGCGCGCGCCGCTCGGTCCACGATCTTGGCGACGCTCTGGCGGGTCAGCCGGCCCCCGCGCGTGTTCAGGAAGCAGGCCCCCCGCGTCGCGGGCCCGGTGAACGCGGGCCGGGCGCGCGCGAGGTAGGCCCCCACGGCGTCGCACCCGAACCTGCCGAGCGGGACCTCCCGCTCCTTGCCGCCCTTGCCGAGGACGCGGACGAACCCGTCCTCGAGGTCGACGTCGTCGACGTCGAGCGCGGTCAGCTCCGACACGCGCAGGCCCGCTCCGTAGAGGAGCTCGAGGATCGCTCGGTCGCGCAGGCCCGCCGCCGTCTGATCGGGGCTCCCGAGGAGCCGCTCCACCTCCTCGACGCCGAGCGGATGCGGCAGCGCACGCGGCAGCTTCGGCCGGACGACCCCGGCCGCGGGATCGGCCTCGACGATCCCCTCGCGGAGCAGGAACCGATGGAAGGACCGCACCGACGACAGCGCTCGCGCGACCGACGCGGCCGCGTACGGACGTTCGTCCTCGCCGTGCGTCGAGGCCGACACCGAGGCGACGAACGATCGGACCGCGGCGGCGTCCACCTCGCCCGGCTCGGAGATCCCCCGCGAGGCGAGGAACCCGACGTAGCGCCTGAGGTCGCGGCCGTAGGCGCGCCGGGTGTGCTCGGAGAGCCCGCGCTCCACGAGCAGGTGGTCGAGGTAGCGCCCGACCGCACGGGTGAGCCCGCTCGCCCGCCCGGCCTCGGCGCTCATCCGCGCGGGACGCGCGCCGCGGCGAGCAGGAGCGCGAGCGCGCTCGCGGCGTTGCGCACGCGCCCCGCCCGCGCCGCCTCGACCGCTCGCGCGAACGACATGCGGACGAGCTCGATGCCCGGCTCGGGCGTCCCCACCGGGTCCGGCTCCGTCTCGGCCCAGAAGAAGTGCATGTACTCGTCGGTGAACCCCGGCGAGAGGTAGCACCCTGCGAGGAACTCGATCGTGCGGTGCCGGAAGCCGGTCTCCTCGACGAGCTCCCGGGTGGCGCAGGCGATCGGGTCCTCGCCGTCGAGGTCGAGCAGGCCGGCGGGCACCTCGAGCAGGGAGTCGCGGACCGGCGGGCGGAACTGCCGCACCAGCAGGACGTCGCGGTCGGGGGTGATCGGCACGACCGCCACGGCGTCGTGTTTGTGGATCAGCTCGTAGGGACCGGTGTCCGGCCAGTCC
>JBLMXP010000008.1:0-30097 GCA_050257835.1 Planctomycetaceae bacterium | reverse complement strand
TCCGTTCCGTACACTGATGCGGTCGTGGCGAAGACCCCCCAGGAGTTCGTGTGAGCGTTCCCGCGCGCGAGACGGACCGCGGCGACCTCCCCAACCTCGACGAGGTCAAGGAGCAGCTCGTCGCCAAGGGCCGCGAACGCGGGTTCGTCACGTCCGAGGACCTGCTCGAGACGGTCCCGGTCGACGACTTCACCCCCGAGCAGATCGAGGAGTTCCTGACCCAGATCCAGGAGCACCTCACCGCCGAGGGCATCGAGACGGTCGAGATCCCCGGCGACGACACCGACGCCGCCACCCAGGTCCGGATCGAGGTCGACCTCCTGCGCGCGCCTACGAACGACCCGGTGCGGATGTACCTGAAGGAGATCGGCAAGGTCCCCCTGCTGAACGCGGCGCAGGAGGTGGACCTCGCGCGGCGGATCGAGGCAGGCGAGCTCGCCACCGCGCTGAACCGTCAGATCGCCGAGGACGGCAAGGCCGACCCGAAGGCACAGAAGCACCTCGTCGAGAAGGTGTGGGAGATCCGCGACCATCAGCTGAACGCGTTCGGCAAGGTCGAGGGGATCGGCCGCGACAAGATCGCGAAGTCGTGGAAGCCGAAGACCGCCGACGAGCTCGAGGACTTCATCCACCGCGTCGAGCGCGACGGCCAGCTCGGCAAGCGCAAGCTGATCGAGGCGAACCTGCGCCTCGTCGTGTCGATCGCGAAGCGCTACGTGGGCCGCGGGATGCTCTTCCTCGACCTGATCCAGGAGGGGAACCTCGGCCTGATCCGCGCGGTCGAGAAGTTCGACTACGACAAGGGCTTCAAGTTCTCGACCTACGCCACGTGGTGGATCCGCCAGGCGATCACCCGCGCGATCGCCGACCAGGCGCGCACGATCCGGATCCCCGTGCACATGGTCGAGACGATCAACAAGCTCGTGCGGATCCAGCGACAGCTGCTGCAGGACCTCGGCCGCGAACCCACGCCCGACGAGATCGGCAAGGTGATGGGGATCGGCGCCGACAAGGTCCGCGAGATCCAGAAGGTGTCGCAGGAGCCGGTGTCGCTCCACACGCCGATCGGCGAGGAGGAGGACTCCCAGCTCGGCGATTTCATCGAGGACTCCGATGCCGTCGTCCCGGTCGACGCCGCCTCGTTCATCCTGCTGCAGGAGCAGCTCGAGGGCGTGCTCGAGACGCTCTCCGAGCGCGAGAAGAAGGTCGTCCAGCTCCGCTTCGGCCTCGTCGACGGGCACCCGCGCACGCTCGAGGAGGTCGGCCGCGAGTTCGGCGTCACCCGCGAGCGGATCCGCCAGATCGAGTCCAAGACGCTTTCGAAGCTGCGGCACCCGAGCCGCAGCCAGAAGCTGCGCGACTACCTCGAGTAGCCGACCGGTTCGCTCGTCCGTTACGGACTAGCTCCACGCCGCGTCGTCGTAGGCGTCCTCGCCCAGCCGTTCCCGGATCGCGCCGCGCGCCCGCCGGATCACGTCGAGGCTCGCGACCGTCGCCCGGTCGGCGACCCGCGACGCCTGATCGGACACGGCGCGGAGCGCCGGGTTCGCCGGTCCCTGGCTCCTCACGGGCCCGTGTTGGATCTCGGGGTCGTCCTCGTGGAGCCTGTTCGCGATCGCGAGGCCGGCGGCCACGCCGGCCCCGAACAGCACGATCGAGCGGAGCTTCATCGGTCGTTCCTTCCGGGGTCGTGAGCGGCGACAGCCTACCCGGCCGACCCGAGACCCGCTGGTAGACTCGCCACCGCTCCGATCCGGGGTAGCTCAATTGGCAGAGCGGCGGACTGTTAATCCGTAGGTTGTGGGTTCGAGTCCCACCCCCGGAGCACCTTCCACCAGCGGGAACGCCGGGCTATCCGAACGGCTCTGGGGCGGATCCGGGGCGAGACCGCCATTCGGACGAGGCCGGTCGGCCGATGCGCATCCATGGGCCCCCACCTACCATCGCTGCTGGTGAAGCCGGTGCTGGGCCGGCTCAGGTCTGCGGAGGTAGACACGTGAGCGACTTGCTGTTGAAGGGCCTCGTCACGACGAAGCGCGAGCTCGAGGCGGGATTGGCCGACGCGGAGGCGGAGCTCGCTCGCACCGAGGAGTACTGCCGCAAGCTCGAAGAGTTGATCGCGGTCGGCCGCGCGACGCTGCATGCGGCGACCCAGGTCAACTTCCGATCCGACCAGCTGGGCGCTAGCGCGCCCACGGCAGCCACGAACGGCGATCAGGCGGTCACCGACCTGCAGAAGCGCCTCGCGAAGGAAGGGTCCAAGTAGCGCGCAGCAACCGCAGCAACCCTGGGAGGCGCCAGGTGAGCGACACGTTGGCAACCGCCATCGAAGAGGCGCGATCGAGACTGCTCTTCGGCGTCCAGGAGGCCGAAGCCGAACTCGAGCGAGCGCGGGCGCGGGCGCGGGCGCTCCGCGTGTCGCTGGTCATGGCACGCGAGCTCACCGGGATCGGCGGCAGCATCGAGATCACGCAACGAGAAGGGGGCGCTCCTCGCGTGGCGGCGGACGACCGCTCGTCGGTCGAGCCGGCCCGATCGGCGGTCGCCCTTCCTCCTGGCCTGTCCCTGCGCCGGCGCGTGGCGCTCGAGGTCCTCCGCGCCGGTCGCCCGCCGACCCGGCTGCGCGCGTCCTTCTCTCCCGGCGCCGTGCTCCGATGGGACGGAGACAGCCCGCTCGCGGGCACGTACGCGGGACGCAAGGAGGCGCTCGCGTTCCTCGAGCTCGTGCTGCTCGAGATCGAACCCTCCGTCGACCCGCAACCCCGTATCGTCGGCGAAGGCGCCGCGTTGCGGATCGACGCCCGACCCGCGCTTCGTGGTGAAAGGGCCGTTCGGATCTCCCTGCGCGTCGTCGTCGAGTTCGACGGGCGCGACCGGATCGAGCGGCTGTCCGTCACACCCGAGGCAGGCGCCCCGCTCGATCGTCTGGTCGAGTCCGTGCTCGCCTGACCAGATCCCGAACACCGGATATGCCGTCTCCGGGTTCGCGCGCGCGGCGTCTCCGCCGCATCGGTGCCTGCTGCGGCTCAGGCAGGGCGGGGAACCGGTCCGGCCGAGTCGGCGGCCACGTCGTCGAGCGCGATCTCGGTCTTCATGTGGCCGCAGCGGTAGATCGCCCATCGAACGACCCCGCCGTCGCCCGGGTGCGTCCCGGAGAGCATCGGGCCGATGGTGCCACACTCTTCGCAGAAGGGAACCGGTGCGTCCATGGCGACCAGTCTCGCGGCGTGGACGCTCGGCGTACATACGCCGCAGGTCGCGTCGCGCGGCCCCCGGTACCTCGTCCTGCGTAGGGCTCCCGCGTGGCGAACGGCGCGCGGCACGCGGCGAGCGGCGGCCTCGCCTGCGGGCCCGAGGCTCTCCTTTAGAGGATCAGTGGCACGCCGAAGGCATAGACGTCGTCGTCCGCCGAGCCCGCGTAGACGACGCCGTTCGCGACCGCCAGGGACGAACCGAGCCTGCCCCCCGTCGCGTAGCTCCAGAGCTTGGCGCCGGTGGCCGCACGGATCGCGTAGACGCTGCCGTCATCCGAGCCCACGTACACGACCCCATCTGCGAACGCCGGCGACGAGAAGACGGCGCCGGCGGTCGCGTAGCTCCAGAGCTCCTTCCCGGTGGAGGCGTTCACGGCGTACAGGCTGCCGTCCTGCGATCCCACGTAGACGACGCCGTTCGCGACCGCCGGGCACGAGGTCTCGGTCATGCCGGTGCTGGCGACCATGACGTAGCGCCAGAGCCTCTTGCCGGTGGCGGCGTCGAGCGCGAACAACGTGCCGTTGTCCGACTGCGTGTACACGACCGAGCCGGCGATCGTGGGGGAGGCCTCGACGAAGTCCCCGGTGTCGAAGGCCCACAGCTGCTTGCCCGTGGAGGCCTTGAGCGCGTAGACGTGGCCGTCGGTCGACCCGAAGACGACCGAGCCGCCCGCCACGGCCGGAGACGAAACCGTCCCTGCGGTCGTGAACGTCCAGCGCCTCGCCCCGGTCGAGGCGTCGAGAGCGGTGACCTTGCCGTCGCCCGAGCCGATGTAGACGACGCCGCCCTTCACCGCGGGCGACGAGGACCCCTCCCCGCTCGCGCCCGTGGCCTTGCTCCAGATGCGTGTGCCCGTCGAGGCCTTCAGGGCGTAGAGCGTGCCGTCGGCGGACTTCACGTAGACGATCCCCTTCGCGACCGCCGGGGTCGACGTTGCCTGGCCGGCCATCGTGTAGCTCCACCGCTTGAGGCCCGTCGCGAGGTTCACGGCGTAGATCGCGTCGTCCTGGGAGGCGGCGAAGACCGTCTTGCCGGCGACGGCGGGTCCCTGCGAGAGCGAGCCGCCGGTCGTGAAGCTCCAACGTTTGGTCAGGAGGGGGACGCGAGAAGGGGTCAGCCATCGCTCCTTCGGATCGAACCCGCCGTGGGCGGGATCCCGCTGGAACTGCGGCCAGTCGACGAGGATCACCGTGAACGGGCCCGCGCTCTTCGCCGTGCCTCCCGGGGTCGAGACCTGCACCTTCCCGCTGACGCTCCCCGGCGCCACCGTGGCGTCGATCTGCGTGGAGGAGGCCACGGTGAAGGGGAGGAGGCGACCCGCGAGCGTCACGGAGGTCGCGCCGCTCAGATGGGCGCCGGTCACGACGATCACCGTCCCGATCGGCCCGGCCGTGGGCGAGATCGCGGAGATGATGGGCGCGGACGCGGCGAGCGCCGGCTGCGCGTCGATCAGCGCGAGCGACGTGACGAGCAGGAGCGAGCACGCTCCCAACGGGGCGATCGGGCGCTTCATGGTCCCTCCAAGACTCCGTCCGGAAACACACGGCCGGCGCCCCTGTCCCGACCACGCGACTGTAGTCGGCGGTCCGATCCTTCACAAGGATGCGGGATCTACAGCCAGAGCTCGGGGACGGCGGGGTCCTCCCGCACCCACGAGGGCGTCTTCGTCACCGTCATGACGTCGAGGAACGGCACGCGGAAGACCTCCTCATCGCCGAGGTAGAAGACCCAGTCGCCCCCCGCACGCTCGTAGAAGTCGGCTTCCACCTCGTAGGTGTCGCCGTTCACGTGCATCACGTCGTAGAACTTCGGTGCCATCGACAGAGGTATCGGCAGGATCGGGGGAACCCATGAGCCGCAGCGCCTCGCGAGGCTGGCGCTCGAGCGGCGGATAGGCTGGGCACACCCGAGGAGAGGCGAGACCGTGACCACATCCGCGATCCCGACACGATCGGCGCGCGCGCGCGACGCGTTCGCGGCGACCGTCGCTTCCGTGGCCGGGCGCGCGAGCCGGGCCGCGCATCTCGGGGGCGGCTCCAGCATCCCGGGCGTGCTCCTCGACGTGCTGAGCCCCGGGTTCGCCGGGCACCGCGCGGCGCGCCTGCCCGGCGGCGTGGTGCTCGTGTCGGGGACCAACGGCAAGACGACCGTGGCCTCGATGATCCGGTCGATCCTGCGGGCCACGGGCGACGCGACGGTCGGCAACGACACCGGCGCGAACCTGCATCGCGGGATCGCGACCGCCCTGCTCGAGATGCCCCGCGACGCGCGTTCGGCCGTCTTCGAGGTCGACGAGGCCGCGCTCCCGGCGACGGCGCGCGAGCTCGCGCCGCGGGTGCTCGTGCTCACGAACGTCTTCCGCGACCAGATGGACCGCTTCGGCGAGACCGAACGCGTCGTCGGTCTGCTGGGGAGCGCGGCGGCGATGCTCCCCGTGGAGGGCACGGTCGTGGCCAACGCCGACGACCCCGCGCTGTGGGCGGCGGTGGGGGAGCGCGCGCCGCTCGCGTTCGGCGTCACGTTGCCCGAGGCCACCGCAGGCGAGTCGGTCGCGTTCGCGCGCGAGGCGGAGCTCTGCCCGCGCTGCGGCGCCCGTCTCGTGTACGACGCCCACACGATCGCCCATCTCGGCGTGTGGCGCTGCGACGCGTGCGGGCTCGCTCGGCCGCGCCCGGCGATCGTCGGCGAGGTCGTGTCGGTCGAGGGGCTCCGCTCGGTCCGCGTGCGGGTCGACGACGACGTGGTCGAGGTCCCCACCGGCGGAGTGCACAGCGCCTACAACGCCGTCGCCGCGCTCGCGGCCGCGCAGGCGCTCGGGCTCGAGCGCCGGACCGCGATCGAGGCGCTCGAGCGGTTCCAGCCGCGGTTCGGACGGACCGAGCGTCTCGAGGTCGACGGTCGCACGGTCTGGCTCACGCTGATGAAGAACCCGGCCGGCGCCGACGTCTTGGTCCGGGCGATCGCGAGCGACCCTAGGATGGGCGCGGTCGTGCTCGCGGTGAACGACGGCCTGGCCGACGGACGCGACATCTCGTGGATCTGGGACGTGGACGTCGAGCGGCTCGTCGCCGAAGGCCACCCGTTCGTCGCGGCCGGCGCGCGCGCCGACGACATGGCGGTGCGGGTGCGGTACGCGGGGGGCGAGGTGGACGCGGTGAGGCCCGACCTGACCGAGGCGATCCGCGGAGCGCTCGAGGCGACGCCGGCCGGCCGCGACCCCGTCGTCCTCGCGAGCTACACGGCGATGCTCGACCTGCGGGCCGCGTTCGCAGGCCGCCGCGGGCGGCTCCACGACGCCGCATGAGGACCTGCCGATGAACGCTCGGCCCGTCATCACGGTGGCGCACCTGTATCCGGACCTGCTGATGTCCTACGGCGACCGGGGCAACGTCCTCGTGCTGGAGCGCCGAGCCGCGTGGCGGGGGATCGACGTGCGGGTGGTCCTCGTGCACGCGGGCGAGCCGCTGCCCGAGGAGACGGATCTGGTCGTGATCGGCGGCGGGTCGGACCGCGTGCAGCGGCTGATCGGCGACGATCTCGCCGCCCGCAGGCCCGAGCTGGCGGAACGCGTCGCGGGCGGGACGGCGGTGTTCGGCGTGTGCGCGGGCTATCAGCTGCTCGGCCGCTCCTACGCCTCGGCCGAGGGGGCCGACATCGAGGGCCTCGGCTTGCTCGACCTCGAGACGAAGGCCGGCACCGGCCGGATCATCGGCCGGGTGCACGGCCGGGCGACGCTCGACGGGCGCTCGTTCGACCTCACTGGGTTCGAGAACCACGGCGGGCGCACGACCCTCGGCCCGCTCGCGACGCCGCTGGCGACGGTCGCGCGCGGGCGCGGCAACGACGGCAAGGACCGCACCGAGGGCGCGGTGCAGGGCCGCGTGGTCGGGACCTACCTCCACGGCCCGGTGTTGCCGACGGCCCCCGACCTCGCCGACGTGCTCCTGTCGTGGGCCCTGGAGCACGCGGGCGCTCCCCGAGCGCTCGCCCCGCTGGACGACCGACTGGAACGCCGCGCGTCCGCGGCCGGCGTCTCACGCCCTCGCTAGCGCGCATCCCCGCGGGCCGCGGGTATCGTGCGGCCCATGGCGTCGGCGCGGGACGAAGGGGCGCTCGAGGCGCCCGGGGTCGAGTCGGATCTGCGCCGGTTGCTGGCGGTGCAGGCGATCAGGGCGTTCCTCTACGGGTTCGGCACGGTGGTGCTCGGCACGGCCCTCGTGCGCCGCGGCTTCTCCTCGGTCCAGATCGGCCTGCTGCTCACCGCGATGCTCGCCGGGATGGCGATCACGGCGGTCCTGGTCGGGATCCTGGGCGACAGGATGGGGAGGCGTCGCTCCTACGGCGTCCTGTTGGCGCTGATGGGCGTGGTCGGCGCGGGCTTCGCCCTCACCGGCAACGTGTGGCTCCTGCTCCTGCTCGCCCTCACCGGCGTGATGTCGACCGACGCGAACGAGAGCGGCCCGATCACCACGCTCGAGCAGGCGATGATCGGCCAGGCGCCCGCCGACGTGCGGCTGCACGTCTTCGGGCGGTACAACGCGGTCGCGTACCTCGCCGGCGCCCTCGGCGCCCTGGCGGCGGGGGGCCCGGCGTTCCTGCACCGGGTGTGGCACGCGGCGCCGACGGCGCAGACGTGGCTGCTGGTCTTCCCGGTCGGGGCGGTCGCGTGTCTCGCGATCGTCCGCGGCCTGTCGGACAGGGTCGAGGTCCTGGCGGTCGACGGCGCCCCGCGCCGCACGCTCGAACGGTCGCGCCGGAGCGTCTTCACCCTCGCCGGGCTGTTCGCGGTGGACTCGTTCGCCGGGGGGTTCGTCGTCACGACGTTCCTGGTGACGTGGTTCGAGACGCGGTTCGGCGCGAGTCCCGAGCTGATGTCGCTCGTGATCTTCGCGGCGGGGATCCTCCAGGCCGGGTCGTCGATCCTCGCGACGCGGGTCGCCGGCCGTTTCGGGCTGCTCAACACGATGGTGTTCACGCACCTGCCCTCGAACGTGCTGCTGATCCTCGTGCCGCTGATGCCGACCCTCGGGGCCTCGATCGCGGTGCTGCTCGGACGGTTCGCGCTCTCGCAGATGGACGTGCCGACCCGCCAGGCCTACGTGGCCGGGATGGTCGACCCAAAGGAGCGGACCGCGGCCGCCGCCGCCACGAACACGGCCCGCTACGTCTCGCGCCCGGTCGGGCCCCTCGTTGGCGGGCTGCTCCAGCACGTGGCGGTGGCGGCGCCGTTCGTGGCGGCCGGCGCGATCAAGTCGGTCTACGACCTGGCGCTGTGGCGCGTCTTCCGCCGGGTGGAGCTGCCGGACGCCTGAAGGGTCGGCGGAATCAGGCGCGGGCGGGGAGCCGCACGGTGAACCGGGCGCCGCCTCCGTCGCGGTCGCCGGCCTCGATGCGCCCGCCGTGGGCCGCGACGAGCTCGGCCGCGACCGCGAGGCCGATCCCGCTGCCCGCGACGTCTTCGGCCGCGCGGCCTCGGTAGAAGCGTTCGAACAGCCGGGGGAGGTCCTCGGGCGCGATCCCCGGTCCCGTGTCGAGCACCTCGAGGACGGCCTCGCCGTCGTCGAGGGCGGTGCGCACGGTGACGGTCCCGCCCGCCGGCGTGTAGCGGAAGGCGTTGGCGACCAGGTTCATCGCGACCTGGCGGAGCCGGCCGGCGTCGCCGGTCGTCGGCGCGGGCTCGAGGTCGGTCTCGAGCGCCAGCTCGGCGAGCGTGGCGGCCGGGCCGGCGAGCTCGGCGGCCGCCGCGCCGACCTCGGCGAGGTCGAGCGGGTCCACCTCCAGGTGGAGGCTGGCGGCCTCGGCGGCCGCGAGCGTCTCCAGGTCGCCCACGAGCCTCGACAGGCGCAAGACCTCGTCGTGCAGCGACGCGAGCGTGTCGGCGTCGGCCGGCATCACCCCGTCGACGAGCGCCTCGGTCGTGCCCTGCAGGATCGACAGGGGGGTGCGGACCTCGTGCGCCACGTCGCGCACGAGCTGGCGCCGGAGCTCGTCCTCGCGTTCCAGCGAGGTCGACATCCGGTCGAACGCCGCGGCGAGGGTCCCGATCTCGCCGGGCGCCGTGAGGTCGACGCGGACGCCGCGATGCCCCGCCTCGATCTCCGCGGCGGCGTCGGTGAGCGCCGCGATCGGACCGCTCACCCGCTGCGCGACGAAGAAGGAGACCGCCACCGCGGTCGCGACCGCGACGATCGCCCCCAGGACGGCCGTCCGCAAGAGCGCTTCCCGTACTCCTTCCTCGGGGGACGGGAGGTGGCTGGCGGGGAAGCGGAGCTCGATCGATCCGACGGTCTGTCCGTTCACGACGACCGGCGCCCGCACCGGCTGGCCGCGCGGCACGTCGACGACCTCGACGCCGTGCATCCCCGCGAGCATGTCCTGGGCCTCGTTGGCCGGCACCGCGATCGCCTTGCCGGAGGGGTCGAGCACGGTGAGCGTGGCCTGGCCCCGGGCGGCGACGGCCAGGACGCTCGTCAGGTCGGCGTTGGTCCACCCGCCGGCCTCCTGGTAGGCCTGCGCCGCGGCGACCGCCGCCGCTTGCGCGTCCTCGGTGTGGGTCCGGATCACGAGCGAGTTGAGCTGGCGCTGCGCCGAGGTCACCGTCAGCACCGCGAACACGACGACCGCCGCGATCGCGACGGTGACGAACGCGGCGGCCAAGCGGAGCCCGAGCGGGGACAGGAGGCGGTTACGGGTCACGCGACAGCCCCAGTCGGTAGCCGACCGCGAGCACGGTCTCGATGATCCTGGGGTCGTGCGGATCCGCCTCGACCTTGCGCCGGAGGTTCTTGATGTGGCTGTCGACCGCGCGCTCGGAGGCGAACTCGTAGCCGCGCGCGCGGTTGATCAGCTCGGTCCGCGAGTACACCCGCCCGGGGGTCCCCGACAGGGCGACCAGCAGCGCCCACTCGGTCGGGGTGAGCTCGACCGGCTCGCCTCGAACCTCGACCTCGTGGCGCTCCTCGTCGATCGCCAGCTCGCCGTCCCCGTACGTGTGGCGCGCGGCCCCGATCGACTCGTGGGAGCGGCGGAGGATCGCCTCGACGCGCAGCACGACCTCCTGCGGGCTGAAGGGCTTCGTGACGTAGTCGTCGGCGCCGAGCTCGAGCCCCGCGATCCGGTCGTCCTCGCTCGCTTTGGCGGTGAGCATGAGGATCGGGATCTCGCTGTGGTGCACCTCGCGCGCGACCGTCTCGCCGGGGACGTCGGGCAGGCCGAGATCCAGCACGATCAGGTCGGGGAGCGCCGTGGTCGCGAGCGAGATCGCCTCGGCGCCGCTGCCGGTGGTGAGCACCGAGAAGCCGGCGCGCTCGAGGTAGCCGCGCAGCAGCTCGCGGATCTTCTGCTCGTCCTCCACCACCAGCACGGTCCTGGCCACGGCACCTCCCGGCTGCGTCGACCTCCAACGCCCCGATGCTAACGGGCGGTCGACCAGAGAGCGCCGGAACGTTCCACCGTTCGCCCACGGCGTCTCCACGAAGCCTCCACAGCCGTGACCGAGGATGCGGCAAGAGAGAGGAGGCGCCCGCGATGAAGCATCCGGGTTGGTTGTTCGGGACGGCGGCGGTCATCGTCGCCGCGGCCGTGGCGTTCGCAGGCGGTTTCCTCGGCTTCGTCGCCGTCGTCGCGGTCGCCGTGGTCGTGCCGACCGCGGTGGCGCTCACGCTTCGATTCCTCGCCGGCCCGTCGCGGCCGGACGCTCCCAAGGAGGTCCGCCCGTGAACGACGATCCCGATGACGTCCGTGGCCGCGATGAGCGCGCCGCGTCGGCCGGCCAGACCGCGATCTCGATCGTCGTGATGGTGGCCGCCGCGATGCTGGTGCTGGCCGGTGGCACGGTGGGCCTGATGATGGGGATGCACGCGTACGGCGGGTCTGCCCGCGGCATGCCCGTGGGCCAGGTGACGGCTCCGGCGAGCGACGCGCCGGCCGCCTCGGTGTTCACGCTCGCCGGGCTGTCACCCGAGATCGCCGGGCACTACCACTTCGCGCACGATCATCCGATGCCGTACAAGGCCGTGCCCTGCTACTGCGGGTGCGAGGCCACCCTCGACCACCAGAACCTCTTCCGCTGCTTCGTGACGGACACGGGTGCGTGGGAGGTCCACGCCTCTGGGTGCGTGGTGTGCGAAGAGGAGTCGGCGATGGTGCGCGCGATGCTCGCGCGCGGCGCCGGCGTGCAGCAGATCCACGACGCGATCGTCGCCCGATTCGGCGCCCTGACGGGCGCCACGAGTTGAGGAGCCCACCCATGGCCACCACCACCTCGAAGCGATCCAAGAGCAAGCGGGGACCGGCGCCCCGTCGTTCGGACAACACCGCCACGATCGGTGTTGCGGTGAGCGCGGTCGTGTTCGTGGTCGCGGTCGCCGGGGTCCTCCTGCTCCGAGGGGGGTCGTCGTCGACGCCGCTCGGCGCCGGATCGGCGGGGGCCCGGGCGGCCGGCGGGGCCGCTCTGCAGCCGATCGGCGGCACGAACTCGATGGGCTTCCCCTACGTGTCGACCCCCGGGTCGGCCACCGGCACCGTCGCCGCCGACGGCGTCGAGGTCGAGGGCGCGAACTGGGATCTCGGCCACGTCCCGCTCTCGGTAGCCGTGCTCCCCGAGTGGACGCTCACGAACACGGGAAGCGCGCCGGTCACGCTCGGCCAGCCGCAGGCTCGGATCCGTCAAGGGTGCTGCCCGGGGCCGTTCACCCTGTCGACGCGGACGCTCGCGCCGGGGGAGAGCGCCACGCTCACCTTCGAGCTCGCGATGCACGAGGGTATGGACGGCTATCACGACATGGGGGTGTTCGTCCCCGTGTCCGGCGGCGCCGGCGACACGACCCTGGTCCTCAACGTCAAGGGCGACTTCAGCAACTGATCGGAGGTCCTCACACTCCCACCTCTCGCCTCCGATCCCAGCCGCGGCGTCGGCGCCGACCCGCCGCCCGTCACCTCACCTCTCCAGCGCCGACGCCGCGGCCGCCGTCTGTACGAGCCCCGCGAGGTCGATCGCGGGGTCGTCGTCGTAGTGGGCGATCGCGCCGGCGACCGGGAACCCGTCGTCGAGCGCCTCGGCGGCGGCGCGCGCGAGGTAGGCGTCGAGGAGGTCACCAAGGAGCTCGGAGGGGAGCACGGCGAGGTCGCGCGCGGCGATCCCGACGAACACCGGGGGTTGGCGCCACAGGGCGCCGGGCCTCGCGAAGCGACGGACCGTGGCATCGGCCACGTCGCGGGCGCTCACCCGAGCGGCGGGGTCGCCGGTCGCCTCGCCGAGCAGCACGTGGGCGGCGACGGGCTCGCCCTGGTTGTAGGCCCAGACGGTCCGCACGACCCTGCCGTCTTCGATCCGGTCCGCGTAGAGGCCGTCCTCGCGGCGGAGCGTGGCGTCGAGCCAGCCCAGCGTGCGCGCCGCGAACGCGAGGAGCTCCGGGTCCCCGGTCGCGAGGTGCGCCTCGAGCGCGAGGTGGGCGCCGGGCGCCGTGGCGCACGTGTTCCGGCCCTCGGTCCGCTCGTGCCAGCGGACACCGCCCTCGGGATGCTCGCACGCGAGCACGAACCGGACCGCGCGCCCCACGTCCTCAGGGAGCGGCTCGCGACGGGTGCGGGCGAGCGCCGACAACGCGAGGCCGACCCACGACACGTCGTCGGCGTAGCGTGGACGGGCGCCGCCCTTCGGTCCCCACGCCGAGCCGCTGCGGTAGCGCGCGAGCCCGGCGGCCAGGGCGTCGACGACGGCGCGGTGGGCCTCGAGGCGATCCTCGGGCTGCAGCGGCTCGACGAGGACGGCCGCGTGCAGGACCTGCGTGACGGGCCACAGGGGGAGCGGGCCCCGGCGCCGTCCGAGGGCGGCGACGACCTGCCCGTCGGGGCGCACGCAGCGCTCGCGGAGCGTCTCCCACCACGTGAGGGCGAGCGAGCGCGCGTCCATGGCGGCCACCGTACCCGCCGGGCTCCGCGCCGGGGCACCTATCCTGAAGGGCGATGCGGAAGGACACCTGGTGAGCGTGCCGATCGGCGTGCTGGTGATGGCGTACGGGACCGCGAGCGGCCCCGGCGACATCGAGCGCTACTACACGGATATCCGCGGCGGCCGGGCGCCGTCGGAGGCGTTCCTGCGGGAGTTGACCGAGCGGTACGCGGCGATCGGGAACCGGTTCCCCCTGCTCGACATCACCCGCGCGCAGGCGGCCGGGATCGAGGCGGCGCTGAACGAGACGGAGCCGGGCGGGTTCCGCACGTTCCTCGGGATGAAGCACTCGGCGCCCACGATCGCCGAGGGGGTGGCGGCGATGCGCGACGCGGGGATCGAGCGCGCGGTCGGCATCGTGATGGCGCCGCACTGGGCCGCGATGTCGATCCCCACCTACGTCGAGCGCGTCGAGGCGGCGCGCGGCGACGACGGTCCCGACGTCACGTTCGTGCGGAGCTTCCACGACCACCCGGGGTACGTCGCCTTGCTCGCCGGGCGCGTGCGCGACGCGCTGGCGCGCCTGCCCGAGGACGCGCGCGACGACGCCGTGGTGATCTTCTCGGCGCACAGCCTGCCGGTCCGCACGCTCGAGGAGGGCTCGCGGCGGTGTCTGCGGTGCGACGACCCCGTGTGCGCCGACGCGTGTCGCTACCACGAGGGCCTGCGCGAGACGGCGGACCTCGTCGCCGGCGCCCTCGGTCTCCGCGCGTACACGACCGCGTGGCAGAGCGCCGGCCGGACCGCCGACCCGTGGTGGGGCCCGCCGCTCGAACAGGCGCTGCGCGACCTCGCGGCCGAGGGGGCGCCCGGCGTGGTGGTGTGCGCCGCCGGGTTCGTCGCGGACCATCTCGAGATCCTGTACGACCTCGACGTCGAAGCCCGCGCGATCGCCGAGGGCGCGGGGATGGCGTTCGCGCGGACCGAGATGCCCAACGCCGACCCCGCGTTCACCGCGATGCTGGCCGACGTGGTGCGGGCGGCGCTGGAGCCCTCGCCGAGCCGATGAGCCCGCGGGTCGTCGTCGTCGGCGGGGGCATCACCGGGCTGACCGCGGCCTTCCGGCTGCAGCAGGCCGGGGTCGACGCGGTCGTCCTCGAGCAGGACGACGAGCCCGGCGGGAAGGTCCGTGCCGCGGAGGTAGGCGGCGTGCGGCTGGAGGCCGGTCCCGACTCGCTCCTGGCCCGCAAACCCTGGGCGGTCGACCTGGCGCGCGAGCTGGGCGTGGGCGATCTGGTGCCGGCCGCGTCGGCGGCGACCCACATCTGGACGCGGGCCGGGCTGCTCCGCTTCCCGTCGGGCCCGTTCGGGATCTCGACCGAGCCGATCGAGCTGTGGCGTTGGAAGGGGATGTCGTACCTCGGGAAGCTCCGGGCCGGCGGCGACCTCGTGCTGCCGCGACGACGTGCCGACGGCGACGAGTCGCTCGGGTCGCTGCTGCGCCGCCGGATCGGGAACGAAGCGACCGACACGCTCGTCGCGCCGCTCCTGGGCGGGTTGTTCGCCGGGGACGTGGACCGGCTGAGCGTGGCCGCGACGTTCCCCGAGCTGGGGGCGTGGGAGCGCGAGCACCGGAGCCTGATGCTGGGCGCGCGCGCGATGCGGGCCTCGCGCCGCCCCGCGGCGGTGAGCGCGTCCGAGCGTTCGGGCGGCGGCCGCCCGGCGCCGCCTCCGATGTTCGTGCGGTTGCGTGGTGGGCTTTCGCGGCTCACCGACGGGCTCGTCGAGGCCCTCGGCCCCGATCGCCTGCGGACCGGCACCGCCGTGCGCGCGGTGGCGCGCGACGGCGACGGCTACACGGTGCGGACCGACGACGGCGCCCTCGAGGCCGACGCGGTGATCGTGACCGCGCCGACGTTCGTCGCGGCGGGGCTGCTCGCTGAGGTCGCTCCGGAGAGCGCCGGCCTGCTCGCCGACATCGCCTACGTGTCGACCGCCGTCGCCCTGCTCGTCTACCCGGAGGGCACCGATCACCTGCTCCCGGTCTCCTCGGGGTTCGTGGCGCCCAGGGGCGCGCTCCCGATGAACGCCGCGACGATCGTGTCGAAGAAGTGGCCCGATCCCTCGTTCGGGGACCGCGCCGTGGTGCGCTGCTTCATCGGTGGCACCGGCACGCAGGACGTCCTCGCGCGTTCGGACGACGAGCTGGTCGGGGCGGCCGCGGAGGCGCTCGCGCGACTGTGGCCGTTGCCGGCCGCCCCGGACGCGTCCGCGCTCGTGCGGTGGCCGCGGGCGATGCCGCAGTACGAGGTCGGGCACCTCGAGCGCGTCGCGGCGATCGAGGCGGCGCTGCCGCCCGGCGTGGTCGTGGCGGGCCAGGCCTACCGCGGCGCGGGCCTGCCCGACTGCGTCCGCCAAGGCGCCGAGGCGGCCGAGCGCGCCCGCGCCCGCCTCGAGTGAGGCGGGCGCGGCAGGACCGCGGCAGGCGCGCCGGAGCTACGGCGACGCGCTGGCGCTGGCGTTCAGCTGGGGTGGCGTCGGCGGCGGCGTCACCCATGCGAAGTCGGGTCTGGAGAACGTTTGCGGGTAGCGACGGGCGAGCAGGTCGGTGGCCTTCGGGTACGGGGTGAGGAGGCGGAAGATCACCACGCGGTTGTTCTCTCGGTCCGCGATCGCCCACAGGCCGTCGGGGCCGGCAGCCAGCTGGTCGGGATAGGCGAACGCCCCGTCGTCGTTGCCGGCGCGACCGAACTCGGACAGCAGGGAGCCGTCCTTGGAGAGCACCACGAAGAAGCCGGTCCCCATGCCCTTGGCGTCGTAACGGAACGTGTCGATCACGTAGAGGTTGCCGTCGGGGCCGAGCTCGATGCTCCGGGGGAGCTGCCAGAAGGACTTGATCTTGCCCTGCTGATCGGGGACGCCCGAGACCCAACGCTCGATCCCGTGGCTGTCCAGCGCGACCACGCGCCGGTTGCCGGTGTCGGCGACGTAGACGTCACCGGTCTGCGGGTCGATCGTGAAAGAGTCCGGGAAGTTGAACATCCCTTCACCGGGGCCGCGGAAGTTCTTGCCCGCGATCGTCGCGCCCCAGCGCGCCACGACGTTGCCGTCCTGGTCGAACCAGTACAGGCCGTCGTTGCTCGAGACCACGACCCGGCCGTCGGGCGAGATCTGCACGTCGTAGGGCGTGAAACCGTCCGGGCCGAACACCTTGTCCTTCTGCCGGGGGCTGGGGAGCTGCCCGACGTATCCCCCGTCGGCGGTGTTGTAGATCTGGACCGCGTTGGCCGACAGGTCGGCCACGTAGACGTATCCGCGCGCGGGATCGACGGTGAGCCCGAACGGCCCGAAGAGCTTGCCCGTCCCCTTCTGGTCCCCGACCGTGCGGATGTAGTCGCCGCCGCTCGTGTACTCCTCGACGCGTGCGTGGTTCGTGTCCGAGATCCAGACGTTGCCGTCCTGGTCGAAGGCCACCCCGAGCGGCTTGGCGAGGAGCTCGTTGGGCTGCTCCCCGTAGCCGTAGACCGTGGTGATGACCTGGATCGGGTAGCCGGCCGGCCCCGAGGGCTCGGACGAGGGGTTCGGGCGCAACAGCCACAACAGCAAGGCGAGCAGGGCGATCGCGGCCACCGCGAGGATCACGAACAGGGCCCGCAGCATCCGCCGCGTGGACGCCTGTTCGTCGGGCTCGCGTGCCTCCTGATCGTCGATCGGTGGTTCGGTGGTGGTTGCCATGTCGCCTCCCGGGTCAGCCGCTCACCCGCGCGATCGCGTCGGCGACGTCGGGGTCGGAGGGGTCGAAACGCTTCGCTTGCAGGTACTCCTTGAGTGCCGCCTTCGCGTCGCCTTGAGCTTCGAGCGCGCGCCCGAGGCCGTAGTGGGCGTCGAACGTGAACGGGTTGAACGCGATCGACCGGCGGTACGCCTGCGCGGCAGCCCCGGCGTGGCCGAGCCGCAGCTGGAGGTCGCCCAGGGCGATCAAGGGGGTGATGCGTTCCTGGTCGGGCGCGTGTTTGCTCGCCGCGGTGAACAGGTCGATCGCCCGCTGCGGGTCGGTGTCCTTCACGAGCACCCCGAGCTGCAGGGCGGCCATCCAGCTCGTGTGGTCGAGCTGGATCGCCTGCTCGAACTCGGTCTCGGCGTCGGCGGTCTGGCTCGCGTTGGCGTAGGCCAGGCCGAGGCCCGTGTGGGCGACGGCGCTCTTCGGGTCCTTCGCGACGGCCGCCTCCCACAGCGCGATCTCTCGGTGGACGCTGTCGGTCGGGATCGGCTGGGGTCGCAGCTTGATCGCGATCACGGCGCCGCCCAGGCCGAGCACCAGCAGCGCCAGGACGAGCACGCCGCCGGTGAGGGCTTTGGGCAGGCCGTCTGCGTGCGCTCGGGCGCTCATCGGATCTCCTTCCACCAATCGGGCATCACCACGACGACGGTCGCCGCGGCCCGTTGCTGTTGCAGCCACGCGCCGTAGACGACGTCGCGCTCGCGCTTGTCGACCTTCTGACGGATCTGGTCCTTCACGGCGAGGAACGGAGCGCCACCGCCGTCGACGCCCGGGAACTCGGCCCGGTGCCGCGCGTAGTAGGCCCGCAGGTCCGCCCGCGTCACCGTCACGCCGTCGGTCACCTTGAGGTAGAGCGCGCTCGCGATCGTCTGCAGCCGGATGCGCTGGGCGAGCTCGGCCTCGGTCATCTTGCCTCGCTCGAGGAACGCCTGGTACGCGGCGTCGGTCGGGAACTGGCTGCGGAGCAGGTCGACGTGGCGCTGGACCTGGTCGTCGGTGACGACGATCCCCATGGCCTGCGCCTGCTGCTCGATGATCTTGTCGTCGACGAGGTTCTGCAGCAGCTCCTGCTTCCAGTCCTTGCCGAACATCTTCTCGAAGTCGCCGTGGACCTGGGCGATCCCCTGCACGCGGGAGCGCATCTCGCTCAGATAGACCGGCTGCCCGTCCACGGTCGCGATCACGGGTCCGAGGTCCGGCGGCGAGGGGTTGACGGCGCTCGGCGCGGCGAACGGCCCGGCGTGCACCGCCGCCGCGACGCCCACCGATCCGGCGGCGAGCGCCACGGCCGCGGCGCCCACCACGAGCGTGCGCTTGTTCATCACGGTCTCACTCCTGTCGTAGGGAGGGGTTGTTCGATCGTGGGGTTCGACGGCGTGACCGAATGGCATCGGGTGCCGCACCAGGTCCCCGTGTGGCACGTGTAGCAGTCGTTCAAGCCGCCCTGGCCTGCCTCCACGCCGTGCTCCGAGAGCCAGTTCGGCGGGTGAGGCGGCTGTTGATGGCAGGTGACGCAGGAAGGCCCCTGCGCTGCCTGCACCGAATGACACTGCCGGCAGTACGTCGGGTCGCTCCCGTTGAACCAGCCGCTCACCTTCGGCACCTGGGAGTGGGTGCCGAAGGAGTCGGTCGGGTGGCACGTCGTGCAGTCGGTCGCCTCACCCTTGGGGGCGCCGAGCAGGTAGAAGTGGGGGAGCGACCCCGGCGGGTGGCAGCTGATGCACGTCGTGCGATCCGTGACGTCGTGGCACGTCGCGCAGCTCTGCTCGGCGGGTCTCGCCGGGTTCGGATGCGCGTTCTGCGGGTGGCACGTCGCGCAGGCCACCCCGATCTCGGCGTGCAGCGGGTGGTTCATGTACACGGAGGGGAATCGCCGGGTCCTCGCGTAGGACCTGTGGCAGGTGACGCACTCGGAGAAGTCGGTCGCCTCCGTGGGAGGGGCTCCTGCCCCTGCGCCCCACAGGGGCTCGATCCATGAGCGGTAGCCCTCGGCGAGGGTCCGGGCGGTGGTGGTGCGGAGCCCCGGCTCCCCGTCACCCCCGTTCCACCGGCGCTCGGCGGACGCGGCGACCCCCCGCAACCGGTCGGCCGCGTGCGGCGAGACGAACACGCCGACCACCACGGCGGACTCCACGAGCAGCAGCGCCACCACGAGGGCGATCACGATCGCCACCCAGGGCCGGCGCCTCTTCTTCGCGGTCACGGCAGGCACCTCATGGCGTCGGTGGGGGGAGCGGTTGCGGCGACGGGATCACGTACAGGTCCTGCTCGCGGTGCACCGCGTGCTCCGCGTGGCAGGTCGTGCAGTCGGTCTGTGGGTGACAGGTCAGGCACGGCGTGGTGCTCGCGTTCTGCAGGGCGACGTCGTGGCGTCCGAGCCAGTTGGCAGCGTGCGGGATCTCGGTCCCGTGGCATCCGGCGCAGAACGTGGGCCCGTGGCAGGTCGTGCAGGCGGTCGCGCCCTGCTGCTCCTGGACGGCGCCGTGCTTCGCGATCCAGCCGTCGGGGTGCGGGAACGTCTCCTTGAGGTGGCACGCCTCGCAGAACTTCTGCGCATGGCAGGTCGTGCACGACGCCGGCTGGGTCGTCGCCGCCTGGCCGTGCACCTGGATGAACCCCTTCGGATGGCTCCCGTCGACGACCACCTGCTGCTCTCCCGGGACCTGCAGCACCGGGTGCGAGACGTCGCCGTGGCACGTGGTGCAATCCGCGTTCGGGTCGGGATGGGCCGCCGCGGTCAGGCTCGGATGACACGACGCGCAGGTCCGGGCCGGCAGGATGCCGCTCGCGTCCAGGCCCATCACGGTCGCCACGCCCTCGCGCAGCAACGTCGGGACGTAGGCGACCGTCCCGCCGAGTCCCGAGCCGGAGTGGCACGTCACGCACGCGACGTCGGCGTGGACCGATCGCTGGCCGGACAGGACCGCCGTCGACGTCGCGTGGCAGGACGCGCAGAACCGGTCCGAGGACGCGGCCCGGTTCCACCCGACGAGCAGGAGCAGCACGACGGGGAGGCCGAGGAACAGCAGCTTCGCGGTCGAGCGACCGTGACCCCCGCCCCCCGGCGAGGCCCCGACGACCGACCCGGCGGGCTCGGGTGCCGGAGGCTCGGGAGGCTCGGCGACCGGGGTGGGCTCGGCGACGTCGCCGGGTGCTCCCGGCTCCATCTCGCCGCCGAGCCATTCCAGACCGTCATCGGGCTCCTCGCCCGGTCGGTCCGGGTGCTCCCGGTCCACGATGTCCTCCTCCTGGGGTGCGGCTCACTTGCCGCTGTTCTGTCCGCTTCCCTGGCTCGCGCCGCCGTTGCCACCGCCGTTGCCGCCCTGGGTGGCGCCGCTCAGGTCGGGGTGACCGGACGGAAGGGTGCCCTGTGAGAGCTGCTGGTCGGTGAGCGGCGGCGCGAGGATCTGCGAGAACTGGCTCGAGGGAACGGCCTGTTGCGAGGTCGGCTCGGCCAGGGTGCGCACGATCACGCCCGCGCCGAACGACACCGCCATCAGGGCGACGACAAGCCACAGGCTCACGGGCACGCGGAGCAGCAGGCCCACCCCGCTCGGCTGGCGTTGCTTCGTGGCGACGGTTCCCATCGTGGTCTCCTCCTCAAGCAGACGGGCTCGGCGCCGGGCTCGTGCCCGCCGCCGCTGGGTGGTCCTGTACGAACAGTTGCTGGTCGGCCGTGAGATCGAGTCGGCCGTCGCGGTGACACGTGGCGCACGTCTGGGTGGCGTGGCACTGGAAACAGGTCGTCGCACCCCGCGAGGCGACGACCGTCGGGTGGACGTCGATCCACGAGGAGTCGCGCGGCCCCTGCGGGTGGTGGCACGTGTCGCATAGGTCGCGGGTCTTCGGGTACGGCGTGCCCGGCACCGTGGCCGGCACGACGTGGCACTTCGCGCAGACGGTCGGGTCCTCGAAGAACGTGGCCGCGTGCGGCGCGCGGTCCCAGGCGTTGGGGTGGGGCAGCGTGAGGCCGTGGCACGACGTGCACGTGGTCTCGGTGTGGCACGTCGCGCAGTCGAACCCGGCGGACGCTCGCGCCGCGGCGCCGTGCAGGCGCTCGTCCCACGCCGGCTGCGCGTGCGACGCGGGCGCACGCGAGAACGACGAGGGATGACACGTCGTGCACGTCCCCGGAGCGCGAGCGTCCTGCTCGCGTCCGTGACACTGGTAGCAGGTGGTCATCGTGGGCTTGTTGATCTTGTCCGGCTCGTGGGTGTTGGCCGGGTGGCAACTGGCACAGTCCGAGACGCCGGTGCGGAAGTGCTGCGCGTGGCGGAACGTCAGGTTCGGGTCCTGCTTCAGCGACGCGTCGAGGTCCTCGTGGCAGTCGCTGCACGCGAGGAACACGTTGTTCTGGTTCGCCACGAGCGCCAGGTCCTCGCCGGGGGCCTCCGCCTTGGGGGGCTCCGACCCCTTCGGCCGGCCCGCGATCACGAGCGCGACGACCACCAGGAGGATCCCGGCGGCGATCACGGGGAGCGCGAGGATCGGCCGCCACGGCAGGCGTCGTTTGGGGGAGCCTCGACCGCCGCCCGAGGGTCCGACCGGCGGGTGCGTGTCCGCCGGCCGTGCGCCCGGCGGCGGCTGCGCGTCGGGGTGGTGCGGTTCGTCGCTCACGTCTGCCCTCCTCTCACGACTGCGGCTGCTCGGCGGCCGCCTGCATCGCGGGCGTGACGCCGAACTGGTCGGGTGCGGGTTCGCTCTTGGGCGTGCCGTCTCGGTGACACAGGGAGCAGGTGGTCGGCGCGAGCACGCCGTCGTGGCACTTCATGCACTTGTCCATCGTGGGGAAGGTCGCGGCGCCGACCGGGACCGAGTTGCCGTGCGCGACCGTCGAGTGGCAGTCCATGCATTTCCCGCCGTTGTCGACGATGTGCAGGTGGCTGACGTTCAGGTCGCCGATCACGTTCTTCTCGTGGTCCAGGAGGCTCCCGTGGCACTCGAGGCACGCGGCGTTGGACACCGCCGCGCTGAACGAGTCGTCGTCGAAGTGGCCGGTGATGTAGTTCGCAACGACCTGCAGGCCCGCGATCTTGCCGCCCATGAACGAGAACAGGCCGGGGTTGATGTGGCAGTGCTCGCAGTTGATGCCCGTGTGGGGAGAGGCCTCCCACGTGTCCACGTAGGTGTTCATCACGTGGCAGCGGTCGCAGAACGACGGCTGGGAGGTCCACCACAGGCTGAACGCCGAGAACAGCAGCACGCCGGCGAGGCCGACCCCCATCAGACCGAGGCTCGCGATCAGGATGTGGCGCTTCTTGACCGGCTTGAGCGCCTCCCGGGTCGAGCCGAGCACGCCCCTGGCCTCGGGGGCCGCGGGCTCGGTCTGCGGGGTTCGCTCGCCCTCGGCGCTCACCTCCTCGTCGGGCGGCGCTGCGCTCCGACGGCGCCGGAGGAAGGCCATCACGCACCTCCCTTCGAACCATCGGCCTTCGAACCGTTGGCCTTCGAGCCGTTGGCCTTCGAGCCGTTGGCCTTCGAGCCGGTCGAGGCGGCCATCTCTGCCTCGATCTCCTCGAGCCCGAACAACCAGCGCGCGGCCTGCAGGAGGTGCTCGTCGCCGCGGGCGCACGCTTCCTTCGCCCTCACCGTGGGCGTGTGAACGATCTTGCGGACCGTTTGCTCGATCGCCCGCTCGACGGCCGCACGCTGACGGTCGTCCAATCCCGCGATCTTCTTCGCGGCGAGCGCGCCCTCGAGCTCAGCGACCCGCTTGGCCTGCGCCTGGATCGCGGACACCACCGCGTCGGCGGGCTTGGAGCGGAACCAGGCGACGCAGCGCTCGGACTCCGTCGCGATGATGTCGGCGGCGGCCTGCAGCTGGGCGTCGCGACCACCCGGCACCGTGAAGCCGGCCTTGTCCAGGCCGGCGAGGTCGTAGAGGTAGAAGCCGTCCTTGCCGCCGTCGAGCGCGGCGACCTCCGGGTCCACGTTGCGCGGGAGCCCGAGGTCGACGACCACGAACGGCCGCCCCTGGCGGGCGGTCAGCACGCGCTCGATCGTGGCGGGATCCACGAGCGGCTCGCGCGCAGAGGTCGCGAACACGACCGCGTCCGCCGCGATCATCGCGTCCTGCAGCGCGTGGATCGGCAGGGCGAACGCGCCGAACTCGGCGGCGAGCCCTTCGGCGGCCTCCAGCCGGCGCGCGACCACGCCCACCCGCACGCGCTCGTGCGCGAGCTGACGGAGCGAGGAGATCGCCATCTTGCCGTTGCCGACGACGAGCACCTCCTTCGAGGAGACGCCCTTGAGCATCATGTCGAGCGCGCGGTACGCGGCCTTGGGGAACGAGTCGGTGGCGCGGGCGAGGCCCGTCGCGTGGCGCACGCGCTTGCCGGCCTCGAGGGCCCAGCGGAACAGGCCGTGCAGGTGGGGGCCGACCGCGCTCATCGCGGCCGCCTCCTTGTAGGCCTTGCGGACCTGTCCCTGGATCTCGGACTCGCCGAGCACCATCGAGTCGAGGCCGGCCGTGACGCGGAACACGTGACGGATCACGTCGTCGCCGACGCGGACGTGCGCTCGCGACTCGGTCCAGCCGATCGGGAGGTCCTTCAGGTCCTCGAGGAACAGGCGGATCTGCGAGGTGGCGGCCACCGGGTCGCGGACCCACGCGTAGATCTCGGTGCGGTTGCACGTCGACAGGACGAGCGCCTCCTGGACGTCGGGGGCGCGGAGCAGGCACGGGACGGCGTCGGGCAGGAGTACCGCGGGGACCGACGCCAGCTCGAGCTCGTCGAGCGCGATGTCCTGATAGGACATCGTGAGGGCGAGGAGCGTCATCTACCCCTCACCCCCGATCGCGGGGGCCGCGAGGGGCCTGCTCCCGTTGCCCTGCACCTGCGCCCGCGCGACGTCGAACCCCGACATCGGCGCCGGACCGTCCTTCGCGAGCTCGTCGAGCGACACCGTCAGGAGCGCGCGGAGCGCCCCCTGTGCTCGGTCGAGGTACGGGTAGACGGGACAGGTGCCGATCTGGGGGCACTGCGGTGGATCGGCCACGCAGTCGTTCAGGCAGAGCGGCCCCTCGACGGCCTCGATCACGCGTAGCAGGGTGATCTCCTCCAGCGGCACGGCGAGGGTGACGCCGCCGCCGACGCCGCGCCGGGTCGCGAGGATCCCGGCGCGCGCGAGGGACTGGACGATCTTGCCGAGGAAGGTGGGGGAGATGTCCTGCAGCTCCGCGACGCGCGCCGCGCTCACGCGACCTTGCCGGGCGACCTCGAGCACGCAGCGGATCGCGTAGTCGGCTTCCCTGGTCACGAGCACGACGGATCCCTCCTCCGCGTCATCGTGGGACCCCCCGCGCCGATGCCTCCTGCGCGAGGAGGAGGCGGTCCTTCGCGGCCACCCGCAACCGCCGGTAGGTGCGCTCGTCCAGGACCCCGTTCTCGAAGCTGAGGTCCAGGGCCGCGATCTCGTCCACCAGCAGCTGGACGTCGTCGTCTTCCTGGGCCGGCATCGTCACCGAGGCGGTGCGACGGGGAGGTGCGTTGCGATGGCCGTTCGAGGTGCGCGCCTTCGCGGGCGCCGCCACCTTGGGGGTGGTGGGCCTGGACGGCTTCGCCGCCGACCGCGCCTTCGGCGAACGGGCGGCTCTGACCGGCGTGCGCTGCTTCGCGCGCCTGCGTCCCACGATCGCGAACGCGAGCGCCGCGAGCGCCGCGAGGCCGGCGACGACGAGCAGGATCGTCGTCCAGTCGGTGCTGCCCGCGCCCGCGGCGGCCGTCTCGGCGAGCGCCACGTCGATCGTGGCACCGACCGCAGGCCCGTCGACCACGTATTGCTGGTAGGTGACGGGCTGGCCGTTCGCGCCGGTGTCCTGGATCGTGCCCGCCAGGCGGACCCCCGCGGCGGAGACCCTGATCCCTTCCGGCACGAACAGCTGGATCCCGGCGGTGGGGAACGTCACCGGCAGCGAGATCGTGGTGAGCGACGCGATCGTGAACCGGATCGTCGCGCTCGACTTCCCCGGGACGATCGGCGCCTCGGACACGTACGCGCCGTCCTTCACGGCGCCTCGCTGCTCGAGGAACGTCCCGAGGAACTGGAGGTTCGTGGCGCCCTCGGGCAGCGGCAGCGAGATCACGCTGCCACCCTTGGCGCCGACGTACGCGGTCTTCCCGCCGTTCTTCCAGCCGTAGTCCTCCTGGACCGCGAAGGCCCCGTTCTCGCGGTCGACCCACAGCACGGCCTGGGTCGTGGCGATGTCCTTCGGGTCGCTCGAGGGCTCGTAGACGTCGAGGGTCGCGACCGAGGGCTGACCCGAGAGCAGCTGCGTGGCCTGCGTCCGGTACTCCGTGCCCTTGAAGGTCGCCGTCACCTGATAGCCGGCCGCCGAGGCCGGAGGGATCGAGGTGAAGGTGCCGTCGGCGGCCGTCGTCTGCTTGTCGACGCCGAGCTTGCTGTCCGCGTCGAAGAAGGTCACGGTCACGGCCAGGCCGGCGACGACCTCGCCGGTCGTGCCGTTTCGGACCGTGCCGCTGATGCCGGCGTCGGCGGCCGACGCGGCGGGCGCGAGCGCGAGACCGAGCGTCAGCACCGTCGTCACGACGGCGCCGAGCGCGGCCGACGCGCCGGCGCGGGAGCCCCTCTGCCTGTTCACGTGGGAGTCACCTCGCTCAGTTCCGTGCCGCAGGAGCGGCAGAAGCGGTCCTCGGGATCGTGGGTGGTGCCGCAGGCCGGGCACGCGACGTGCGCCAGCTCGCGACGGCGGGCGGCGATCAGCCGCTCGAGCTCGTCGTCCGGGTCGGCCTCGGCGGACCGGGAACGGTCGCCATCCGCCGGCTCGCCGAGCGCGTCCAGCTCGCGCTCGGCCTCCTCGAACTCGCGCTCGCGGCCTTCGCGCTGGGCCTCGTAGTCCTCGACCGCGAGCTTGCCGGTCGAGAACTCCATGTCGAGGTCGGTGAGGGAGGCCGCGAGTCGGTCGCGCCGGTCGCGCAGCTCGACGGCACGGATCCCCTCCGCCTCGACCTGGGGCACGAGCCAGGGCCGCGCGATGTAGTACACGACTACCAGCAACAGGACGAACGAGATCGTCGCGAGGCCGAGCATCAGGCCCTCCCTTCGCCGGCGCCGACCAACTCGAGGTCTTCCTGGATCGGCTCGGGCTCGGCGGGCTCGGGGATCTGCATGTTCGCCCGGCGCGGGATCGCGGCGAGGATCCCCCCGAGCACGACGATCAGCATCCCGAGCCAGATCCAGACCATCCCGGGCTCCACGAAGAACTGGATCGTGGCCACCTGGTTGTTCGGGTCCGCGTTGTTCATCACGAGGTACAGGTCTGCGCCGACGTTCGCGTGGATCCCGACCTCGGTCACGGTCTGCTGGTTCGCGAAGTTCACCTGCGACGCGACGATCCGAGTCGTGTCCCCGTTGGGCTGGGTCACCGTGAAGGCGCCGTTCAGCCCGAAGCGGTTCGCGCTCTGGTCGAACGTCAGGGAGTCGAACGCGATCGTGTAGGCGCCGACCTGGCGCCGCTCGCCGACCTTCATCGTGCCCTCGCTCTGCTGCTTGAACGCGAGGTTCACGGCGATCCCGGTGATCAGGATGATCACGCCCGCGTGCACGATCGGGCCGGCGTAGCGCCGCGGCGTCAGCTTGAACAGGTTCACGATCGCCGCGCCGAGCGACTCGCCGTGCACCGTGCGACGGGCGTGGACGCCGCGCCGCAGTTCCTCGACCACGGTCGTCAGCACGAACGCGCCGAGCCCCAGGACGACCGCGACGAGCGCGTCGTGGCCCTTCGAGGCCAGGAGCACCGCGAGGAAGGCGACGACCCCGGCGCCGAGGGGGACCTTGAAGTTCCGTCGGTGGTGCTTCGGGTCCGCGTGACGCCACGCGAGCAGCGGGCACATCCCGACGATCACCATCAGCACGATCGCGAGCGGCGCCATCAGCCGCATGAAGAACGGCGGGCCGACCGAGACCTGCTCGGTGCGCACCACCCGCATCACGAGCGGGAAGACCGTGCCCCAGAACACGACGACGGTCATCGCGACCAGCACGAGGTTCGTCGCGAGGAACGAGGACTCGCGGGCCAGCACCGAGCCGTAGCGGTGCCGAGCCTTCAGCTCGGGCAGCCGCCACACCGTGAGCAGCGTGGAGGCCACGACGATCAGCAGGGTGAACCCGATCAGCAGCGGGCCCATCGTGGACTCGGCGAACGCGTGGACGGAGGAGATCACGCCCGAGCGTGTGAGGAACGTGCCGAAGATCGACAGGGCGAACGTCGCCGTGATCAGGGCGACGTTCCAGGCCTTCATCATGCCGCGCTTCTCCTGCACCACTGCCGAGTGCAGGAACGCGGTGGCGGTGAGCCAGGGCATCAGGCTCGCGTTCTCGACCGGGTCCCAGGCCCAGTAGCCGCCCCAGCCGAGCTCGACGTAGGCCCACCGGCCGCCGAACAAGATCCCGGCCGTCAGGAAGATCCAGGACCACAAGGTCCACTTGCGGGTCGCGCGCAGCCACGTGTCGTCCAGCCGCCCGGTGATCAGCGCGGCGAGCGCGAAGGCGAACGGCACGGTGAACCCGACCCACCCCGCGTACAGCGCGATCGGGTGGACCCACTGCCCGTAGTTCTGCAGCAGCGGATTCAGTCCCTGCCCGTCGGAGGGCACGACCGCCATCCGCGCGAAGGCGTTCGCGTAGAAGGTCGCGAGCACCGTGAAGAACAGCAGGACCGTGCCGATGATCGGCACGACCCAGGGCATCAGCTCGCGGTTGCGGAAGCGATTGCGGACCACGACGAGCGCGCCCGCGAGCCCGAGCAGCCACGCCCACAGGAGGAGCGAGCCGGCCTGCCCGGCCCAGAACGCTCCGAGCGTGTAGAAGAGCGAGAGGTCCGTACTCGTGTACTCCTGGACGTACTCGATCGAGAAGTCCTTGTGGAACAGCGCCCACAGGAGCGCGGCGCCGGCCACGGTGACGGCGACCGCGGCGCCCTGCAGCGCCCCTTCGGCGCTGCGCGTGCCGAGCTCGCGGTGACGGAAGGCCGAGGCGAACCCCACGACGACCGCGTAGCCCGCCGCGATCAGCGTCAGCAGCAGCGCGAAGTTCCCGAGGTTCGACGTCACCGGGGCTCACCCGGTTCGAGACGGCGCTCCTTCGTGAGCAGCCACGCGAGGTAGGAGCCGTACAGGACGGCGGAACCGATATAGGCGGCGATGACGTAGCTCACGAGTAGACCTCCTCCTCCGCGGCCTCCTGGAGCCGGCCCGTGCGGATCCGCACGTGCATCAGGTAGGCGTAGAAGACGGTGAACGTGGCGATGCCGAACAGGAGCGTGACGAGCATCTGGGAGGGGAGCGCACCGCGCTCGAACACGAACTGCGTGGGGTGCTCCGAGCGCCACCAGCGGACCGACAGGTAGACGATCGGCACGTCGAGGAACCCGACGATCCCGAGCACCGCGGAGTACCGGGCCCGCCGCGCCGGGTCGGGCACGTAGCCGCGGAGCACGAGGTAGGACAGGTAGATCAGCCAGAGCATCAGGAAGCTCGTGAGCCGCGGGTCCCAGGTCCAGTACACGCCCCACACCGGACGGCCCCACAGCGGCCCGGTGATCAGGACCGCGGTGGTGAACACCGTGCCGATCTCCGCGGAGGCCGCGGCGACGTCGTCCCAGCGGCGGCTGCCCTTGAACAGCACGCCGAGGCTCGCGACGAACACCACGAAGAACGCCAGGAACCCGATCCACGCGGCGGGCACGTGGATGTAGAAGATCCGCTGCGCCGCCCCTTGCTTGGCGTCCTCGGGCGCCCAGAAGAGGGCGAGGCTCACCAACATCGCGAACATCACGGCCGCCGAGATGCCGAGCAGGCGGCGGTACTTCGAGCGAGCCGTCGTCCGCGGCTCCTCACCGGGCATCGCCAGCTCGACGGGCAGCGTTTCCGTCCTCACGTCCACGTCATTCCTCCGTCAGGGATCCGAAGGTCGCGAGCGCGACCAGCAGGAACAGGGCGTCGTAACCGAGCATCAGGAGCAGCCACGAGGTGGTGGAGCCCTCCCAGGACCCCGTGAAGGCGGCCTCGCTCACCTTCACGGCGGCGATCATCACCGGCACCGAGACCGGCATGACCAGCAGGGGCAGGATCGCCTCGCGGCCGCGCGTGTTGACCGCCATCGCCGAGAAGAGCGTCCCGACGGTGACGATCCCGAGCGTGCCCAGGAGGGTCCCCAGGACCAGGAGCAACACGCCGCCGGAGGGGTCGAGGCGGAGCAGCACCACGAACACCGGCAGGATCACCAGCTCCACCCCGAAGGTGAAGCCCAGGTTCGCGAAGAGCTTGCCGAGGAAGATCGACTCGCGGGGCGCGGGGGAGGTGAGGAGCCCGTCCATGCAGGCGTCCTCCTTCTCCAGGGC
Organism: Planctomycetaceae bacterium; assembly: GCA_050257835.1. Classification (GTDB taxonomy): domain Bacteria; phylum Actinomycetota; class UBA4738; order UBA4738; family HRBIN12; genus AC-51. The sequence continues at coordinate 808 of JBLMXP010000008.1, read as the reverse complement.
CATCGTCCTGCCCATCCCGAGCAGCGCGGCGAACAGGAACGCCATCCACAGCACGCCGGCGGCCACGCCTTCGCGTCCCTCGCCGCTCGTCGGGAACGCGAAGCTCGCGGTCACCACGACCAGCAGCACGAACAGGCCGACCGACGCGACGACGTCGCGGGTCTTGAGCTCCAGTCGCAGGTCCTTGCCGGCGATCGTGAGGGCGGGGGTCAGCCACGTCATCGCACAGCCTCCGCACGCAGGAGCTCGAGGTAGGTGTCCGCGACGTCGTCGGTGCGGTCGTGCAACGGGCGGTCCATGACCACCCGTCCGCCGGAGATCGCGATCAGGCGCTGTGGCCCCATGAGGGCGCGGGCCACGTCGTGCAGGGTGACGATGACCACGCGCTCGGGCGTCGCGAGCCCTTCGAGCAGCTCGCTGAGGGACGCGGCGGCCGCCTCGTCCAGGCCCGTGTAGGGCTCGTCGAGGAGGATCACCGCGGGCTCGTTCAGGAGGCTCCGCGCGAGCGTCACGCGCTGGCGCATCCCCCGGGAGAGCGCGCGCACGGGCTTGCGCAGGAACCCGTTGATCGCGAGCCGTTCGGCCTGCTCGGCGACCGCGGCCTTCGGGTCGTCGATCCCGAAGAGCTTCGCCGTGAACAGGAGGTTCTCGTAGGCGGACAGGTCGCCGTAGAGCATCGTCTCGTGGGAGACGTAGCCGACCATCGCGCGGAGCGCCGGGCCGGCCTTGTGCATCTGGACGCCGGCGATCGTGACCGTGCCGCGTGTGGGGACCGACAGGCCGGCGACGATCTTCAGGAGCGTGGTCT
>JBLMXP010000007.1:0-10882 GCA_050257835.1 Planctomycetaceae bacterium | reverse complement strand
CTGGGCGGCGCGACGGGGGCGCATCCCACCGGTCATCCGGAGCCGGCGCCGCGGGAGGGCGGCGCGTCGCCCGCCGGCGTCGGGCGGCGAGGGCGCACGGTCACGGTGGAGGCGACCGCGGTCAAGGCGATCGGCTCGCCGCCGTGTCGCGTGGGCAGCAGGATGACGATCGAGCCGGGCGCCGCGGTCCACGGCACGCTCGGGTGCGCCGAGTTCGACGCCGGGGCCGTCGAGGCGGCCGCCGCGGTTGCGGCGAGCGGGGTCCCCGAGACGAGAACGCTCCACCACGACCTCGGCGACATCGAGGTCTTCTTCGAGCCCCGTCTGCCGCCGGCACAGGTGGTGGTGGTGTCGGCGACCGACGTCGCGCGGCACCTCCGCGTCCTCCTCGAGTCCCAGGGCTACGCCGTCGTGCTGCTCGACTCGCGCGCCGAGCGGCTCGCGCCCGGCGACGGCCCGGCGGTCGTCGCGATCGACGACGCGGCGCTCGACGCCGAGACGCGGGTGGTCCTCACCGACCACGACGCGCCCGACGTGCTGCCGGTGCTCCGCGCGGCGCTGCGCTCCCCGGCGCGGTTCGTCGGCGTGATGGGGTCCCGCCGTCATGTCGGCCACTGGGTCGAGACCCTCCGCGGCGAGGGCTTCGGCGACGACGAGCTCGCCCGGATCCGGAGCCCGCTCGGATTGGACCTCGGGGGGCGCGAGCCACACGAGATCGCGCTGTCGATCGCGGCCGGGCTCGTGGCCGATGCCCACGACCGCGACGGCGGCTGGCTCGACCGAGGCTGAGATGCGGGCCGTCCGACCGGCGGTCGCGCTCGCGCTCGCGATCGTCGCGCTGGCGGGCGCGACGGTCGCGGCCTCGCGCCCGCCGGTCCGCGCGCCGGGGCCCCCGAACGTCCTGCTGGTCGTGACGGACGACCAGACGGTCGACACGTTGCCGTCCACGCCCCCGGCGATGCCGTGGCTCCAGTCGCAGCTGGCGGACCCCGCGAGCGGTTGGCTCCGGTTCACCGACGCCGTCGTGTCCACGCCGATGTGTTGTCCCTCGCGCGCGACGATCCTGACCGGTCTGGACGCGCTGCACACCGGCGTCGGCGGCAACACCGACGGCGAGGACCTCGACCCTTCCCAGACGCTTCCGGTCTGGCTGCGGGGGGGCGGCTACCACACCGGGCTGGTGGGCAAGTACCTGAACGGGTTCCCGTTCGGCGAGCCGTCGGTGCCCCCGGGGTGGGACCGGTTCCTGGCGAAGACGAACGACGCCGCGTCCACCGTCTACGACGGCTACGGGCTCGTGGACCAGGGCAGCTTCCGGCGCGTCGGGTCGCTGCCGAGCGACTACTCGACGGATCTGCTCGGCGGCGCCGCGGTCGAGTTCCTGCGGACGGCCCCCACCGACCGACCGTGGTTCCTGGAGTGGACCCCGCCCGCGCCGCACGAGCCTTGGATCCCCGCGCCGCGCGACGCGGGAGCGTTCGCTGGCCTGAGGCTGCCGGCGCCCTCCACCCACGTGCTGAACGGCGCCGCGGGCAAGCCCGCCTGGGTCCGGTCCTTGCCCCGGATCGACGCGGCGCGCCTGGCGAGCCTGCAGCACGACCGGATCTGCGAGCGCGAGACGCTCCTGGACGTCGACCGCTGGCTCGAGGCGATCGTGGGTCAGATCCGGGCGCGGGGCGAGTGGGACGACACGGTCGTCGTGTTCATGTCCGACAACGGGTACCAGTTCGGCGAGCATCGCTGGGTGGGCAAGCAGGCTCCGTACGAAGGGTCGCTGCGCGTGCCGCTCGCGATCCGGTCGCCGTGGACCGGCAGCGCGGTCGTGACGGACCTCGTCGCGAACCTCGACGTCGCGCCGACGATCGCCGACCTCGCCGGGGTCGCGATGCCCTGGAGGCCGGACGGGGTCAGCCTCGCGCCGATCGTCCGGGGGGAGGCCCCGTCGTTCGGCGGCCAACCCCCGCGGTGGCCGGGTCGATACGTCCCGCTGTTGTGGGACGGGAGCGACGCGGTGCCGGCCTGGAGCGGGATCCGGACCGCCACCACGGTCTACGTGCGCGACGCCGACGGCACGCAGGAGCTGTACGACCTGCGGTCGGATCCGAACGAGCTCGACAACCTCGCGGCGTCGCGGCCGCGCGAGACCGCCCGGTTCGCGGCGCTGCAAGCGGAGGTCGCGCCCTTGCGGCCCGCGGGCTAGGGTTGCGTCGTCCGCGCCGCCGCCACGTAGAGTCGGACCCCCGTACGACGACAGGTGGAGGGATGGGAGAGGTCGCGCAATGGGTCGCGTACCGCGTGACGCCCGGCGCGGTGCTCCGCGCCCCGCTGCCGTCGGCGCCTGAGGTCGGGCAGGGTTGGCGCGGGATCGACCTGCGGATCGCCCTCCAGCTCGAGCAGCTCGAGCAGCTCGTGGCCGACACCGCGTTCAAGACCGACGCCGCGATCGGTCTGCACGTGGAGGACTCGTTCGCCTACGGGACCGCGTTCGGTCGCACGCAGGAGCCGCTCCGGTTCGTCCTGGGGGTCCGCTCACGCAAGGTGCCCGAAGCCGCCGCGGACGCGATGGCGCGGTGCGGGATCAGCGCGCCGACGGCGTCGTGGCGCAAGGGCGCTGCCCGCGGCCTTGCCGCGTGGAGCGTCCACGCGCCCGCGCACCCCGCGCAGGCGGTGCTCTACAAGGCGATGGCGCCGCAGGAGACGGTGGGGATCAGCGTCGACGTGTTCCTTGCCGCCCTGGGGCTCACGATCGTGGAGGCCTCGGCGCCGGACCCGCTCACCCTGCAGACGATCGCGCGGGTGCAGCTCGCGGCGACGTCCAAGCCGCGGCGAACCCGCCGCTGGTTCCGCGACCGGTAGCGCGCGGCGGCCTCGGCGCTACGCGCCGACCCCGATCCCCTGCTCCGCGCCGAGCTCGGCCAGCAGATCGTCGAGGCCGGCGGTGACCTTGTCGCGCCACCACTGCTGGCCCGACTCCGGCAGCGTGTAGATCGGGTCGTAGTAGTGGTAGCGCCGCGTGAGCGCCTCCGGATCGTTCGCCTCGATGCTCGTGCGGTAGTTCTTGTTCCAGTAGGAGATCCCGCGCTCGCGGTCGTAGTCGCTCAGCATGTGGACCCAGCGTTTGCCCACGAACGGGACGTCGCAGACGAACCGCGGCGTGGCGAAGCCGGGCAGGTAACCGAGGATCGAGAACTGGAGCGACTGGGCTTCGGCGACGGATAGGCGCCAATGCTCGGCGTTCGGGATCATGTCGCACAGGTAGAAGTAGTAGGGGATGATCTTGCCGTGATCGAGCAGCGTGAAGCACAGGTCGAGCAGCTGCTTGGGCGTCGTGTTCACACCGCGTAGCAAGACCCCCTGGTTCCGCACGTCGCGGTAGCCCATGTCGAGGAGCTTGCGAACGGCCTTGCCCACGAGCGGCGTCACCTGCTGGGCGGAGTTGACGTGCGTGTGCACCGCGACGTCGACGTCGCGCTCGCGCGCCCGTGTCGCGATCGCCTCGTAGGCCTCGAGCACCTCGTCCTGCAGGAAGTGCTGCGGGATCCCCATCAGGCCCTTCGTCGCGATCCGGATGTCGCGGATGTTCTCGATGTCCATCAGCTTGAACAGCCACTCCTGCAGGCGCTTGGCCGGGACGTTGGCCATGTCGCCGCCCGAGACGACCACGTCGCGCACCTGCGGGGTCCGGCGCAGGTAGTCGAGCATGGCGTCCCATCGGTCGGCCTGCTTCATCTCGAACTTGTACTTGAGGACCTGGAGGGTGTCGTTGCCGACGAGGTCCATCCTCGTGCAGTGCCCGCAGTACTGCGGGCAGGTCGGGATCAGCTCCGCGAGGACCTTCGTGGGGTAGCGGTGGGTGAGCCCTTCGACCGCCCACATGTCCGCCTCGTGCAGCGAGTCGCGGGAGGCCATCGGGTGGCTCGGCCACTCCGGCTCGCGTTCGGAGAATGCCGGGGCCATGTACCGGCGTACCGGGTCGGCGTACAGGTCCGACTCGTCCATCGTGTTGACCATCTGCGGCGGGATCAGCATCGACATCGTGGCCCGCTCCTGCTGGTCTCGCTCGATGTCGGCGTAGAGGTCGTCGCCGAGGTGCTCGCCGAGCGCTTCCTTGAACTCCTTCAGGTTCTTGATCGAGTGGGCGCGCTGCCACTGCGCGGACTCCCACTGCTCCTTCGTGACGTCCTTGAACCCGGGCAGACGGGTCCAGTCGGGCTCGACGAACTCCCGCTGCAGGGGGTAGGTGAACGGCTGGTCGGCCTTGCCCGTGTGGGCCTCGCGGTGGCTCGGTCGCACGTCGGACGGCTGCGGGTGGAACTCCACGCTCATGCTGCACCCCCTGCTCTCGGATCACGCGCGCCGGGAAGGCGCCGGGCGCACGGAAGGAACGTTCGCTGACACTTCATCGTACCCGAACGTTGTCCGGGAGAGAAGCCTTCGCTCCGAAGGATATCCGGTGCGTGGGCGATCCAGGAGCTGGAAGCCTAGACCGTCAACGGCCCCGGCCTCCACCGCGCTGACCCTGGCCGTCGCGGCGCGGACGCCGGTCTTGGATCTCGGGGGCGCGCTTGGGCAGTCGGGCCTTCATCGGGGCGTGTCCGGTGCGCTCCAGGCGGACCTGCACGTAGTCGGGGGTGGCGGTCCGCTCGGTCTCGCGCCAGCCGTTCGCCAGCAGGTGCTTCAGGCGGGCGTCGGCGGTCTTGCGGAGCGTGTCCCCGCCGGGAACCTTCACGTAGAGGCGCTCGTGGGTGACTTCCTTGTAATCGGCCATCGTCGGCACAGGGTAGCAGCCGCCCGTTGCGCCGCCGACGGTTGCGTGATGCGTGAACGTTCGTTCAGAACCGGGGCCCCGGTGCCGATGGTTGGAGCGTATGGGGGCTCCCGACGTCCGTGGGGAGGCCGTCCCGGCGCCGCTTCGCGACGCGCTCGCCCGGTTGGTCGGTGTGGGATGGTCCTCGGTCGCGCCCGAGGTGCTCGCCGTGCTCGGCGAGGGCGTCGGCGCCGATCGCGCCTACGTCTTCCAGAACGTGCGCGGCAGCGACGGCCGGCTGTGGATGGACCTGCGGGCCGAGTGGGACGCGCCGGGCGTGCGGAAGATCTTCGACGACGAGCGGAACCACCTCCACCCCTACTTCCCGGACTTCGGGGCCTGGATCGACCACCTCGGCTCCGGCGGCCTGTACCTCGGACGGGTCCAGGACCTCGACGAGCGGGCCCGTGCGGTGCTCGTCGGCGAAGGGGTCCAGTCGCTGCTGGTCGTTCCGGTGCGCGCGGCGGGGGACTGGTGGGGCTTCGTCGGCCTGGACGCGGTCCGCGGGAGCAGGGACTGGCTCGACGGCGACGTGGCCGTGATGCGCGCCCTCGCGGACGCGGTCGCCGCGGCCGAGGAGCAGGACCGGTCCGAAACCGACCTTCGCGGACGGGTGGACCTGCACCGGCTGATGGTCGAGCACGGGCCTGCCGTCGTCTACGTGGACGAGCCGGACGCCGCGGCGTCCACCGTCTACATCAGCCCGCAGATCGAGCGGATCCTCGGATACACGCCCGAGGAGTGGTACGCCGACCCCGACCTGTGGACCCGGATCTTGCACCCGGACGACCGCGCGCGGGTCGTGGCCGAGAACGTCCGGCACAACGAGACCGGCGAGCCGTTCAGCCTCGAGTACCGGATGTTCGCGAAGGACGGGCGCGTCGTCTGGGTCCACGACGAAGCGACGATGCAGCGCGATGATCGAGGTCTCGCCCGCTTCTCGCACGGCGTGATGATGGACATCTCCGACCGCAAGCGGACCGAGGAGCAGCTGGCGTTCCGTGCCTACCACGACGAGCTGACCGGGCTCCCGTCGCGGGCGATGTTCGAAGAGCTGCTCGAGCTGTCGATCGCCCGCGCACGCCGACACGACGGCGCGGTGTCGGTGCTCTGCGTCGACCTGGACGACTTCCGGCTCGTCAACGACTCGCTCGGTCACCGCCACGGCGACGAGCTCCTGCACCTGGTGGCCGAGCGCTTGCGCGAGGCGACCCGCGAGACGGACCTGGTGGCCCGGCGCGGCGGCGACCAGTTCCTGATGCTCCTGGCCGACCTGGATCGCGAGGAGGTCGGGCTGGACTCGGCCGCGACACGCTCGCGCGCCGTCGCGGAACGGATCCACGAGTCGCTGGCGCCTCCGTTCCACCTCGGCGGCACCGAGGTGTACGTCTCGGCCAGCATCGGCGTGGCCTCGTTCCCCTTCGACGGGGCCGACGCGACCACGCTGCAACGAGCGGCCGAGGCCGCGATGTACGAGGCGAAGAAGGCCGGGCCCTCGAGCGTGGTCTCGGCGGGGGCGCCGGCGCTGGACTCGAGCGCGAAGCTGCAGCTGGTGACGAGGCTGCGCAAGGCGGTCGAGAGCCAGCGTTGGGTGCTGCACTACCAGCCGGTCCTCGAGCTCGACACCGGTCGCATGGTCGGCGTGGAGGCGCTGATCCGCTGGATCGAGCCCGACGGATCCATCATCCCCCCCGTCGAGTTCATCGGGCTCGCCGAGGAGCTGGGCCTGATCGAGCAGATCGGCGACTGGGTCGTGCGCGAGATCTCCTACCAGGTGCAGGCGTGGCGCGAGCTCGACATCGACCTGGAGGTCGGGTTCAACCTGTCGCCGCGACAGTTCTGGCAGCCCGACCTCGCGGAGCGGATCATGCGCGAGTTCCGCCTCGGCGGGGTGGAGCCCTCGAAGGTCATGGTCGAGGTCACCGAGTCCTCCGCGATGATGGACCCCGACCGGGCGCAGGAGATCTTGAGCCAGCTCCACGAGACGGGCTTCGCGATCGCGATCGACGACTTCGGGACCGGGTACTCCTCCTTGTCGCGCCTGCGCGAGATGCCGGTGAAGGTCCTGAAGATCGATCGCACGTTCGTGAGCAACGTCCACGACGACCCCCAGGCCGCCTCGATCGTGAGCGCGTTCCTGGAGCTCGCGCGGGGGCTCGGGATGACGACCCTCGCCGAAGGGATCGAGACGGCCGAGGAGCTCGCGTTCCTGCGCGAGCGGGGATGTTCGCTGGGTCAGGGTTTCTACTTCTCGCGGCCCGTCGCGCCCGAGGAGATCATCGCCTACGCGTTCGGCGGGATCCCGGCCGCGGCCGGGCTCGCGCCCTTGTCGTCCGGCGGCTGAGGTCGGCCCGCCTCAGCCGGCGACTGCTTTGCGGGCGGCCTCCGCGATGCTCGGAGCGTCGATCCCCGCCCACGCACGGAGCTCGTCGGGCGTCCCCGAGCCGGGCACGCCGGTGACGCCGAGCTTGACGACGCGCCCGTGCAGCGGGCCGGATGCCGCGAGCGCCGACAAGACGGCGTCGCCGAGCCCGCCTTCCACATGGTGATCTTCGACCACGACGAGCACCCCGGTCTCCGCGAACGCCTCCGCGAGCGTCGGCGCATCGATCGGCTTGACGCTGTAGGCGTCGATCACGCGCGCGTGGATCCCCTCCGCGGCGAGGATGTCGTGCGCGCCGAGCGCCTGCACGAGGGAGACGCCGGCGCCGACCAGGGTGACGTCGTCGCGGTCGCTCCGCGCGAGCGTTTTCGAGCTGCCGATCGGGAAGTCCTCGTCAGGGCCGTACAGGACGGGCGTCGCCTCGCGCGTGCTCCGCAGGTAGGCGACCCCGTCGAGATCGCACATCGCGGTGACGAGCTTCACGGTGCTGTTGGCGTCGGCCGGGTACAGGACCGTGGCGCCGGGGAGCGCGCGGAACATCGCGAGGTCCTCAAGGGCCATCTGCGACGGTCCGTCCTCGCCGATCGACACGCCGGCGTGCGAGCCGCACAGCCGCAGGCGCGCGCGGCTGACCGGGCCCATCCGGATCTGGTCGTACGCGCGGGTGAGGAACGCGCCGAAGGTCGCGGCGAACACGGTCTTGCCCATCGCCTGCAGGCCGGTCTGCACGCCGACGAGGCACTGCTCGGCGATATAGAGCTGGATGAAGTGCTCCGGCGCCACCTCGTCGACGTCCTCGGTGAACGTGGAGTTGCCCACTTCGCCGTCGAGCACCACGAGGTCCGGGCGGTGTCCGGCGAGCCACGCGAGGGTCTCGCCGAAGGCCTTGCGCGTCGCGACGGGCTCGGTGTACGCGGGCGCCTCGGCCCGGGCGAGCGCGCCGACCGGTGCGGGGGTCCACGAGGGCGGCGACGGCGGCGTCACGACCAGCCGGCGCTCCCCGCCGAGAGCAGCGATCGCCCGCTCGGCCATGTCGGCCGGCAGCGGCTTGCCGTGCCAGCCCTGTTCCCCCTCGACCCCGGGGATGCCCCAGCCCTTCTTCGTGCGGGCCACGATCAAGGTCGGCCGGTCATCGGCGATCGCGTTCGTGTAGGCGTCGTCGATCGAGTCGACGTCGTGGCCGTCGATCTCCTGGACGGTCCAGCCGAGGGCCTCCGCGCGGTCGCGGAAGAAGTCGCCGTTCCAGCGGTGCATCGTCGGTCCACGCTGACCCAGCGCGTTCATGTCCAAGATCCCAACGAGGTTGTCGACGCGGTGGAAGGCCGCGGCCTCCATCGCCTCCCAGACGGAGCCTTCGGCGACCTCGGAGTCGCCCATCAGCACCCAGATCGTGCCCGGCGCACCGTCGAGGCGCTTGGCGAGCGCCATCCCGAGACCGTTGGCCATCCCATGGCCGAGCGAGCCCGTGGCGACGTCGACCCACGGCATCTCGGGGATCGGCACGGGGTGGCCCTCGAGGGCCGAGCCGAGCCTGCGCAGCGACAGCAACCGCTCGTCGGAGATCGCGCCGATCGCCTTCAGCGCGGCGTAGAGGCCGGGCGCCGCGTGGCCCTTCGACAGCACGAACCGGTCGCCCGCCAGGGCTTTGGGGTCCTCGACGTCCATCCGCAGGTGGTCCGCGAACAGCACGGCGAGCAGGTGGGCGCTGGACGCCGACGACGTGGGGTGACCCGACCCGGCGGCGGTCGTCGCGCGGATCGCGTCGATCACGATCTGCGAGGCGAGGTCGTTCCAGAGCTGCGTGCGATCTGCCACCGTTGCCCATCCTCCCGGTCGGTCGTGGGCCCAGCGTACCGCCGGGGCTCCGCTCGGGTGGCGGAACCGCTGCCGTGCTGGTAGGACCGGCCGCGCGGTAGCCTGTACACAGTGACCGACACCGTTAGCTTCCGCGACCTCGGGGTCTCGGAGCCGGTCGTCGAGACGCTCGCGGCACGTGGTATCACCTCGCCCTTCCCGATCCAGGCGATGGTCGTACAGGACGCGCGCGCGGGCCGCGACACCCTCGCGCGTTCGAAGACCGGGTCCGGTAAGACGCTCGGTTTCGCGCTGCCCATCGTCGAGCGGCTCGACCCTGACTCGCATCCGCTGCCGTCCGCGCTGATCCTCGTGCCCACACGCGAGCTCGCCCAGCAGGTGCGCGACGAGATCGCGGACATCGCCCGGGTGAAGGGCCTCAAGGTGCACGCGGTGTACGGCGGCACGCGCGTACGCGAGCAGGCCAAGGGCGTCGACGACGTCGACGTCTTGATCGCGACCCCCGGCCGTCTCGACGACCTCCGCGAACGCAGGCTCGTCTCGCTCGAGGGCGTCCGGATCTTCGTGCTCGACGAGGCCGACCGGATGCTCGACATGGGCTTCCAACCGCAGGTCGACCGGATCGTCCGCCACCTCCCGAAGGACCGCCAGACGATGTTCTTCTCCGCGACGCTCGACGGCGCGGTCGGGCGGATCGCCTCGGTCTACACGCGCGACCCGGTCCGCCACGAGGTCGGCGGTGACGAACGCCCGACCGTCGAGGAGGCGGACCATCGGTTCGTGCCGGTGCCCCAGCACGAGAAGCTCACGAAGCTGATCGAGCTCGCGCGGGCCGAGCCCGGGCTCACGTTGGTGTTCGTCAACACCAAGCGGATGGTGGATACGCTCGCGCGCCAGCTGAAGGCGCAGGACGTGCCCGCGCTCGCGCTCCACGGGGACATGCGGCAGGAGGCGCGCGACCGTGCGCTGAAGCGGTTCGCCGCTGGACACGTCGGGATCCTCGTGGCGACCGACGTCGCCGCGCGTGGCCTCGACCTGGACGACATCACCCTGGTCGTGAACTACGACCCGCCGCTGGACGACAAGGGCTACGTCCATCGCGTGGGCAGGACCGCGCGCGCCGGTCGCACCGGCACGAGCGTCACGCTGGTCACCCCGCAGCAGCAGGGAGACGTGTCTCGGATGGCCGCGCGCCTGGAGCTGCACGAGGAGTTCGAGCTGGAGGGGATGAAGGTCTCGCCGCCGCGCGTCGTCTTCAGCGGCGGTCCGCGCGGCAGATCCCGTCTCCGCCCCCCGCCGAAGCGGCGCTGAGGTTCAGCCTGCGGCCAGGCCGCCGTCGATCACGGTCAGGCCCGCCCTACGGTGCAGGGCGAGGATCTCCTCCGGGGGGACCGGCCGGGAGAAGTGGTAGCCCTGGCCGAGGGGGCATCCCTTGGCGGCGAGGTACCGCCACTCGTCCTCAGTCTCGATCCCCTCGGCGAGCGGCGTCATCCCGAGGTTCGACGCGAGGGCGATGATCGCGCCGACCATGCTCGCGCTCTGCGGGTCCTCGTGGACGTCGCGGACGAACGTTCGGTCGATCTTGAGGATGTCCACCGGCATGTACCGCAGCCGCGCGAGCGAGGAGTACCCGGTCCCGAAGTCGTCGAGCGCGAGCCTCAGCCCCTGGTCGTGGAACCGGTGCAGGATCTGGATCGTCCGGTCCGCGTCGTGCATCGCGGTCGACTCGGTGATCTCGATCGTGACGCGATCGGCGTCCATGCCGGCCGACGCGAGCTGGCGCGCGATCCGCTCGACCGGGTCGGCGGTCCACAGCTCGCGCGGCGACAGGTTGAACCCGATCTCGAGGCAGAGCCCCTCGGCGCGCCAAAGGGCGT
>JBLMXP010000006.1:0-14260 GCA_050257835.1 Planctomycetaceae bacterium | reverse complement strand
CGCCTACTGGTCCTTCGGCCAGTTCTGGGGCGTCGTCACGATCCTGCTGATCGAGTTCCAGGCCGCCCACGGCCTGTCCGACGCGGCGATCGGCGGGCTGCTGGCCCTCCTGTCCGGCGCGGCGATCCTCACGATGCTCCTGCTGGTCCCGCGCGTGCAGCACTGGCCGCTCTCGGTGAGCGTGCCGTTCTCCCTGGCGATCCTGGCCGTCGGGGCCGTCGCCTTCGGCGCCGGCCCTGACGCCCTGCTCCCGGTGGCTGCCGTCGTCGTGGGAGCCGGCAACGGCCTGATCGACATCTACCTGAACGTCGCGGGTCAGCGCGTGGAAGAGCGCACCCGCCGGCCGGTGCTGCAGTGGCTGCATGCGTGCTACGCGCTGGGCGGCGCGACGGGCGCGGCCGTCGCCGGCATCCTGCGGACCGCGAACGTCGACTACCGGGCCGGGTTCCTCTACGCGGCCGCGGCGCTGGCCCTCACCACCGTGTGGAACCGGGCCACGGCCCCGCGGGAGCGCGGGGTCTCAGGTGACGCGGGCCTGGTCTCGGTCTCGGCGCTGCGACGCAGCCCCGTCCTGTGGATCCCGGCGATCGCGCTGCTCGGCGCGTTCCTCGTCGAAGGCTCGCTCGACGTGTGGTCGGGCGCCTACGTCCGCGAGGACCTCCAAGGCTCAGCGATGGCCGCCGCATACGCGTTCATGGCCTTCTCGCTCTCGGCGTTCGTCGGGCGCCTGTTCGCCGGCCGCGTCCTGTTCGGGCTCGGGCGCGGCACCACGATCCTGGTGTCGGGGGTGGGGACGGCGCTCGCTGGGTTCGTGGCGGTCACGACGCACAGCACGGCGGTCGTCGCCGGCGCGTTCCTCGTGATGGGGTTCGCGCTCTCCGCGGCGGCTCCTGCCTCGTTCGGGCTGACGGGCCTCGCTCGCGACGAGGACCCGAGCGCCGCGATCGCGGCGGTGACCACCGTGGGCTACACCGGGTTCATCTGGAGCCCGCCGGTGATCGGCTGGCTCGCCGGCGCCTGGGGCTTGCGGGCGGGGATGGCGTTCGTCGTCGTGTGCTCGCTGCTGATGGTCGTTGCCGGGATGCTCGCGCCACGTGACGCGGAGCGGCCCTGAGGCTCCCTCCCGCCGAACCGGGCGCCGGGGTAGGGTGGCAGCACGCCCCATTGGGCCCGACGCCGATGCGACGACCCTCCTCCGCCCTCGCCCTCGCGCTCCTGGCGCTCGCGGTCGCGTGCGGACATGACGCCGGTCCCTACGCCGCGTTCCGCCAGGCGAAGGACGAGGCGATCCCCGGCACCTTCGACGAGTGGCTCGCGCCGCCGCCCCCCGGCTCCGTCCCCTCGCTCTCGCCCCAGCGGGCCTACGGAGGCCTTCCCGGGGCCGGCACCCAGCCCGACGTGATGGCCACCTACGCCGTCGTCCGCAACGCCTCGACCGGCTCGGCCAGCGCGCCGTCGTGGGTCTTCATCACCCGCGACCTGTGCTACTTCTCCGCCAAAGGCGACCTCGTCTCGCCCGCGCGGGCGGGCAAGGCCGACGCCTGCACGAAGGACAACCTCCTGGTCCAGATCGTCGACGCGACGACGGGGAAGCTCGCCTCCGTGTTCTCGGCCTACGACGTGAGCACGACGTGGGCCCCGGCCCGACAGGGAGATCCGGCTCAAGACGGCGCCGAAGCCGGCGCCACGCGCTTCCACTGATCGAGCCAGGCCGCGCGTTCGGACGGTCCGAACCCCACGAGCCACTGTCCCTGCCCGAACGCCTCCGGCGTCAGGAGCGTGGGGAGCAGCGTCTGCGGCACCGCACCATGCCACGGGAACGACGGGTCGGCGAACCGTTCGGGCGTGGCGCCGTCCATCGGCACCTGGTAACCGTTCCAGGTGAAGTTGTCGAGCGCCACGTCGAACCGGAGCAGATGGTCCAAGAAGGCGTGCGCGAGCACGGGGTTGCGGCCACGCGCGCAGATCGCGGTGAGGTCGCAGCCGACGACCTTCGTGGCGCCCTGCGGCGACCAGTACCGGAGCTCGGCGGCGACCCCGGCGCCGTAGCCGCCCTCGCGCTCCACGTAGCGGGGCGCGGACAAGATGTCGCCGGACCATGCCTGATGCGCGGCGAAGGTTCCCTCGGCGAGCCCCTCCTGCGCGCCGTCGACCGTGAACGCGAGCCCGGCCTCGCGCACGGCCTCGGCCAGCAGGTCGCCCGCCGCGCGGAGTTGGGCAGCCGTGGCGTCGCGCACGTCGGCGACCCCGTCGCGCTGCAGAGCGAGCGAGAGCGCCTCGAGGTAGTCGTCGTACATCCCGACCTTGCCCCGATACCGCCCGTCCCACAAGATCGCGTACGGATCGGAGCGGGCGTCGGGTGCGTCGGGGGCGGTCACCGCGTCCGCACGCCACCCGATCCCGCTCGAGTACACGGTGTAGGGGGTCGTGTAGCGCTGGCCCGGGTCGTAGAACGGGCCGTCGGGATCGCGGAAGAACGGCCACAGGTTCTCCAGGTGCGGCAGGTAGTCGTGGTTCAGAGGACGCAGCAACCCCGTCTGGGCCATCGACGCGAGCACGTCGATCGTGGGGAAGGTGACGTCGAAGTCGCTTCGGGGCTGTTGCAGCCGCGCCACGGCCTCGTCGATGTGCAGGAAGCTCTCGACCTGCACGCGCACCCCGCTCGAGGCGTAGGCCTCCTCGAACGACCGGATCACCCGCGCGGACAGATAGTCCTTCCACTCGTAGACCCTGAGCACCGCGCCCTGCTCGACCGGCAGGCCGCTCGCGAGCCTGGCGGCGGGGTCGACGGGCAGCGGGGAGGGGGGGGCGGCCGCCGGAGCTGACGGCGTGCCCGACGAGGCGCGGCACGCCGCGAGCAGAGCGGCGCCGACGGGCGCCGACAGCCCGGCCAGGGCCACTCGTCGCAGGAACTCGCGGCGTTCGATCGGTCGCATCGTGCCCCCATCATCCGCGGGCCGGCGGTGCGGAGACAAGGGAAGGCCCGGGCCGCCGAAGGCGGCCCGGGCTCATCGCCTGCGTGTCACATCGACTCGATCTCTCCGTCGTGCCACTCGGGGTCCGCGTCCATCAGCGCCCGGAGCTCCATGAACCGCTCATGCTGCGCGGGATCGTTCGCGTTCGCGTCGTAGGTCGCCCGATCGGCGAACACGGCCAAGAGCCACGCGACGTCGCTGTCGTTCTCGAACAGGGTGTACGAGGCGACGAACCCTTCGACCTGCTCGACGTTCTGCGCCTCGGCGACCTTCCGCAGCTGCTCCCGGTTCTCGGGCTTCACGCGCATCTTCGCGACCGTTCCGTACATACCCCTCCCCTTTCGCTTCTTGGGTTCGGCGAGCCTACGTCGGCATCCCCCTCGAGGGGAAGCCCTACGTCTCGAGGTCGGGCGGAGGCGTGCCCAAGCCCCACGCGTCGGCGCCGCCGTCGACCAGGATCGTGGAGCCGGTGATGTAGCCGCCGCCGTCGCTCGCGAGGAACGCGATCGTGGCGCCGACCTCCTCGGCGAGCCCAGGCCGCCTCATCGGCACCGACGCCGCGAACTCGTCGACGAGGCCCTGACCGCCGTACTGCAGCACCCCTTCGGTCTGGATCAACCCGGCCGCGACGCACACCGCTCGGATCCCGTACTTCGACCACTCCAGCGCGATCCCCGCCGCGAGCGTCTCGAGCGCAGAGCGTGCGATCGAGGAGTGCACCATCAGCGGCACGCCTCGCCGCGGGCTGAACCCGACGAACGCGACGAACCCCCCGCGCTGCGGGATCAGCCAGCGCGCGGCGACGCGTTGGGTCAGGTCCCAGACGGCGTCCACGTTGAGCCGGTGGACGGCGCGCATCCCCTTCAGCGAGATGTCCTCGAGCGGGGCCGGGAACTGCCCGCCCGCGTTGTTGACCAGCGTGTCGACCTGCGCGAAGCGCTCGCCGACCCGGTCGAGCATCGCGGTCACCTGCTCGGGCTCGCGGACGTCACAGCCGACGGCCAGGCACGCGTCGCCGAGCTCGGCCGCGACGGCCTCGAGGGGCTCGCGGCGCCGGCCGCAGATCGCGACCTCGGCTCCGGCCTCGACGAACGCGCGAGCGGTGGCGCGGCCGATCCCCGTGCCCCCGCCGGTGATCAGGGCGACACGCCCGGCGAGGGCGTCGGCGGCCAGCGGCGAGCGGAACCGGTCCTCTACCATCGCCGCAGTATGCAGGAGACCCTCAGCGACGTGACAGGCGCCGGCGGCGTTCGGCTCGCCGTCCGCGCGCTCCCCGCGCCCTCGCCTGACGCCCCCGGACTCCTGCTGCTGCACGGGCTGGCGTCCTCCCAGCACATCTGGGACCTGATGCTCCCCCGTCTGACCCGGACCTTCCGGGTCGTCACCTACGACGCGCGGGGCCATGGGCGCAGCGCCAAGCCCGACCACGGCTACGGGTTCGACGCCGTGGTCGCCGACGCCCTGGCCGTCGCGCGGGCGACCGACCTGCGTCGCCTCGTCGTCGCGGGACATTCGTGGGGGGCGATGGTCACGCTGGAGCTCGCGGTGCGCCACCCCCGCGCAGCCTCGGCGGCCGTGCTGGTCGACGGAGGCCTCGCATCGATGCGCGAGGGGTTCGGCTCGTGGGCCGACGCGAAACGGGCGCTCGCGCCCCCGCACCTCGCCGGTCTCACCGTCGAGGAGTTCCGGGCGATGATCCGGACGTTCTCCGGCGAGGCCCTGGAGGTGACCCCCGATGTCGAAGGCATCGTGCTCTCGGTGATGCGGGTGGGCCGCGACGGCCGGATCAGGCCGAACCTCAGCCGCGCGAACCACTTCCGGATCCTCCGCGCGATCTGGGGCCAGGACCCGTTCTCCCTGCACGCCGCGCTCCGCGTGCCCACGCTCGCGGTGATGGCGCATCGTTCGGGCGACCCCGACGAGGCCGGCTGGGAGGCCCGCAAGCGCGCGGCGGCGGCGCGGCTGCGCTCGCAGGGGGCCCCGACGAAGGTCGTGTGGGTCGAGGGGATCCACGACGTCCCGCTGCAGCATCCGGAGGACCTCGCACGCCGGATCGAGCGGTTCGCAGCCTCGGCCGCACGAGCCGTACGATAGGTCTATGTGGGTCTTCCTGGTCGTGCTGATCCTCCTGCTGATCGCGGGGCTGCTCGGGGTCGTGCTGAAGGCGATCGCGTTCCTCGTGCTCGTGGGGATCACCACGCTGGCGGCGCTCGGGGCGGCCGCCTACCTCTGGTTCCGTCACCAGCTCCGCAAGGGCGACGTCCACATGCAGGTGCAGCGCGGCACCACGCGGATCGAGACCGGCCGCCCGACGCCCTCGCCGACGCTGCCCGACGACGCCCCGGGACGCGACGACCGTTACTGAGCGCCGCGGCGGACGATCCGGTCGCGGTAGGCGTCGGGCGCGTAGCCGATCCGCTCGTACAGCGGGCCCCGAGCCAGACCGGCGTCCTCGCGCGCGTCGCCCCGCTCCAGCGCCCAGGCCGACGCCTTCACGATCGGCCAACGCAGGGGCTCGGGCGGAGCCTTCGCGATCTCGGGGCGGTTCACCGGGAGCGTGGTCCACTCGTCCTCGATCCCGAGGGCGGTGCCGGCGAGGATACGGCCGCCGACCCACGTCTGCGACAGCCCGTGCCCGCTGTAGCCGAGCCCGGCATGGACGTTGCCGGGCTCGAGCGTTCGGTAGAAGGGCACGAACGCCGCGGTCTGATCGATCGGCCCGCCCCACGCGTGCGTGAAGCGGATGCCCTCGAGCTGGGGGAAGAGGAACAGGAGCCCGCGCGCCGCGGCCTCGGCGACCCGCCGGTCGTGCGTCACGGCACGCCCGCCCGCACGCCCACCGAAGACCGTGCCGAGCCCGCCGCCGCCGATCACGATCCTGCCGTCGTCGGTAGGCCGGAGGTAGTAGAGGAGGTCTCGCCCGTCGGCCAGGCCGATCTGGCGCGTCCATCCGATCCGTTCGAGGCGCTCGGGGATCGGCTCGGTCGCGACGCAGTAGTCGACCACCACCGCGAAGCTCCGGGCGAACTCGCGCCAGCCCGCCGCCCACGCGCCGGTCGTGAGCACCACCTGGTCGGCCTTCACGCCGCCGTGCCGGGTCCGCACCACCGCCGGTCGCGACCGGTCGATACCCGTCACCTCGGTCCGCTCGTGGATCCGGACGCCGCGCTCGAGGAGCACCCGACGAAGACCGCGCGCCAGACGCGCAGGCTGGCAGATCGCGTTGTCGGCGATCAGCGTGCCCGCCACGAACCGCGGCGAGTCGGCGATCGCGCGCACTCCCTCCGCGTCGAGCGGCAGCATCCGATCGGCGACCCCGAGCCGCTCCGCGGTCGCCTTGGCTTCGTCCTTCCACAAGCCGGCCTGCCACGCGGTGCGGACGCCGACGACCCCCTCGCGGTGGAACCAGGCGTCGATCCCGTGCTCGGCGCAGAACCGCTCCGTCTCCTCGACGGAGCGGGCCAGCGCGAGCGCGTAACGGAGGCCCTCGGCGTCGCCGAACAGGCCGACGAGCGCCGGCAGGTCCCACCATGACGCGGAGAAGAACCCGCCGTTGCGCCCGCTCGCCCCGCCGCCCACGATGTCCTGCTCGAGCAGCACGATCCGCAGGCCCGGCTCGCGCTCGGTGAGCGCGATCGCGGTCCACAGCCCGGCGAACCCGCCACCCACGACGCACACGTCGGCCGCGAGGTGGGCGTCCAGCGGCGGGCACGTCTCGCCGGCGAAGGCCGGCTGCGCCAGCGCCTCCTGGAGCCAGAAGCTCCGCGCCGCGCCCGGGGAGGGCATGTCGAGCCGGGTCATCGCTGCGGCGCGGGCATCCCCCGCGTGACGACGATCGCGATCGCCCGGCCGATCGCGAGGAAGGCGAGCGTGAACGAGAGCGCGACCGCGAAGAAGACGGGGAGGTCGGGGTCGCCGAGGTCGCCATGGATCGCCGACCGTACGAAGAGCCCGGCCGGCACCGCGATCGCCCAGGTCAGCAGCATCGTCGAGAACCGAGGCGGCCGGTAGGTGGGCACGACCAGGGCCAGGAGCAGCCAGCACACCGTGACCGGCACGAAGTTGCGAAGGAAGATCGAGACCTGGGACCCCTCGTGATGCGACCCCATGCCCACGACGACGAACATCGCGAGCGCCACGACGTCGATCCCCAGCGTGACGCGGGCCGCGCGGGTCCCGTCGGTGAGTCGCGGAGCGGACACGCTCCCATCTTCCCAGGCGCCCGTAGGCTGACGTCCATGGACACAGATCCACGCGTCGCCGTCCTCTACGACGACGACTGCGGCTTCTGCCGGTGGGCGGCCGAACGCCTGCGGACCTGGGGCCGTGGGCGCGCGCTCCGCTTCGCGACGATCCAAGGCGCGGAAGGAGAGCGGCTCCTGGCCCCGGTTCCGTCGGCCGCGAGGCTCGACTCGATGCACGCCGTCACGCCCGACGGCCGCGTGTGGTCGGCGGGCGCCGCCGTGCCGGTGATCCTGCGGGCCCTGCCGGCCGGCAGGCCCTTCGCATCCCTCGCCCGGCTCGCGCCCGGCCTCACCGATCGTGCGTACCGGACCGTGGCGGCTCGGCGAGCCCGTCTCGGAGCCCTCCTCGGCCGCGAGGCGTGCGCGGTCGATCCGAGCGCGGGGCGAACCACCCCGTGAACCTCGACGACGCGCTCGCCGCGCTCCACGAGGCGGCGGACCCGTCCCGCCTCCCCGGGATGGAGCGTGTGGGGATCCGCACCGATCGCGCCCTGGGGGTGAGCATCCCGTCGATCCGCGCGATCGCGAAGCGGGCAGGCACGGACCAGCGGCTGGCCGAGCGTCTGTGGCGGACCAGGACCCACGAGGCGCGGATCCTCGCGACGCACGTGGCCGACCCGGGCGCGATCGCCGATCGCGTCGCCGAGCGGTGGGTCCGCGACCTCGACTCGTGGGACCTCGGCGACGCGGCCGCGGACCTGTTCGCGGCGACACCGGCGCGCGACGGGAAGATCCGGGCGTGGGCCGAGCGCGACGAGCCCTTCGTGAAGCGCTGCGCCTTCGCGATGATCGCGAGGATGGCCGTGAGCGACCGGGGAGCGTCCGACGCCGCGTTCCTCGCGTGGTTCCCGCTGATCGAGCAGGCCGCGACCGACGACCGCAACGAGGTGAAGAAGGGCGTGTCCTGGGCGCTACGCCAGATCGGCAAGCGGAACCCCGCGCTGTACCGCGCCGCGATCGCCGAGGCGGAACGGATCGCGGAGATCGCGGAGGCCTCGGGCTCGCGGGGCGCACGCTGGGTCGCCCGCGACGTGCTCCGCGAACTCCGCCACCCCGACCACGTCGGGCGGCTCGCGAGGTAGGAGCGGGCCTCAGCCGGCCAGGAGCGCCGGCGCGAGCTCTCGCAGCTGCGGCACGCACACGTCGGCGTCGTCGTTCGAGATCACCTGCACGCAGACGTGGTCGGCGCCGGCGTCGAGGTGCGCACGCACCCGCGCGGCCACGGCCTCGACGTCGCCCCAGGCCACCGCGGCGTCCACCAGCCGGTCGCTGCCGCCGTCGTCGAGCTCCTCGGCGAACCCGAGCCGCGCCCAGTTCCTCGCGTAGTTCGGCAGCTCGAGGTAGTGCACGGTCCACGCGCGGGCGATCGCGCGCGCGCTCGCGGGATCGGTCTGGAGCACGACGGTCTGCTCGACGGCGAGCACCGGCTCCGGACCGAGGACCGCGCGTGCGTGCGCGGTGTGCTCGGGCGGGACGAAGTAGGTGTGCGCGCCGAGCGCCCGCTCCGCCGAGAGCCGGAGCATCCCGTCGGCGAGCGCCGCGAGCAACCGGCGTGGCGCCACCGCGGGCGCGGGCCAGGTGCCGGCCACCGCGTCCATCGCGTCGAGGTAGGCGCGCATCCGCTCGAGTGGCCGGTCCCACGCGACGCCCCGGCGCTCGGTCGTGTACTCGTGGCCGACGCCGATCCCCAGCACGACGCGGTCGCCGTGGGCGTCGGCCAGCAAGGTCGCGCCCGCCTGGAGCACGTCGGGCTGCCGCGCCGTGATGTTCGCGATGCCCGAGGCGACCGTGAGGGTCTCGGTCGCCTCCAGCAGCCAGGAGAGGTGACCGATCACGTCGCGCGAACCACCGCCCTCGGGCACCCAGAGGGCGGGATAGCCGAGCGTCTCGATCCCGCGTGCGTCGATCGCGACCTGCGCGGCCGGGCGCGCGTCGAAGGCGAAGGTCCACGCGCCGACACGGCCGAGGCGGGCCCTGAGCGCGTCGTGGTCACCGGTCACGGCCAGAGCCTAGAACAGCCCGAGGGGGAGGCGCCCGGCCTCCCCCTCCTCGGCTGCGCGTCGGCGGATCAGTCCGCCGGCTCGACGACCCCCAGCAGCTCCTCGGCGGTGTCGGGCACCTGCACCATGTCAGGCTCGTGCCCCTCGACCTTCAGGTTCGGGAGCCACTCGAGCCACTTCGGCAGGTACCAGTTCAGGTCCCCGAGCAGCTTCATCGTGGAGGGGACGAGGATCGAGCGGACCACGGTCGCGTCCAGGAAGACCGCGACGGCCAGGCCGAAGCCCATCTGCTGCAGCGGGACGAGCCGTCCCGCCGCGAAGGCCGTGAAGACGACGACCATGATGATCGCGGCGCCCGTGATGATCCCCGCCGTCGTGCGCAGCCCGTAGGCCACCGCCTCGTCGTTGTCGCCGGTCTTGTCGTACTCCTCTCGGATCCTGCTGAGCAGGAACACGTGGTAGTCCATCGACAGCCCGAACAGGATCGAGAACAGCATCAGCGGCAGCCACGCCTCGATCACCGCGACCTCCTTGAACGGGAAGCCGAGGGCGTTGAAGACCTTCAGCGCGAACTCGTGGATCGCGTTCAGCACCGAGTTGGACTGGTGCTGGAACACGAGCACGATCGCGCCGTAGGCCGCGCCGACCGAGAGCAGGTTCATGATCACGGCCTTGATCGGCACCACGACCGAGCGGAACACCATCATCAGCAGCAGGAACGACAGCCCCAGCACGAACAGGAAGACGATCGGCGTGTAGCTGTCGACGGTGGCGATGAAGTCCGTGAAGATCGCCGGCTGCCCGCCGACCAGCACCTGCACGTCCGTGCCCTGGGTGGCGGCCGGCACGACCTGGTCGCGCAGGTCGCGCACCGCCTGGAACGTCGCCTGGCTGAACGCGTCGCCCTTCGCGATCGCGTCGACGACCACGAGGCTCCCATCCTTCGCGGGCTGCAGCGTCGTGTCCGGCGAGAGGGCGGGGATCCCCGCGACCCCCTGCTGGATCGCGCCGACGACCTGCTGTGTGGCGGCGTCGCTCGCAGGCGCGTCCACGACGATCTGGATCGGCAGCGTCTGCCCCCCGACCCCGAAGTCCCGCTCCAGCGAGATGAACGCCTGCTTCGACTCCACGTCGTCGGGCAGCGACGCGGCGCTTTGCGTGGTGCCCTTCTCGATCGAGAAGTAGACGAGGCCGAGGCTCCCCAGCACGACGATCGCGCTCACCATGAACACGACGGGGCGGGCCATGACGGTGCGCGTGAAGCGGTCCCAGAACCCGCCCTGCGGGTCGTGGTCGCCCTCCATCCGCGCCCGCTTCGTGAACCGCGGCCAGTTGATCCGGTCCCCCAGCAGCCGCAGCAGCGCCGGGAGCAGCGTCATCGTGGCGGCGAGCGAGGCGAGCACGACCAAGATCGCGCCCGCGGCCATCGAGCGGAAGATCGTCGTCGGCAGGATGAACATCCCGAGCAGCGCGAACACGACCGTCATCCCGCTGAACAGGACGGCGCGGCTGGCGGTCGCGCCCGTCGCGCCGATCGCCCCGTCGCGCTGGAACCCCTTCATCCGCTCCTCGCGGTAGCGAGCGACGATGAACAGCGAGTAGTCGATGCCGACCGCCAGGCCGATCATCGAGGCGATGTTCTGCGTGAACACGCTGAAGTGCACCCCGGTGAGCTCGCTGATCAGGCCGACGAGGCCGAGCGCGACCGGGATCGCGACCATCGCGATGCCGATCGGCAGCAGCGCCGCCAGGATCGCCCCGAAGACCACGACGAGGACGATCAACGCCACGCCCAGGCCGATGCCCTCGCCCTTGCGAAGGTCCTGCTCCGCGACGTGGAGCGAGTCGGCCTGCAGGGTGCCCTGCCCGGCGAGCAGCAACCGATAGCCGTCCTCCTGGGCCGAGGCGACGACCCCGCGCAACGCGTCGATCGTCTTCGCCTCGATGTCGACCACCGGGACCGGCACGATCGTGCCGTGGCCGTCCTTGGAGACCAGCGCTTCGGCCTGCGCCTGCAGCGCGGCTTGCTGCCGCGGGTCGGTGGCCGCGGAGGCTGCGGCCTGGAGGTCGTAGACCGTCACCACGCTCGCCTGCTGTCCCGGCGCCGGCGGGGCGATCACCGTCGAGCCGAGCGCGAGGACCTTCCCCTGGACCGACTTGACGTACTGCTCGAACGCCGGATCGGTCACCGGCAGGTTCGGGTTCTTGACGATCAGGTACTCGGTGTCGGTCTGCTTGCCCGTCACGTTGTCTTCGATCAGCTTCTGGGCCTGGACCGACTCCGGCGAGTTCGTGAACGCGATGTCGTTCGTGAGCGCCCCTTTGAGGAACAGCTGCGACGCGGTCCCCAGCGCCACCACGACGAGCGCCCAGACCACGATCACGCGCCACGGGTGCCGGGCGCTCGCCTGCGCGAGCGACTCCGGGTTGATGCGCATGCGGTCTCCCCCTTCCGATGCTTCGCGGGACATCCTACCCGACGGTTGACGTACGGTGTACGCTTACAGCGTACGTGAGGATAGACGTACGCTGTAAGTGTGTCAACCCGGGCACGGGGAACGCGGGGAGCGCGATGGCGACCAAGACGAGAGAGCGGCTCACCAGGGAGCGGGTCGTCGAGGCTGCGCTCAAGGTCCTCGACGCCGAGGGCCTCGAAGCGGTGTCGATGCGTCGCGTGGCCCGCGAGGTCGGCGTCGAGGCGATGTCCCTGTACAACCACGTCCGCGACAAGGACGACCTCCTCGAGGGCATCCTCGAGCGGATCCTCCGCGCGTTCCCCGAGCCGACGGGCGACCCGGTCGAGGACTGGGCCGCCTACGGCCGCGACGTGGCGCGCGCCTGGCGCACCGTGCTCAAGGCCCATCCCCACGCGCTGCCGCTGCTCGCCGAACGCAAGGCGCCCCCGACCGACCCCGAGGTGCTGGTGCCGATGGAGACGGCGCTGCGGACGCTCCGTCAGGCAGGGCTCTCCGACCGGGACGCGGTCCAGGCCTTCCACGCGATCGGCGGGTACATCTTCGGGTTCGTGATGATGGAGACGGGCCAGCTGTACGGCGGCCCGGACACGGGGTCGTTCCCCCCCACGTTCGTCACGGCGTTCCCGGCCGAGCGCCTGCCGTGCGTCGCCGCCGCCCTCCCGTACCTCACCCACTGCGACTTCGACGAGCAGTTCGAGTTCGGGCTCGACCTCATGCTGGAGGGGCTGCGGGCGAAGATCGCGGCGCCGGCCGGCTAGGCCCGCAGGCCCAGCTCGGCGCCGACCGACCCGAAGATCGCGAGCGCTTCGGCGAGGTCGTCCTCGGTGTGATCCGCGGTGACGATCGTGCGGACGCGCGCGCTCCCCTTCGCGACCGTCGGGAACACGATCGCCGGGCAGAACACGCCCTCCTCGAACAACCGGCGCGCGAAGGTCTGGGTCGCCTCCGCATCCCCGGTGATCACCGGGGTGATCGGCGTCTCGGAGGCGCCCGTGTCGAAACCGAGGTCGTGCAGCCCGGCTTTGAACGACCGCGTGTTCGACCAGAGGCGCTCGAGGCGCTCGGGCTCGTCGCGGATGATGTCGAGCGCCTCGATGCACGCGGCCACCACCGCGGGCGGGGCGCTGGTGGAGAACAGGTAGGGCCGACCGCGGTTCTGGAGCCAGTCGATCAGGTGCGGCGGCCCCGCGATGAACCCGCCGAGCACGCTGATCGCCTTGGACAGCGTGCCGACCTGGATGTCGACCCGGCCGTGCAGCCCGAAGTGGTCGACCGTGCCGGCGCCGCCGGTCCCGAGCACGCCGGACGCGTGCGCGTCGTCGAGCATCATGATCGCGCCCCGGCGCTCGGCGACCTCCACGAGGTCGGGCAGCGGCGCGATGTCCCCATCCATCGAGAACACGCCGTCGGTGATCAGCAGCTGGTGACGGCCCGGCCGGGCCGTCTCGGCCAGCAACCGGTCGGCGTGCTCGGCGTCGCGATGCTCGAACACCTTGATCTCGGCCTTCGACAGCCGGGCGCCGTCGATGATCGACGCGTGGTTGAGTCGGTCGGACACGATCACGTCGTCGTGGGTGAGGATCGCGGCGACCGTCCCCGCGTTCGCGGTGAACCCCGACTGGAACATCAGCGCCGCGTCCGCGTGCTTGAACGCCGCGAACCGCTCCTCCAGGACGCGGTGCAGATCCATCGAGCCCGCGATCGTGCGCACGGCCCCCGAGCCGGCGCCGAGCTCCGCCGCCGCCCGCGCCGCGGCCGCGTTCATCCGTGGGTGGTTCGCGAGACCCAGGTAGTTGTTGGACGCGAGGTTGATCACCGGTCGCCCGTCGAACACCGCGCGCGCCCCGGTCGGGCCGCTCAGCGTCCGAGGGCGCAGGAGCAACCCGTCGCGTTCCAGCGTCGAGAGCTCGTCCTTCAGGAAGTCAAGCGCGCCCATCGGTCCTCCTGTGGACCCCACGCTACTGCGTAGGATGGCCGCATGGAGGTCGAGGCGTTCCTCTCGGACACGGTCCAGGCGGCCGGCGGCAAGCTGCACGCGCTCGGGATCGGCTGGCGGGTGCTCCAGACCGGCGGGCTGCCCGCCCGGCACGACCGGATCGGGATCGGCGTGATCGTGCGGACGCCGCCCTCGGAGGCGGGCGATCATCAGCTGCGGCTGTCCCTGCGCGGGCCCGGCGGCGCCGACCTGCCGCTCGTGGCCGGCCCCGACGGCTCCACCCGCACCGCGCTGGAGGCCGGGTTCGGGACGCCGCCCGGGGAGGGCACCGCCACGCTCGCCCTCAACCTCGACGGGCTCGTGTTCCAGCACGAGGGCGACCACGCGTTCGTGCTTCAGGTCGACGGGAACGAGCGCGCGCGGCTCCCCTTCCGCGTGCAGGTCGCGAGCGGGCAGACGGCCCCGGATCGGCCGACCACCGACTACGGGACGGGCATGTACCTCTAGGGAACGGCGGCGCCGGGCAGGAGGATCACCTTCCCCGCGTGCCCCGACGCGGTGATCGCGAAGGCGTCCTCGAAGCGCTCCAGCGGCAGCCGGTCGGTGATCACCGGAGAGACGTCCACGC
>JBLMXP010000005.1:0-7673 GCA_050257835.1 Planctomycetaceae bacterium | reverse complement strand
TAGCGGACCACGTAGTCCATCCGGTCGGCGAGGTAGTCGACCGCCTTGCCCTTCCCCTCGTCGCCCCACTGGGTCCCGAGAACGACGGTGGCCGGCATCGCTGGCCCAGTCTACGGGACGGGCGTGGGCCGTTGACCTCGGTGACGCGCGGCTGCTAGCGTTGCGCCCGCAGCTGACCAGACGACTGGAGGCCGCGACGCTTCGCGCGTTGCGGCCTTTTTTCGTGGGCGAAGGGGAGTATCGATGGCGCGTACCGAACAGGACGTCGTGGATCTCGAAGCAGCCGTGACCGCGATCGACGGCGAGTATTGCGTCCCCCACGCGGCGGGTGAGGTCCGCCACCACCTCGACCTCGGGCCGGTCCTCGGCGACGTCACGCGCCCGGCCCCCTACTTCCTCAAGAAGGCGCTGCTGTTCGTCCCCGCGATGTTCCTGTTCGTCCTGGCGATCCAGTTGATGAAGACGGGGGCCGCGGCGATCGGCCCGTCGATCCAGGGGCAGTTCCCCTTCGCGAGCGGTTACTCGACGCTGGGCACCGGCTGGCTGGGCGCCTACTTCGTCCTGTCCGGCTCCCCGGTGGCCGCCACGACGATCAGCCTGTTCGGCGCCGGCACGATCACGAAGCTCCAGACGCTCACGATGCTCTCGGGCTCGCGCCTGGGGGCGTCGTTCATCGTCCTCGTGACCGGGTTCCTCTACACGATCCGTCACCGTGACGGCCGTGCCGATGGCCTGAGCATCGGCATCCAGGCGATGACGATGACGGCGGTCCAGTACCTGCCCGGCATGCTGATCGCGTACGCGATCATGCGCGCGGGCCTGCTCGACGGGTTCGACCTCCACGCGTCGGGCACGCTCGACGCCGTGCTCGGCCGGCTCTGGGGGCCGATCGTGGACCTGGCCGAGGCGCACCTGCCGGGCTGGGGGCTGTTCCTCGTCGGCCTGCTCACGATCCTGGCGTCGTTCCACCTGCTCGACCGGGTCCTGCCCCACGTCGACTCGGACTCGACCGCCTCGAAACGGAGCGCGTGGCTCAAGCGCCCATGGACGATGTTCGCGCTCGGCTGCTTGGTCGCGACGCTCACGCTCTCCGTGTCGGTGGCGCTGACCGTCCTCGTGCCGCTCGCGGTGAAGGGCTACGTCAAACGCGACGAGGCGCTCCCCTACATCATGGGCGCGAACATCACGACGCTCGCCGACACGCTGGTCGTCGCGATGCTGCAGAAGACCCCGGTCGCGGCGCAGATCGTCCTCGCGGAGGCGATCGGCGTGACGATCGTGTCGGTCTCGATCCTCGCCTTCGCGTACGCCCCGGTGAAGCGCGCGGTGCTGAGCCTCGACGACTTCCTCGTGTCGGAGGACCGGCGGCTGGCCGGCTTCGTCGCCGCGTTGTTCGCCGCGCCGATCCTGCTGCTGCTCTCAGGTCTGGTCTTCGCGTCGTGATGCCCGTGCGACGCGAGGGATGCGGGACGTAGCATCGGCCCATGGCCGACGCGCCGACCGAGGGGGGCCTGGACGGGCTCGCGCTCTCCGACGAGGAGAAGGCCGTG
The DNA here is from genome assembly GCA_050257835.1 of Planctomycetaceae bacterium. Lineage (GTDB taxonomy): Bacteria > Actinomycetota > UBA4738 > UBA4738 > HRBIN12 > AC-51. The sequence continues at coordinate 6,123 of JBLMXP010000005.1, read as the reverse complement.
CTCGCGAAGGTCGCCGAGGTCCTGCGGCGGATCCGGTTCGGCACGGTGGTCCTGGTCGTGCAGGACGGCAAGGTCGTGCAGATCGAGATGGCGGAGAAGTTCAGGCTGCGCTGATGGATCCTTCCGCGACCCTCATGATCGACCGGCCGCCCGAGGCCGTTCCCAAGCTCGCCGTGCGCGACCTGTCGATCGTGCGCCGCCGGGCGAACGGCGAGGCGTTCACCGCCGCCGCGGGCGTGACCTTCGACGTGGCGAGCGGGGAGTTCGTGTGCCTGCTCGGCCCGAGCGGATGCGGCAAGACCTCGATCCTGCACGTCCTGGCCGGGCTCGACACGCCGAGCGGCGGCGAGGCGCTCGTGGACGGCCGTCCGATCGCCGGCCCCGGCCCCGACCGAGCGGTGCTGTTCCAAGAGCCCGCGCTGTTCCCGTGGCTCTCCGTGCGAGCCAACGTCGAGCTCGCGCTCGAGCTGGTCGGGATGCCGCAGGGTGAGCGCCGCTCCCGGGCCGCCTCGTGGCTCGACCAGGTCGGGCTCGGACGGTTCGCCGACGCGCAGCCGCACGAGCTGTCGGCCGGGATGCGCCAGCGCGCCGCGCTCGCTCGGGCCCTCGCCGCCGAGCCAGCCGTCCTGCTCGGCGACGAGCCGTTCGGCGCCCTCGACGCCCAGGCGCGCGAGCTCCTGCAGGACGAGGTCCAGCGCGTGTGGGTGGGAGCCGGCGGAGCTCGGACGTTCCTGTTCGTGACCCACAACGTGCGCGAGGCGGTGCTGCTCGCCGACCGGGTGCTCGTGATGTCGGCGGCCCCCGGCCGCCTGCTCGATGAGTTCCGGATCCACACGCCCCGGCCTCGTGACCTCGACAACGTGCTCGTCGCGCGCGTGGTGTCGGAGATCCACGCGATCCTGCGTCGTGAGGTCGACAAGGGAGTCCCCCGATGAAGCGGCGGTTCGTCGAGGAGGTGATCCCGCCGCTCGTCGGCATCGTGGCGGTGGTGGCCGCATGGGCCGTCCTCGCGGCGGTCACGACGACCGACGCGATCCCGGCGCCCGCCGCCGTCTGGACCGCGTTCGTCGACGGCCTGCGCGACGGGACGATCGTCGAGGCGACGTTCCACACGCTGATCCGGCTCGTCTTCTCCTTCGCGGTGGCGGTCGTCGTGGGCGTGGCGCTCGGCGTGGGGCTCGCGCTCGATGCGTTCGCGCGGCGCGCGATCCGTCCGCTCGTGGTCGCGCTCCAGATCACGCCGTTCGTCGCGTGGGCGCCGCTCGCGGTGGTCTGGTTCGGCCCGACCGAGCGCGCCGTGGTGTTCGTCGCGGTCGTCGGCGCGTTCCCCGCGATGACCCTCGCCACGCTCCAAGCGATCCGGCAGGTGCCCCCCGTGTACGAACGAGCCGGGCGCACGCTGGGGGCGCGCGGCTGGACCCTCTACCGGCGCGTGGTGTTCCCCGCCGCGCTCCCCGGTGTGATGGCGGGGCTCCAGCAGGCGTGGGGGTTCGCGTGGAAGGCGCTGATGGCCGGGGAGCTGCTCGTCGCTGCGGTCCACGCGGTCGGGCTCGGACACCTGCTCGATCGCCACCAGGGCGACGTGCCGGCGTTGCTCGCCGTGCTCGCGGTGATCGTCGTGGTGGGGGTCGCGGCCGAGTACCTGATCTTCGGCACGCTCGACCGGCGGATCCGTCGGCGGCGCGGCCTGCTGGTGGAGGGCTGATGCGCCGACGGGTCGCGGCGGCGGCGCTTGCGCTCGCCGTCCTGACCGCCTGCGGCGGCACCACGTCGGACGGCGGCCCGAGCACCCCGGGATCGTCGCAGTCACCGGCCGCCGTGATGGTGATGGCCGCGCTCTGCCGTCTGCAGACGATGCCCGCGCCCACCGCGCAGGCCTCCGCGGTGTTCTTCTCGGTGCACGACACGCTGCACGGGCTCGCCGCTCAGCTCGACGACGCCGGGCGGCGCGCCGTCGCCGCCGACGTGCTCCAGGCGACCGCGGCGGTGGAGGCGCACGTCGAGGGCACGGAGACGAGCGTGCCCTGGCCGACGGCGACCCGGAACCTCGTGACGACGATCCAGGGCGCCTACGCGACGCTCGGCGAGCAGGCCCCGACCTGCTCCTGACCTACGGGCGCTCGAACGGGTTCGTCGGCTTCATCACCTCGACGGGCACCGGCGCCGCCTCCTCGCGGAAGCGGTCGCCGTCGCTCGCGGAACCCACGACGAACCCGAAGTGGAACGGCACGGCGAGCTGCGGCGCCATCGCCCGCACGAGCCCGGCGGCCTCGGGGACGTCCATCGTGTAGTAGCCGCCCACCGGCACGAACGCGACGGCGGTTCGGACGCTCTCGAGCTCAGGGAGATGGTCCGTGTCGCCGGCGTGGTAGTAGGCGCGACCGCCCAGCTCCACCACGTAGCCCACCCAGCGGTTCGCCTTCGGGTGGAAGTCGAGGGCCTCCTCCCGCGTGTTGTAGGCGGGCACGGTGGTGAAGCGCAGGCCGCCGACCTCGTGGGACTCGCCCGGGGCGACGGCCGTGACGTCGCCGTGCAGCTTGGCCGCGACATCGTGCGGCGCCACCAGCTTCGTGCCGTCCTTGGTGAGGCGCTCGATCTCGTCGGGCTGGAAGTGGTCGTCGTGCGCGTGCGTGATCAGCAGCACGTCGGCCGGAGGCGCGTCATCGGGCGTGCCCCACGGGTCGATGTAGACGGTCCGCTCGTCGTCCTGCCACCGCAACGCCGACTGCCGGAACCAGGTGATGCGCTCGAGCACGCTCGTCCTCCCTCGATCGATCCGACCGGACGGTCCGTAGTCTTGCAGGCTGCGATGGGAGCGGTGGACTGGACCACGGGCGCGGGTGCGGCCTGGTCGCTCCTGCGCCGCAACCGCGACTTCCGCCGGGTGTTCGCCGCCACGTCGGTCTCCCTGGCCGGGGATTGGTTCCTGCTCGTCGCGCTGTTCGGGCTGATCTTGGACCTCACCCATTCCCCGCTGGCGGTCGGGCTCCTGCTGGCCGCGCAGGACGTTCCCTCGTTCTTCCTCTCCCCCGTCGGGGGGGCGCTCGCGGACCGGTTGGATCGTCGCCGTTTGATGGTCGCCTGCGACCTGATCCGCGCCGTGATCTGCCTCGCGTTCCTGTTCGTGCGCGACGAGCAGACCGTGTGGCTCGCGTTCCCCCTGATCGCGCTCCTCGCGTCCTTCGCCGCGGCGTTCGACCCCGCGTCGGAGGCGGCGCTCCCGAACCTCGTCGAGGGGGAGGACCTGTCCACCGCGAACGCCCTCACCGGCTCGCTGTGGGGCACGATGCTGCTGATCGGCTCGACCCTCGGCGGGGTGGTCGCCGCTGCGCTCGGTCGCGACGCCGCGATCGTGATCGACGCCGCGTCGTTCGCCCTGTCCGCGATGTTCATCTTCAGCGTCCACCGGGCCTTCTCCGAGGCGCGCGCCCACGAGGAGCACCCCGGCGTGGTCGAGGCGACGAAGGAGACGGCCCGCTACGCGCGGAGCGACCATCGGGTGCTCGCCCTGCTCGCCGTCAAGGCCGGCTGGGGCCTGGCCGGCGGCGTGCTCGTGCTGATCTCGGTGTTCGCCACGCAGGTCTTCCACGGCGGCGAGATCGCGATCGGTTTGCTGATGGCCGCGCGCGGGGTCGGCGCGTTGATCGGGCCCTTCGTCGGCCGCTCGTTCCTCGGCGAGCGTGACCGCCGCATCTACACGGTGATCTCGGTGGGCCTGGCGACCTTCGGCCTGGGCTACGTCCTGCTCGGACTGTCGCCCGCCCTGCTGGTCGCGATGCTCGCGGTGGCCGTGGCCCACCTGGGCGGCGGGGTGCAGTGGACCTTCTCCACGTACGGCCTGCAGCGGGTCGTGCCCGACAGGATCCGCGGGCGCGTCTTCGCGTTCGACTTCGCGCTGATCACCGCGACGATCGCGATCTCGAGCGTCGTCACCGGCTGGCTCGCCGACAACGTCGGCCCGCGCACGACCGCCGTGCTCCTCGGCGCGGTCGCCGCGGCGTGGGCGGTTGCCTGGACGCTGCTCACCCGCGACGTCCGCCGCGCGTCGCTCGCGGAAGGGCTGACGCCGCCCGCGCCGTGATCCGCGGTCAGGGGGTCGTGCCCGGCGGCGGGGGCGGCGGTTCCTCCCCCACCGTCGCCTGTCCCGCTCCCGTCGCGTCGGCACCAGGAGCCGCCCCAGCGTCACCGAAGGAGACCGCGGGACCGCTGCCGGCGAAGTTCACGCGGGGCACGCCGGCCTCGCCGCGCATCGACTCGTCGACCTCGAAGAACTCTTCCTCCTTGAAGCCGAACATCCGCGCGATGAACATGGACGGGAAGGACTGGACCCGGCGGTTGTAGTCGCGGACGTTCGCGTTGTAGAAGCGCCGGGCGGTCTGCAGACGGTCCTCCGTGTTCGACAGCTCGGCCTGCAGCGCGAGGAAGTTCTGGTTCGCCTTCAGGTCCGGATAGTTCTCCGCCACGGCGAACAGCTGGCGGAGCGCCGCGACGAACGGTCCCTCCGCGGCGGCCTGCTCGGCCGGCGAGCCGGTCGCGGCCGTGGCCATCGCGCGCGCCTTCGTGACGTTCTCGAAGACCTCGCGCTCGTGCGTCGCGTAGCCCTTGACCGTCTCGACCAGGTTCGGGATCAGGTCGTACCGACGCCGCAGCTCCGTGTCGATGTTCGCCCACGCGTCGCGGATCAGGTTCTTCTGCGAGACGAACCGGTTGTAGCCGACGATCGCGCCGAGCACCACCAGCACGATGACGGCGAGGATGACGATGGCGACCCACATGACCGACCCCTTCGCTCCGTGTCGCCCGGAGCTTAGCCCGACTTCGGGTACAGGGAGGGCACGTCGCGCGGGACCTGGGCACGGAAGTCCCGCGCGGTGCCGAGCACGGGCACGAGCGCCATCGGGTCCAACCGACGGCAGGCGACCAGCAGACGGTCCCCCACGGCTTCGAAGGAGTAGCCCCCGCCGTGCTCGAGGAGCCACGCGATCATCCGCGCGTCGACGAACGCGAACGCGAACCGCTCGTCGTCGCACTTGACGTTGTAGGCCTTGTTGAACCCCTCGGACTCGAACTCGATGTCGCGCATCGCGAGGTGATCGGCCAGACGCGTGAGGAGGTTCTCGTGGTAGAGCGTCAGGCGCGGACACGAGGCGTCGATCGTGGTGATGGCGCACTCGAACCGGTAGTAGGTGCGGGAGCGGTTGCCCTTGCCGTCGGTCGACTCCTCGTAGTACCAGTAGTCGAAGGCATGCAACGGCGTGTCGTGCCAGGTTCCCCACAGCACGTTCTCGACGCCGCGGCCCTCCCCCTTCCTGAACAGCGCGAACGGCAGGTCCACCAACCCGAACGGGTCCTCCGGCGCGTACTGCAACCCCTGCAGCACGGCGAACCGCGCGAACGCCTGCTGCCGCTTGCGGGTCAGGTACGCCTTACCCAGCACGACCGCGATCACGGCCACGACGCCCAACGCGATGAGCAGACCGACGTTCATCCACGGGAGCATCGGTCGTCCGGGGGCGCAAGTACAGGACGCGGCGTCGTCCCGTCCGTGGCGAGGCCTCCGACCCTGGGCCCTCATCCCCGGGCGTCGGATGCTCGACGAGGGCATCGACGATGGGGACCACAGGGCTGTCCGAGCCGCGGATCTCCGCGCGAGCGCGCCTGGCCTACCTGGACAACCTGAAGACGCTGCTGATCGCGGGGATCATCGCCGCGCACGCGGTGCAGGGGTACTCGGCGTGGGGGTCGTGGACCTACCAGGACGTCCGGGAGGTGAGCCTCTCGCCGGTCGTCGAGACCGTGGTCGTGGTGGCGTTCGTGAGCCTCGGGGCGCTGTTCCTGATGGCGCTGTTCTTCCTGATCTCGGGGCTGTTCACCGAGGACTCGCTCGCGCGCAAGGGGGCCTCGCGGTTCGTCTCGGACCGACTCCTGCGCCTGGGAGTGCCGTTCGTCGCGTACACGCTGATCGTGTGGCCGCTCACCGAGTACGCGACGCTCGAGCCCTTCCTGCACCGCGGGTCGTACTGGCGGTCGTTCGCGGACACCGACCCGATCCTCGACAACGGCCCGATGTGGTTCGTCGGCGTGCTACTCCTGCTCTCTCTGGCGCTGGTCGCGTGGCGGAGC
>JBLMXP010000004.1:0-11588 GCA_050257835.1 Planctomycetaceae bacterium | reverse complement strand
ACGCTGAACGTGATCCGGGCCTTCGCGCGACGTCCGGCCGGCTACGCCCATCCCGCGGTGGCGAACGCGAAGAAGTTCGGCTACGTGCTCACCAAGCCGACGTCCCCCTGAGCCGACCGGTAGCATCGCCGACGAAGCCCGGGTGCCGGAACAGGCAGACGGAGGCGCCTTAAAAGCGCTGGCTCGCAAGAGCATGTGGGTTCGAGTCCCACCCCGGGCACCGACGCTTCACCCCTGCGGCTGGCACGCTTCTGTCGGCTCGTCGTCTCGACGAGGTCGCCTCGACGCCGTTGCTCGAGGGCTCTACATTCGCACCATGCAGTGCTCACCTTGTGGAGCGGGCCTGCCGTCCGGCGCGCGGTTCTGCCCCGCATGCGGCTCCCCAACCGTGAGCCTGCCCGTGGAGCGCCGCCTCGTGACCGTGCTCTTCTGCGACCTCGTCGGTTCCACCACGCTGGCGGAAACGTACGACCCCGAGGTCCTCCGCCCGGCCCTCCACACGTACTTCGATGAGGCGCGCGCCGCGGTGGATCGTCACGGGGGTCGCGTCGAGAAGTTCATCGGTGACGCGGTCGCGGCCGTGTTCGGCGTGCCGGTCGCCCACGAGGACGACGCGCTCCGGGCGGTTCGAGCGGGGATCGAGATCCGTGAACGACTCGAGGGGGCGAGTGCTCGCTCACCGATCGCGCTCGAGTGTCGGATCGGCATCGAGACCGGGGAGGTGCTCGTGCCGGCTGACGGGGAACCGCTCGTCGGGGACACGATGAACACGGCGGCCCGGCTCCAATCGGCCGCTGAGCCGGGGACGGTCGTGGCGGGGCCGGTTGCGATGAGGCTCCTCAGGGATCGAGCGGAGCTGCGACCGCTGACACCCATGACGCTGAAGGGCAAGGCGGAACCGGTGGACGCCGCACTGGTCGTCTCGGTCGAGGCTGGTCCCCGTCGCTGGTCGACGACGCCGTTCGTCGGTCGCGGACGACTCATGGCGTCTCTCGGGTTGGTCTTCGACGAAGCGGTCGCAGGCCGGGCTCCGGTCCTGGCGACGGTCCTCGGCGAACCCGGTATCGGCAAGTCTCGCTTGCTCGACGCCTTCCTGCGCGATCTGCCCGGCACGACGGTCCTTCGAACCTCCGTGCCGGCGGCGGGTGAGGGCGCGAGCCTCGCCCCGATCGCCGACCTGGTGCGGGCTGCGGCGGGCGCGGGCACCCCCGACGACGTCGTCGACGAGCTGGCCTCGCTGGTCCGCGACAGCCCGGACGCACGAGCCCTCGAGGCCGCTCTCCGGTCGCTGCTCGGTCTCGGCGGACAGAGCCCGGCGGAGTCGACCTGGGCGATCCGTCGTCTCCTCGAGACCCTGGCGGCGCGGGGACCGGTGATCGCGGTCTTGGACGACCTCCACTGGGCCAATCCCGCCCTGATCGATCTGGTCGAAGATGCCGCGCGGTGGACCAGAGGGCCGGTCCTCCTCCTGTGCGCCGCTCGCCTGGACCTCCTGGATGCGCGGCGGTCGTGGGGCGGGGGCATGCAGCGGGCGATCACGATCACGGTCGGGCCGCTCGAGGCGGATGAGTCCCGGGTGTTGGCCGACGCGCTGGTGGGCACGGATCTCCTCGCAACGGACCGCCTGGTCGCCACGGCGGAGGGCAACCCCTTGTTCCTGGAGCAGCTCGCGGCGGACGCACGGGAGCTCGGGGATGCGTGGGATCCCTCGGCAGCCCCAACGACGATCCGAGCGCTGCTCGAAGCCAGGCTCGACCGATGCTCGCCCGACGTCACGAGGGCGCTCGAACTGGCGTCGGTCCAGGGCTCGCGGTTCCGTGTGGACTTCGTCGAGGCCCTGGCCCCCGAGGCGCTCGACCTCGGCGACGTTCTCCGGCAGGCCGACCGGGCGCATCTCGCGAGTGAGGTCGAGCCCAACGTCGGCGCGTTCGCGCACGCGCTCGTCAGAGAAACCGCGTACCACCGGCTTCCGAAGGCCACGAGGGCCGACCTCCACGCCGCGATCGCTGATCTGTTCCCCCACGAGGAGGAAGAGCTGGCCGCCATCCATCTCGAGCAGGCGGCGGCCCTCCGGGCCGAGCTGGGCCGTCCGGATAGCGAGCTCGAGCGGCGTGCCGGCGAACTGCTCGCGCGCGCCGGGGGCCGCGCCTTCTCGCGGCTCGACCTCGTCACGGCCTCGGATCTCCTCGAGCGAGCGGCGAACCTCCTCCCGCGCAACTCCGCGACGCGCCTGGAGATGCTGCCCGACTTCGCGATCGCGCTGATGGAAGCCGGACGGGCCGACGATGCGGGGGCGCTCCTCGAGGAAGCCCTCGTCCAGGCCGAACAGGTCGGGTCGCGTCGAGATGCGATCAGGATCCGACTTCAGCAACTCGCCCTCCACTTCTACACAGGTCCTTCGGAGGATGAGATCCGACGCGGGATCGCCGAGGGGCGAGCATTGCTCGCCGAGCTCACCGAGCTCGACGATGACGTCGGGCTCGCACAGGGATGGACCGTGATCGAGTACCTGCACGTGTTCATCGGCGAGATGGCGGACCACGCGGAGGCGCAAGCGCGATCGTTCTTCCACGCGGAGCGCGCCGGACGGCTCCGTGAGCAGATCCAGGCGGGTGGCGATCAGCCGTGTGCCACGATCCGGGGGCCGTGCACCGTCACGGCGATGAAGGAGCAGGCCGAGCTGATGCGCCGGAGCCCGAACCCCATCATCAGCGCCGGTGGGGTCGCACTGGCGGCGGCGGCAGCCGCGCTCGAAGGCGACGTGCCCGCATATCGGTCGGCGGAGTCTGCGTGGCGCCTCGCGATCGAGAACGGCGGCCTCGAGTGGCCGGGGGCCGATCAGGCGCTGGCGGGGTTGGCCCTAGTGCTCCTCCTCACCGACGCACCTGAGGCGGCCGAAGCGATGGCGCGTCAGGGGCTCGATGTGATGGAGCGGCTCGGCGACGTCTGGGTCGTGAACGAGTGGAGCTGGCTCCTGCCGCTCGCACTCGCGCACCAAGGGAGGATCGATGAAGCGTCGGTCCTCGCCGATGCGTTCGCGGAGCGGTTCCCGGCGATGGGTGCTGAAGGCCGGATCTATCGCGGCCTCGCGTTGTCGGTCGCTCGTCGGTCTCGCGGGCGCCCCGAGGAGGCCCGTTCGTTGGCGGACGAAGCCGCGTCGACCGCGCGTTCGACGGATTCGAACCTGCTCCGTGCCCTGGCGCTTGAGCACCTGGCTGAACTGCAGTACGAGACCGATCCCTCCGCGGCGATCGGGACACTCAAGGAGGTCGCAGGGATCCACGCGGCGTCGGGCAACACGGTCGGGGCACAGCGTGTGGCCCGCCTCCTCGCGGCTCGATCGTGAACCTTCACGCCCGTAGCTCGAGGTGCTGGGGCAGGTGCGGGGCCCGTGCCTGCCGGGCCGGGATGTCGGAGGATACGCCCGAGCACGGAAGGGGGGCGGATGCCTGAACCGACGAGCGTCGAGGCGATGCGCGTGCCGGTGACCACGACCTATCACGGCGTCGACGTGACGGAGGACTACCGGTGGCTCGAGGACGCGGCCTCCGAAGAGACGCAGGCGTGGACCCAGGCGCAGCACGAGCGCACGATGGCCTACCTGCGGGCCCTGCCGTCGTACGGCGACATCCGCCGCAGGGCCGAGGAGATCCTCACGGCAGGGTCCATCTCCTACGCCGATCCCGCGCGAGGCGGCGACACGACCTTCGTGCTGAAGTTCCAGCCGCCCCGGCAGCAGCCGTTCCTCGTCGCGTTGACCGACCTCGCCGACGCCTCGACCGAGCGCGTGCTCGTCGACCCGAACGCGCTCGACCCGAGCGGGGCCACCACGATCGACTGGTTCGTGCCCTCCCCCGACGGGCGGCTCGTCGCCGTGTCGCTCTCCTCCCACGGCACCGAGGACGGCACGCTGCACGTCTACGACGCGACCACCGGCGACCTCGTCGACGTGCGGATCCCCCGCGTGCAGAGCGGCACCGCCGGCGGATCGCTGGCGTGGAAGGGGGACGCGACCGGCTTGTGGTACACGCGCCACCCGGCGCCCGGCGAGCGTCCCGCCGAGGACGGCGGCTTCTTCCAGGAGGTCTGGTTCCACCAGATCGGCGGCGCGACGGACGATCGCCGCGAGCTTGCCGGCATGTTCGCCGACGACCGGATCGTCGAGCACCGCCTGTCGTCCTCCCCGGACGGCTGGTGGGTGCTGGACCGGGCGCAGAAGGGCGACGGGGGCGAGTGGCAGCTGTTCGCGCGGCCTCAGGGCGAGGGCGGGCAGTGGTGGATGGTCGCCGACATCCCCGACAAGGCGGTCGGCGCGGCGTTCGGGCCCGACGCGCTCTTCCTGCGTAGCACGAAGGACGCCCCGCACAGCCAGATCCTGCGTCTTTCGATGAGGCCGGGCGCCACCGTGGCCGACGCGACCGTCGTCGTGCCGAAGTCCGCGCTCACGATCGAAGGGTTCGCCGTCACCGACGAGCGGCTCTGGGTGCTCGACATCGACGGGGGCCCCTCCGGGCTCCGCGTGTTCGACCACGACGGCGCGCCGTTGCCTCCGGTGCAGCTGCCCCCCGTGAGCGCGGTCGAGGGCCTCACGCGCCTGGGCGACGACGAGGTGGCCTACGCGGTCGAGACGTTCACGTCGCCGCGCTCGTGGTGGATCGCCGCCGACGCCGAGCCGACCCCGCGGGCGACCGCGCTCGACACGACCACGCCGCTCGACTTCTCGGGCATCGAGGTGCGACGCGTGTTCGTCCCCGCCGACGACGGCGCGCAGGTACCGATCAGCCTGATCGCCAGGAGCGGCGTCCTGGACGCCGGCCCGGCCCCGACGCTGCTGACCGCGTACGGAGGCTACGGCATCTCCCTCAAGCCGTCGTTCCAGCCCGGGAACCTGCTCTGGCTCGAGCAGGGGGCGGTGCTCGCGGTGGCGAACATCCGCGGGGGAGGCGAGTACGGCGAGGAGTGGCACCATGCCGGCCGCCTGCTCACGAAGCAGCGGTGCTTCGACGACTTCGCGGCGTGCGCCCGTCACCTGGTCGCGACCGGGGTGACCACGGTCGAGCGGCTGGCGATCCTCGGCGGCTCCAACGGTGGCCTGCTCATGGGCGCCGTGCTGACCCAACACCCCGACATCGCCCGGGCGGTGATCGCCGCCGTGCCCGTGCTCGACATGCTCCGGGTCGAGCTGGATCCCAACGGCGCGTTCAACGTGACCGAGTACGGCAGCGTGGAGGACCCGGCGTCGTTCGCGGCGTTGTACGCGTACTCGCCGTACCACCGCGCGGTCGACGGCACCTCGTATCCCGCGGTGCTCCTGACCGCAGGCGAGTTCGATCCGCGCGTGGACGCGTACCACGCGAAGAAGATGGCCGCGCGCCTGCAGGCGGCCACGTCGTCGGAAGACCCGATCCTCCTGCGGATCGAGGCCGGCGGCCACGGCGTCGGCCAGTCGCTGGACCAGATGGTCGGCCTGCTGGCCGACGTGTACGCGTTCGCGTTCGCCCAGCTCGGGGTCGCGTGGTCGCCGCCGTCGGCTTGACGGCGGGCGCTCGGCCCGACGATCAGCGCCTCGTCGAGGCGCGCGCGTCGAGCCAGGTGGGGACCAGCTCCAGCTGCGGCGGCTCTCGGGTGCCGTCGATCAGGTCGAGCAGCATCTGCGCGGCCAGGCGTCCCTGCTCCGCGTAGTCGAACGACAGCGTCGTGAGCGCGGGTTCGGCGTTCGCGGCGCGCCCGGCGTCGTGGGTCGTTGCGAGCAGGAGGTCCTGCGGGATCCGGATCCCGCGTTCCTGCAGGTGCGCGAGCGCGGCCACCCCCGCCATCTCGACCACGACGTAGAGGGCGTCGATGTCCTCGGCGAGCAGCGTGTCGAGCGCGGCGCGCATCGCCGCATCACGGTCGCGGACGAGCGGCTCGATATCGAACACCTCGAGGATCTCCTCGCGGCCCCTCCGCCCGCACCATCGCCGGTAGCACGCGAGCGTGTCCTGCACGAACGCGTTCAGCGGCGGGACCGACAAGACGGCCACCCGCTCGGCCCCGTTCTCGAGGAGGTGGTCGAGCACCAGGCACGTGCCCTGCTCCTCGTCGGAGGTGACCACGGCGTCGCCCTCGCCGTCGTCCGGGTCTCGGCCGATCGTCACGAACGGGATGCCGCGGCTGCGCAGGGCCGGCAGCGCCGGGTCTCCTTCGATCGGATCGATCACGATCACGCCGTCGAGCGAGACGCGGTCCCACACGAAGCCCTTGTGGCTCGGCGGCGCCACGACCATCGCGTAGTCACGGTCGACGGCCTCGCCCGAGGCGGCCCCGATCAGCTCCGTGTAGTAGCCGAACTCCGAGAACTCGACGCCTTCGGGCGGGAGCGACGCCATCGCCGCGATCAGGCCCGTGCGGCCCGACACGAGGCTCCGTGCCGCGGGGTTGGGGCGGTAGCCGAGGCGCTCGGCGACCTCGCGCACCCGCCGGCGGGTCTCCGGGTTCAGCCGCCCCTTGTCGTTGAGCGCGTGGGAGACCGTGGTGACGGACACGCCCGCTTCCTGGGCGACGTCCTTGATGCTCACGCGGTGCCCCGCCATCGGACCGATGCTACTCGGTGGAACGGCCGCCACGGGGGCGGGATCAGACCTCGCCGGCCCGGCGGCGACGGCCCAGCTGCTCGATCAGGTCGGCGGCCGCGCGCTTGCCGTCGTGCGCCCGGATCCGCTCGCCGTCCATCGCCATCCGCGCGCGGAGGTCCTCGTCGGCGAGCAGCCGTTCGACCGCGCCGCGGAGCTCGTCGTCGGCGAAGCCGTAGGTGTCCAGACGCGCGCCGAACCCCAGCTCGTGCACGCGCTGGGCGTTGTCGTACTGGTCCCAGAACAAGGGCAGCACGATCATCGGCTTGCCGAAGTGGAAGGCCTCGGTGGTGGTGTTGTTCCCGCCGTGGGTGATCACGAGATCGCAGCGCGGGATGATCGACGTCTGTGGGATCCGAGCCTCGCCCCACATGTTGTCGGGCAGGTCGAACTCGTCGGCCCGCGGCCCCTTGCTGACGATGTAGCGGTGCGGCGTGTCGGCGAGCACGCTCACGAGCCGGCGCATCAGCTCGACGTCGGCCGACCCGAGCGACCCGAGCGACAGGTAGACGAGCGCGCCGTCGCGACCGCGGAGGGCGTCGGGGACCTCCCACGGGTCCTCGGTCTCGCGCACGCTCGACTCGAGGCGGTGCCACGTCGGCGCGAGCGGTCGCGAACGCGGGTAGTCCGCGATCTCCGGGAAGACCGACAGGTTGAGGTGCGGCGACTCGTGGATGAACTCGAGGTCGGGCAGGGGTGGCGCGCCGTGATCGAGCACGAAGGCGTTGTAGCGCTCCCACGTCGGGCGGTGCACGCGCTCGTATTCGGCGCGGTACGCGTCCCAGCCGCTCGCGTCGTCGATCGGATAGCCGCTGAACACCGGCGGCAGGGCCGGGTCCTTCATCTCGAGGGGGTTGCACGACATGATCCGCACCCACGGCGCACCGTGGGTGAGCAGCGCCGGGAACGCGTTGACGTTGTCCTCGACGATCACGTCGGGCTGCGCGCGATCCAAGATCGCCCGCAGTTGCGGCTCGCAGTAGGTCGCGCCGTCGATCAGCGAGGAGAACACCGGCTCGATGAACGTCGAGAGCTGCTCGATCGTGGGTTTGCGGAACTCCGGCGCGGTCTCGGTGATGAAGTCCGTCCAGAACTGGCCGGCGTCCTGCTCCTCGGCGTCCTCGGGCGGCGGCGCCAGGTCGACCAGGTCCTCCTCGAAGCCGAGCGGCTCGAGGCGTCCCTTCCACGACGCCTCCGCCGCGAAGACCACGCGATGGCCGCGCTGCTCGAGGAGCTTGCCGATCCCGATGCAGTTGTTCGTCGGCCCGTAGGCGCTCTCGGGCATGAAGACGATCGTCAGACGGTCCTCGGCCATCCGCTCCTCCGTCGCAGGGTGGCGAGATGCTACCGGGAGGACGTGGGCGTGACGTCCACGACGATCGGCAGGTGGTCCGAGACGGGGCTTCGCAAGATCGCGAACCCGGAGATCGAAAGATCTACCGACGTCCAGATCCAGTCGACCCGGTCGCCTGGGAACGACGGATCCGCGGACGTCGATGCCGTGGGGTCGCCGATCGTGTCCTGCACGCTCTGCAGCCCGGCGTGCACGTAGAGCTGCTCGTCCGGTTGGCCCGGCTGCATGTTGAGGTCGCCCGCGAGCGCCAAGGGGCGGTCTGCGCCCCACGCGCCGAGGATCGTCTCGACCTGCTCCGTGCGGGTCGCGACCGTGTGTCCCTCGAGGTGCGCGCCGAGCACCCACAGCCCGTCGGGCAGGCGTGCGCGCACGGCGCTGCGATGTTGCGGGCCCGAGCCGTACGGCAGCCGCAGGACCTCGGTGTCGGACAGGGGGAACGCGGACAGGATCGCGTTGCCGAACTGGTCGTCGGCCCCGGGCGCCCAGGCGACGTGCATCCCGAGGCGGCGCGCGAGCCATGACAGCTCGTCGACCTGCCCGGCGATCGGCCAGCCGCGACCGACCTCCTCCAGGACGACGACGTTCGCGCCGTCCGACTCGATCGTGCGTGCAGCCCCCTCGAGGTCCAGCTGCCCGTGGGCGTCGATCGCCGTGTGGACGTTCCACTGCAGGAGGCGGTCTCCGGGAAGCGCGGGCTCGGGCCGGGACCCGTGAACGGGCCAGGTCGCCAGCGCGATCGCGCAGGCCACGACGGGCACCGCGAAGGGGGCGAGCGGTACCCGGCTGGGTTCCTCGTCGCGTCGTCGCAGTCCGAGGATGGCGAGCAAGGTCGCGGCGGCGATCGGCCACGTCGCCCGCGGCACCGGCAGCGGCGCGATCACGTCGATCTGATACGCGAACGCGCATGTGACGAACGCGAGCATCCCGAGCGCGACCCCGGCGTGCGTGCGCCAGGCGTCGTCGCGCCTGCCGCGGGCCCCGAACGCGCGAGCGAGCAGATCGGCCGTCGCGACCTGCGTCAGCGCGACCGCCGGCACCACCACGCTCGTGAGCCCGAGCAGCGCGGTGCCGGCGAGGACACCGCTCGCCGTCGCCCACGCCAGCCACGCCGGGTCGTTCCGGCGTGCGACGACGCCCAGATAGGCCAGCGCGAGCAGGTCGGCGACGAAGGTCGTCACGAAGGCCCACGGCACCGCATAGCCGGCTTCGGACGCCTGGAACGCGAGGTTCTGCGCGAACAGCGTCTGCACCAAGAGCGCCGGCCCGACGACCGCACCCGCGCGGAGCGAACCGTCGCCCGTCGGCGCCGCGTCGCGAGGCACGAAGCTCAGCGCCGCGAGCATCGCGGCGACCAGCGCGACGGCGACGATCGCCGCGCCGGTCTCCGAGCGCCAGGCGGGATCCCAGGTCTGATAGGCGGCGCGGATCCCGGCGTCCACCGCGAGCCCGGTGACGAACGCCGCGGCGGCGACGGATCCGCCCTCGCGCCCGCGCGTGAGGTCCAGCGTCGCACCGAGCGCGATCAGACCGGCGCCGACGCCGAGCACGGCGAGCCAGAGCGGGATCGGGTGGACCCACTGCAGGGCGAGTCGTGCCATCGCCAGCGCGGCGGCTCCACCCGCGAGCGGGAGACGGACGCCCGCCGCGCGCCCGAGCGCCGCGCCGACGAGCGGCGCGAGGACGAACCCCAGGAGCGCCCATGCCACCGCGGCTCCCGCGCCGCTCGTCTCTCGCGTCTCGTAGAGCAGCGGGAAGGCGACGCCGATCGCGCCGGCCAGCACCGCGACGACCGACGCCGTGAGGACGAACGTCCACGACGCGCCCCACCCGGCTCCTGCTCGCGCCGCCACCGTTGCCCTCCGGCGACACGCTACGACGACCACGGCCGCGCAGGCGCAGGCGGAAGGTCCCGCCTGCCTCAGGACGTCGCCGGATCCGAAGAGCGGCTACGCGTTGGCTTCGGCGCCGACCAGCGCGAGCGCCCGCTGGACCGCGACGGGGGCGTCGGGCGCGAACCCGTCGGCGCCGGCCTCATCGGCCCATTCCTGGGTCACGGGCGCGCCGCCCACCATCACGCGGACCTTCTCGAGCAGCCCCTCGGCACGCAGCGCCTCGATCACGACCTTCTGCTGGGGCACCGTCGTCGTGAGCAGCGCGGAGAGCCCGACGATCTGCGGCTCGAGCTCCTTCACCGCGTTCACGATCTTCTCGGTCGGGGTGTCCTTGCCGAGGTCGATCACCTCGAAGCCGGCGGTCTTCATCATCGCGCCGACCATGTTCTTGCCGAGGTCGTGCAGGTCGCCCTTGACGGTCGCGAGCACCACGCGCGCCGCGGCCTTGCGCTCGCCGCCGGCCGCGAGCAGCGCCGGCTCCACGAGCTCGTTGCACATCTTGAACAGCGTGGCGGCGGCGACGACCTCGGGCAGGAAGACCTCGCCGCGGCTCCACATCGCGCCGAGCTCGAACATCGCGGCGGCCATGCCGTCTTGCAGGATCACGACCGGGTCGATCCCGTCGTCCAGCAGCTGCTGGGTGGCGGCCAGCGCCTCCTCGCGCTTGGCGCCCATCAGGGTGGTGCGGAGCGTGGCGAGCAGTTCCTCCGACATCGTGTCCTCCGGTTCCGTGTCTTCCCGCACGGTAGAGGGTGCGGGCCTGCGATACCAAACGGGCTCAGACGCCTGCGGTCACGTACCTCGCCTCGAAGTCCTCGACGATCCTGCGGATCTCCTCGGCCGCGCCGTCGGGGAGCGGGTAGGGCCGGTGCGTCGCGACGATCTCCCTGGCGCGCTCGGCCGCCTTCGCCTTGGGGAGCGGCCGCCCGGCCGCTTCCCAGTCCTCCCAGTTCGAGCGGTCGAACATCTTCGTCTGCCAGACCTCGCGCATGTGCGAGAGCGTGTGGTCCTGGTCGAGGAAATGGCCGCCGGGCTTCACCGCGTCGATCACGTCGACCGCGAGCGCCTCGGCGTCCCACGACCCGATCCCCTCCGAGAGCGAGCAGATCAGGTCCCAGAGCTCCGCGTCGAGCACGAGCTGCGCCGCGCTGAACACGCGCGCGGCGTACAGCAGGCCCGCGCCGCTCGCCATGTCGACCCCGCTGATCCATGACGCGAACCCCGACAGGCCGTTCTCGGCCCCGCCCTGCCAGTCGCTCGTCTTGGACCCCGTGGCGAACGTCCCGACCATCGACTTCAGGCCGTAGGCCCGGGCCAGCTGGGCGTTCGCCATCTGGAAGAGCAGGTCCTCGGGGCCGCCGCAGGTCGCGGCGCCCGACCACAGGTCCATCGTGGTCGCGCAGCTCGCGTAGAAGGTGCGGGCGCCCGGCGCGAGCAGCTGATGGGCGATCACGCCGCCGATCACCTCGGCGTTGGAGATGACCAACGTCCCCGCCCGCGTGATCGGCGCGGTCGCGCCGAGGATCGGCATCACCATGAACCCGCTCGGCACGCCGTCCTGCGCGAAGGCGACCGCCGCGGCGAGCGGCCCGCCGTCGTAGACGAGCGGCGAGACCGAGCACTGGAACGCCGACAGGGTCGGGCGGGCGGTGAAGTTCGACTCCCCGCCCGAGGCCGCGGCCGCCATCTCCGCCGAGGCGTGGGCCTGCTCGGGCGTGACCGCGGTCATCA
>JBLMXP010000003.1:0-5539 GCA_050257835.1 Planctomycetaceae bacterium | reverse complement strand
CCTGCTGCCGCTGCTCCGGGGTCAACGTGGGAAGAGCCATGAACACGCTCCTTTGCTCGAGGTGGAAGGTGTGGGAACGCGGGGAGTATACGCACGCCCCGTCGGGGGGACAAACGCGTTGTTCCTGCTGACCTGCGGTTTCACCGAGCCTCGAGCAGGATCGCGCGCGCGGCCCCGACCGGGTCCTCGGCTCCCGTGATCGGTCGGCCGACGATCAGGTAGTCGGCGCCGCGCTCGATCGCGGCCGCCGGCGTGAGCACCCGCACCTGATCGTCGCCGTTGCCTCCGGCCGGGCGGATCCCCGGCACGACCAGACAGAAGTCCTCGCCACAGGCGTCACGGACGTCACGCACGTCCTGCCCGGACACGACCACGCCGTGCAGCCCGGCCTCCTTCGCCTCCCACGCGAGCGATGCCGGCGAGGGAAGGTCCTCGCCGCGCTGGGAGGAGAGCACCGTCACCGCGAGCACGAGCGGCATCGGTCGCCCGGCGTCCTCGCAGCCGCGCTCGGCCCCGCGTATCGCGGCCCGCATCATCGCCATGCCGCCGAGCGCGTGCACGTTCACCATCGCGATCCCGAGCCGGCACAGGTTGGCCATCGCCCGCTCGACCGTGGTGGGGATGTCGTGGAGCTTGAGGTCGGCGAAGACCGGCGCCGTGGCCGCCGCGCTCCCGATCGCCTCGGGGCCGAAGGCCGTGAACGCCTCCAAGCCGACCTTCAGCATCGCGCTCACGGGGGCGAGCGTGGCGGTCAGCTCCTCGAAGCGCGCGCGCTCGGACGTGTCCAGCGCCACGATCAGCGGGTTCTCCGGACGCGGGATCACGCGCGCGCCTCCAGCTCCGCCGGCCCGGCGAAGGCCCCCGGCACGCGCAGGCGCCCGCGGACGTCCTCGGGCGAGGCGAGGTTCTTCTCCTTCAGATAGGCGACGATGCCCTTCGCGACCGCGACCGGCGCCTCGGGGTCGATCAGCGTCGCGGTCCCGACCTGGACCGCCCACGCGCCGGCCAGCAGGCACTCGATCGCGTCGGCACCGGTGCGGATCCCGCCGCTCGCGAACACGGGGGCCTCGGGCATCGCTCGGGCCACCTCGAACACGGCGCGCAGGGTGAGCGGTCGAAGCGCCGGCCCGGAGAGCCAGCCGGTGACCGCCCCGAGCTCCGGACGCAGCCGCCCGGGATGCACGCCGAGCGCCGGCGGCGACCCGAGCACCGTCAGCCCGCTCGCGCCGGCGCGCATCGCCGCGCGGGCGAGCTCCACCACGTCGTGCACGCCGCCCGGAAGCTTCGCGAACACGGGCACGAGCGACATCCGCGCCACGGCCCCGACGATCTCGGAGACGCGATCGGGGTGCGCGCCGACGATCGCGCGGTCGAGCTCGTCGTCGGGCCCCGACAGGTGCACCTCGATCGCGGCGACCTCCTCGCGGCCCCGCAGCGCGCTCGTGAGGCGCACGTACTCCTCGAGCGTCCCGCCGCCGATCGACACCACGACCGGCGTCCCGGCGCGCGCCAGCTGCGGCAGCTCCTGCGCGACGAAGGCGTCGACTCCGGGGTTCTGCAGCCCCGTCTCCCAGATCACGCCGCTCGGGCTCTCGGCGATCCGCGGCGTCGGTGCGCCTTTGCGCGCGAGCACCGTGATCGTGCGGCTCACGACCCCGCCGATCCGCTTCGGCTCGCTCACCGCCGGGAGCTCCGGGCCGGTGCCGGCGCACCCGGAAGCCACCAGGACCGGGGTCGCGAGCGCGAGCCCGCCGAGGTCCACCGCGAGCGAGCGCTTCACCCCTGCCATGCGCCCTCCCCGCCGGGCCACGATCGCACGGCCGGCAGGCCGCCGGGCGGCGTCGGCAGCATCGTGGGCTCCTCCGACAACCACCGGTCCCACAGGACGCGCGCCGGGTTGAACACGGGACCCTCGACGCAGGCGCGGAGGTGGTCGTACCCGCTGCCGTCGGGGCGCGCGACCGGCACGACGCACGTGTGGCACAGGCCGAACCCGCATCCCATCCGCTCCTCGATCGCGACCTGCGCGGGGATCGTCCGCTCCGCGCAGAACCCGGCGATCCTCCGGAGCGTCTGGGGCCGGCACGCCGCGTACAGCACCTCGGCGTTCGTGCGCTCGACGGCCTCGGGGAGCGCATCGAGGACGCCGCCGCGGTCCCCGAGCGTGCCGTCGGCGGTCACGATCGCGACCGTCTGCGACAGGCGCTTGGCCTCGATCGGCTTGAGGACCGCCTCGAGCGTCTCCGCGCCCACGATCATGTCCACCCGCTTGTGCCGGGCGAGCAGCTCCTGCGCGAGGAAGTACATCGACGCCGCGCCGCGACCCTCGCTGACCAACAGGCAGTTCGTGTGCCGCTTCGGGTACGCGAAGGGCTTGCCGAGCGGCCCGATCACGTCGAGGAACTCGTGCGCCTTCGCCCGTCCGAGCCACGAGGTCCCCGGGCCGTCGGGCTGCAGCACGAACTCGAGCGTGCCGGCCCAGCCGCCTCGCCGCGATGCCTGGTGGATCGCGAAGTGTCGCCGCAGGACGTACTCGCGGCCCTCCGGCATCGCGATCGCGAGGAACTGACCGGGGCGCGCGCGCTCGGCGATCTCCGGCGCCACGAGGGTCACCGTCTGGTAGGCGCCGAGCCGGCGCGTCGACAGGATCTCCGCGCGGGCGCGCTTCACGGATCCTCCACCATGACGGGCTCCCCCACGACGGCCGCCCTCACGACGCGCCCTCCGCCGCCGCGGTCGCCTGCTCGAAGGTGAGACGGGCCTGCAGCGGCTCCCGTCTCGCCGCGGCGTGGTGCTCCTGGAGCGACCGCGGCTCGGTCGGCTCGCCGCAGAGGGCCTCGATCCCGCGCACGGCCGCGAACACGCCCGGCAGCGTCGTGACGCACGGGACGCCGGCGGCGGCGGCCGCGGTGCGGATGTACGAGCCGTCGGAGCGGGGCGCGCGGCCGAACGGCGTGTTGATCACGAGGTCGATCTTGCCGGCGCGGATCAGCTCCGCGACGTTGTCGGGCCCCTCGCTCACCTTCGCGACGCGCTCCACGGCGATCCCGGCGCGCTGGAGCACGCCGGCCGTGCCGCCGGTGGCGAGGAGGCGGAACCCCATGTCGGCCAGGCGCTTGGCCGGGAACACGATCGCGCGCTTGTCGCGGTTGGCGACCGAGACGAACACGGTCCCGGCGAGCGGGAGGGCGTGGCCGGCGGCCACCATCGCCTTGGCCAGGGCCATCCCGCTGTCGGCGTCGATCCCCATGACCTCGCCTGTCGACTTCATCTCCGGACCCAGGACGGTGTCGACGCCAGGGAACCTGCCGAACGGGAGCACGGCGGCCTTCACGCTCGTGTAGGGCAGGTGCCGGTAGTGGTGCGGGTCCGCGGGCAGCACGCCTTCGGCCTGCAGCGCGGTGAGCGACCGGCCGGTCAGCACGAGCGTCGCCACCCGCGCGAGCGACACGCCGATCACCTTGCTCACGAACGGCACGGTCCGCGACGCGCGCGGGTTCGCCTCAAGGACCCAGATCCGCTCGTCCTTGACCGCGAGCTGGAGGTTCAGAAGGCCGATCACCCCCAGCCGGCGCGCCAGCCGGCGGGTGATCTCCTCGATCGTGTCGAGCTCGTCGTCGGACAGCGTCGCCGGGGGGATCTGGCACGACGAGTCCCCGGAGTGCACCCCGGCCTCCTCGATGTGCTCCATCACCGCGCCGATGAACACCGTGCCGTCCGGATCGCACACCGCGTCGACGTCGACCTCGATCGCGCCCTCGAGGAACCGGTCGACCAGCACGGGGTGATCGGGCGAGGCCGCCGCGGCCGTTCGGACGAACCGCTCGAGCTCGTCGTCGTCGTAGACGATCTCCATCGCCCGCCCGCCGAGCACGTAGGAGGGGCGCACGACGACCGGGTAGCCGATCTGCGCGGCGATCGCCCGGGCCTCCTCGATCGTGCGCGCCTCGCCGTGCGGCGGCGCCGGGATCTCGAGCTCGTGCAGGACCTGCGCGAACTTCCCGCGGTCCTCGGCGAGGTCGATCGCGTCGGGCGAGGTCCCGAGGATCGGGAACCCCTCCTCCTGCAACGTCCGCGCCAGACGCAGCGGGGTCTGCCCGCCGAGCTGCGCGATCACCCCGACGGGTCGCTCGGCGCGGCACACGGCGAGCACGTCCTCGGCCGACAGCGGCTCGAAGTACAGCCGGCTCGACGTGTCGTAGTCGGTCGAGACCGTCTCGGGGTTCGAGTTGAGCATCACCGACTCGAACCCCGCCTCCTCCAGCGCGAAGGAGGCGTGCACGCAGGCGTAGTCGAACTCGATCCCCTGGCCGATCCGGTTCGGCCCGGCGCCCAGGATCACGACGCGCGGCCGCGCAGCCGGGCGGACCTCGGTTTCCTCCTCGTAGGTGGAGTAGTGGTACGGCGTGCGCGCGGGGAACTCACCGCCGCACGTGTCCACCGTCTTGAACACGGCCTCGACGCCGAGCGCCTCGCGGTGACGGCGCACCGCGGCCTCGGTCGCGCCGGTGAGCAGCGCCAGGCGCGGGTCCGACATCCCCAGGCGCTTGGCCCCCCACAGGTCGTGGGCCCCGAGGGTGTGCAGCGGCCGCCCTCGCAGGGCGTTCGCCTCCTCGACCACCTGCGCGAGCTGGTCAACGAACCAGGGGTCGATCCGGCTCGCCGCGGCGACCTCCTCCACCGTGTGGCCGGCGTGCAGCGCTCGCTCGATCAGGTGCAGGCGATGCTCGGTGCCCTCGCCGATCGCCGCGAGCACGTCGCCCTCGAACCCGGCGAGGTGCTCGGCGCCGAGCTCGTAGCCGCTCTTCTCGATCCCGCGCCAGGCCTTGCCGAGCGCCTCCTTGAACGTCCGCCCGATCGCCATCACCTCCCCGACCGACTTCATCGTCGAGGAGAGCGTCGGGTTGGCCTCCGGGAACTTCTCGAACGCGAACCGCGGGATCTTCACCACGACGTAGTCGAGCGTCGGCTCGAACGCGGCCGGCGTCTCCCCCGTGATGTCGTTCGTGATCTCGTCCAACCGATAGCCGACCGCGAGCAGCGCGGCGATCTTCGCGATCGGGAAGCCGGTGGCCTTGGACGCGAGGGCGCTCGAGCGCGACACGCGGGGGTTCATCTCGATCAGGACCTGGCGCCCGGTGGCCGGGTCGACCGCGAACTGCACGTTCGACCCGCCCGTCTCCACGCCGATCACGCGCAGGACCTCCAGGGCGCTGTCGCGCATCGTCTGGTACTCGCGGTCGGTGAGCGTCTGCTGGGGCGCGACCGTGATCGAGTCCCCGGTGTGCACGCCCATCGGGTCGACGTTCTCGATCGAGCAGATCACGACGGCGTTGTCCGCGCCGTCGCGCATCACCTCGAGCTCGAACTCCTTCCACCCGGCGATCGACTCCTCGACGAGGATCTCGTGCACCGGGCTGGCCGCGATCCCGCGCGCCGCGAGCGAGGCCAGCTCCTGACGGTTCGCAGCGAAGCCGCTGCCGCCCCCGCCGAGCGTGAAGGACGCCCGCACGATCAGCGGGTAGCCGATCTGGTCGCC
>JBLMXP010000002.1:0-28656 GCA_050257835.1 Planctomycetaceae bacterium | reverse complement strand
ATCGTCAAGTGGACGTGCGCGTTGCCGCACTCCTACCTGCTGCGGTCGCTCCGCGGCTGGAGTCCGGACCGCGGGGCGGAGATCACGATGATCCCTCAGGAGCCCGACTTCGTGGGCTCGGGGCTGCCGCACGTGGGGCCCTGGGACTACATCCAGCACGTGCCGATGTGGTGGTACGGGCCGGGCTACATCAAGGCGCAGAAGCCGATCGCGCGGCCCGTGACCCTCGCCGACATCGCGCCCACGCAGTCGGACCTGCTCAACTTCGACGGGTTCAAAGCGATCGACGGCCGGCCGATGACCGAGGCGCTCGCCCAGGACCCGAAGTCTCCGGGCTACACGCCCCCGAAGCTCGTCGTCGTGATGGTGTGGGACGCCGGCGGCATCAACGTGCTGCAGGCCCACCCGAAGGACTGGCCGTACCTGCGGTCGATGCTCCCGCAGGGCACGTTCTACGAGAACGCGTTCGTCGGGTCCTCGCCCACGAGCACCGCGCAGGACCACGCGACGATCGGCACCGGCGCGTTCCCGATCCACCACGGCCTGGTCGGACACCACTTCCAGATCAACGGCAAGGACACGACGCCCTGGGAGCTCGGCCCCAACTTCTTCATGCTGCCGACGTTCGCCGACGTCTACGACCTCGCGAAGGGCAACGCGCCGATCGTCGGCGCCGTGGGCACGGCCGACATCCACCTCGGGATGCTCGGGCACGGGTCGTTCTGGCAGGGCGGGGACCGCGACATCGCGATCACCCGCTCCGCGGCGAAGAAGTCGACCCTCACCGACGAGGGCAACCAGTGGAACCTCCCGCAGGACCTCACGCCCTACTACCGGCTCGCGGGGTACGCGAACAACGTGAAGGGCTTCGCCCAGGACAAGACCAAGCTGGACCGCCGCGACGGCAAGCTCGACGGCAACTGGCGCGACAACAACATCGCGGATCTGCTGAACGGGTTCGATACGCCCGCGCGCACGCCCTACGAGGAGCGGGTGGTCCAGACGGTGCTGCAGCGAGAGCGCTTCGGCCAGGACGCGACGCCGGACCTGTTCTACGTGAACTTCAAGGAGATCGACTACATCAGCCACGTGTGGTCGATGAACTCGCCCGAGATGAGCGACGCGGTGAAGTACCAGGACGACGCGTTGAAGCAGTTCATCGCGTTCCTGAACCAGGACGTGGGCAAGGGCAACTACGTGATGGTGCTGACGGCCGACCATGCGGCGATGCCGAACCCCGCCGTGTCCGGCGGCTACCAGATCTCGACGGGCGCGATCCAGCAGCAGCTGGAAGCGCACTTCGACCTCAACGGACCGAGCGTCCCGGTCGTGAACAACGTCCAGCCATCGAACATCTTCATCAACACACAGGAGCTCGCGGCCAACGGGTTCACGCTGGACGACGTCGCCCGGTTCATGCAGGGGATGACGCAGGCCGACACCGCGGGCGCGGGCGTCGTTCCACAGCCCGGGCACGAGAACGATCCGGTGTTCGCCGCGGTCTTCCCCTCCGCGATCATGGAGCACCTTCCGTGCCTGCCCGAGGCTGCGAAGGTGATGCAGAACGCCATCTGAGCGACGTCTCGACCCGACGTCGCGGCTCTTGGTCGCGCTCCGTGTCGTCGTGCTCGTGTCGGTGATCGTCGGGATCCCGCACTTCGCGTCGTCGGCGGCCGCTCGATACGTGCAGATCGCGCACACCCCCGGCGTTCCGTATCGGTCCTTCCAGGTCGAGTACCCGATCGTCGAGCTCGGCCTGATCGAAGCCACGGCGTTCGGGTCGCTCGCGACGGCGCGAGCCCTCCTGGGGGTCGTCGCGTTCCTCGGCGACATGCTGGCGTTCCTCAGCGTGCGCGCGCGGGCCGGCGAGCGCGCCGGCCGGCGCTACCTCCTGCTCGGCACCCCGCTGCTGCTCTACATCTACCGACGCTCGGACCTGGTCTCCGTCGGCCTGGCGGCGCTCGGTGTCGTGCTCGCGGACCGAGGGCGAGGGAAGGGCGGTGGAGCGGCGTTCGCCGGCGCGATCTTGGCCAAGCTGTGGCCGATCGTCCTGCTCCCGGCGTGGCTCCTGCAGCGCCGGACCAGCGCCCTGCGGGCGTGTGCGGTCGTCCTGGTGGCCGGCGTCGGGCTGTGGATCGCGCTCGGAGGATGGGGCGCGCCCGGGCAGGTCGTGACGTTCCGCGGCGCCACCGGGTGGGAGGTGGAGTCCTCGGTCGGCGCCGTCGTCTGGGTGCTGACGAACGAACGTCGCTTCGAGGCCGGCGCCGTGCGGACCGGCACCATCACGTCGGCCGAGCACGTCGCGCTCCTGGTGATCCTGGTGGCGCTGCTCGTCGCCATCTGGCGTCGCGCATGGAGCACCGGTCAGGACCCGTGGGGGGTACCGGCCGCCGCATCGGTCGCCGCCTTGCTCGTGACGTCTCCGCTGCTGTCGCCGCCGTACGTCGCCTGGCTCCTGCCGTGGCTGGCGTTCACGACACGACGCAGGACCGTGCTCCTGGGGACGATCCCGATCGCCTTGACCGGTGCCGTGGTCGCCGTGTGGTACCTGGGCATCGGGAGGGGTCACCCGGGGGTCTCGCAGACGATGCTGATCGCCCGGAACCTCGCGCTCGTACCGCTGGTCGGAGCCGCCTTCGTCCGGGACCGGGGCGCGCCGAGGGGTGCGGAGTCCGGCTCGGCGCCGGTGGGCGGGGGCTCGTAGGGGTCCGAAGGAGCCTTCGCCGCGCCGCTCTCGGCGTCGTCGCCGGCGTGGTGTATCTGTATCGTCCGGGGGTCGACGAGCAGGGGAGAGACGCAGACCCATGACCGCAACCGACACGGCGACCGGCGTGAGCGCAGGGTCGCGCACCCGTCGTTCGCCCTTCGACAGCGGCTGGACGATCGCGCTGTTCGGGCTCGTGATCCTGCTCGTGCTCGGCTGGCGGTTCCTCGCGAACCCGTCGCTGTCGGCGCCCACCCGCGACCCGGCCTGGTACACGTGGCGAGCCCAGGTCGTGATGGACGGGAACCCCGGATCGATCGCCGGGGAGTGGGGCCCGATCGTCAACAACAGCGGCCTGTTCTCGGGCGGGTACCGGGTGACGACGCTCGTGGCCGGCGCGTTGCTCCAGCGGGTCGCCGGGATCGACCGATACTCGTTCAGCGCGTTCCTGATGCTCGGGATCCCGATCCTCACGGGGCTCGCGTTCGGTGCGGGCGCGTTCCGGAGCAGGCGCGACGGGCTCGTCGTCCTGCTCACGATGCTCGCATCGGCGGCGCTGTTCCTCACGACGCCCTACGTCGGATACCTCGACAACATCACGGTCCTGTTCCTCCTGGCGCTCACGTTCCCGTTCCTCGGAGCAGCCAGGACATCCTGGGGCGCCCGGTCGGCCCTGTTCCTGATCGGGATCGCCGCCGCGTTCACGCATCCGACCACGTGCGTGCTCTTCGGCCTGACGATGATGGCCGTCTTCGGCTTCCACTTCCTCACCAGCCGCTTCCGCCTGGGCGAAGCCCTCAAGAGCGACGGACCCGCGCTGATGTCGGTCGGGTTCGGGATGATCCTCGGCCTCGCGTGCTGGGTGATCGGGATCTGGGGCCAGACGGCCGCGATCGCGGACGCGGCGTTGCCACCTCCCTACACGAAGCGGTTCTTCATGGAGCGGCTGGGCGGCTGGATCACGTCGATGCAGCCGCTGGTCATCGGACCGCTGATCGTGATCGCGATCGCGTCCACGATCTGGATGTCGCGCCGCGAGCGCAGGCCCGCCGACGCCTACGACCTCCACGCCGCCTGGTGGCTGCTGCCGTTCGCGTTCGTGTTCTCGTTCGTGCTCGGCTCGCCCTACCAGCTCGCCGGCGCGCCGGGGTCTCCCGTGGTGCCCTACTACCGGTTCATGAACGCGAGCGCCGCCCCGATGGCCCTGGCCGGGCTGGGCGCCTTCGTCGCGGTTCGCTGGCTCTGGCGCGGCAACGGCGGCCGGCTGGTCGCCGGAGTGCTCGGGACGCTGCTCGTCGTGGGCGCGCTCGCCGGCATGCTCGTCTACGGCACCCGGGGGTCGAACTGGGTGGGCGACAAGAACCAGTGGGCGAACCAGGCGGTGCGGACGTCGCTGGCCGCGGTCAACGAGGTCGTGGCGCAGGCGGGGCCGCGCCCGAACGTCCTCGTCATGAACTACGGCAACACGGACGACGAGACGCGCACGAACACCGCGTACGGGTGGGCGAAGACCTTCACGAACGTCTACCGCACCGGGCTCCCGGGAGACGCCGCCCAGTACAGCGTCACGTACCTGGGCACGATCCAGAACTTCCTGGCCGGCCAGGTCACGCCGAGCCAGAGCCAGGGCTACAACACCGCCGCCCGGCAGCACTTCGCCGAGGTCCGGTCGCGGTTCAAGGAGTTCCCCGAGCCGCCCCTCGTGTTCGTGATCGGCCAGTACTACAAGGGGCTCTGCAACGACGGCGCGTGCACGAACGCGAGCGAGGACCAGGTGTTCCAGCAGGCGCTGCAGGCCGGCAACGCGCAGGAGGTGGGCCCCGACGTCTACGTCCTGACCGGCCAGGGTCTGTACACGCCGCCGGCGAACGTGATCGCGCAGGCGCAGGCCGACGCGAAGGCGGTGGGCGCGCAGCTGTCGAACCCGCCGAGCGCGTGGTCGAACCCGCTGCACACGCTGCGCGTGCTGTTCGGACTGTTCGTCCTGGCGATCCTGCCCGGCCTGCTCGCGATGCGGTTCTTCGAGATCGACGAGTCGCCGGTGACGAAGGTCGCGCTGGTGCCGGGGATCTCGTTCGTGTTGACGATCCTCACGGGGATCGCGGTGCTCGCGGTCTGGCGTGGCCCGCTCACGACGACCAAGGGCTGGGTGGTCGCCGCGCTCGCCGTCGCCCTCGGCGGCGTGCTGAGCCTCGCGAAGGACCGGATCGTCGCGCCGCTCGCGTCGTTCGGGAACTTCTTCAACGGGATGTTCGCGGTGTTCTCCAACCGCGACTTCTCCGTGCTGATGGGCGTGCAGTTCCTCGCCCAGGCGGGCCAGGGAGTGGTCCAGGGCGCGATCGCGAAGTCGCTCGCGTTCGGCGGGCAGAAGGGCTTCGACGTCCAGAACCTGCCCTCGGCGAAGTACCTGCTCGTGGTGGTGCTCTGCCTCTACGGGCCCTACACGCTGATCTCGCCATTCATCGGGGTCTTCATCGACCGGTTCCCGCGCCGCCGGGTCGTGTGGTGGGCGAACATCGTCACGGCGGTGCTGGTGGGCGCCGTGGCGTTCCTCGTGCTGATCCCGCTCGGCAAGGGCACCACCGAGGGGAGCGTCTTCAAGACGGCGGGGCTGATCGTCGGCCTCCTCGCCGTGCAGGCCTGCGTTCGCGTGGCGCTCGCGGTGAAGTCCGCGGCGATCCCCGACGTGCTCGCCGGCAAGGACCTGCTCCAGGGCAACGGGCTGTCGCAGGCGGGCGGCGCGCTCCTGCAGATCGTCGGGATCGCGTTCGGCACGGTCCTCGCGGGGATCGCGCCGCCGTGGATCGCGGTCGTGATCGGCGCGGGCGTCCTGGTCGCCGCCGCCCTGGTCGCGATGCGGATGCATCACGCCGAGGTGCACGCCCACGTCGCCACCTTCGCGCAGGAGGCGGGCCAGGTCGTGCGCAACATCGTCGCGGGCGTGAAGGAGGTCATCGCCCGCCCGCCGGCGGCGCTCGGGCTGTCGTCGTTCCAGATGCTCCGCTACCAGTTCTGGGGCTTCGGGCTGTTCGTGTTCGGCCTGTACGGGAAGAACCTCGTGCAGGGCGGCTCGGGCAAGGCCGACACGCTCTCGTTGGTCCTGTCAGGTCTCGGGGGGCTGTTCGGCGGCGCGCTCGGCATGGTCGTGGCCCAGAAGTACAAGGACCGGGTCGCGCCGGTACGTCTGCTGCTGCTGTCGATGGTGCTGCTCGGGATCGGCACCCTGATCGGCGGCGCGCTCGTGTCGGTGCCCGGGTTCGCCATGATGCTGTTCCTCGGGTTCTTCGCGTTCTTCGTGGGGAAGATCTCGACGGACACGATCACCCAGCAGTCGATGCCCGACGACTTCCGCGGCCGAGCGTTCGCGCTGTTCGACATCGCGTACAACCTCGGCTACATCGTGCCGGCCCTGATCCTGTACCTCCTGTGGGTCGAGAACAGCCCCGCGACGACGCGGACGATCCTGCTGGTGTCCGGGGTCGTGTTCCTCGGTCTCACGGCGTTGGTCGCGGGCTGGTCGAAGCGGATCGCGGATCAGTTCGCGCCGCAGGACGACCTGATCGGCGAGGAAGCCGCCGAGCTCGCGACGATCGAGTAGCGCCGTGGAGGTCACGAGCGCCGACGGCACGCGGCTGCATGCCGAGGTCGACGGCGCGGGCGAGCCCGTCACGGTCTTCGCGCACGGTCTGACGAACTCGTGCATGGAACTGGCGGCGTTCACGCCGCTCGCCCCCGGCACGAAGGTGCGGTTCTGCTTCCGTGGTCACGGTCACTCCGGGGTGCCCGACGCCGACCGCTACCGGTTCGCCGACTACGCGGCCGACCTCGAGGCGGTGGCGACCGCGTTCGGCGCGACGCGAGCGGTCGGGACCTCCCTCGGCGCCGGCGCGATCACGCACCTGGTCGGCGAGCGTCCCGACCGGTTCGAGCGGCTCGTGTTCCTCCTGCCCGCCGCGCTGGACGAGCCGGTGGTCGGCCATCCGATGTCGCTGCGCACGGCCGAGCTGCTCGAGACGCTGCCGAAGGACGAGGCGATCGAGCGCGCGCTCGAGGAGTCCGGTCGCGCGCGCAACTACGAGGAAGCGCCGGGCCTGCGCGAGTTCGACCTGCTCCTGTGGCAGGACATGAACCCGATCGGTGTGGCGCGGGCGATCCGCGGGCTCGTGGGGCAGCGCGCGATCGCCAACCGCGCGCTGCTGGCGCGCGTGCAGACCCCGGCGATCGTGATCGCGCGCGAGGGGGACGCGATCCACCCGATCGGGCTCGCACGCGCGATCGCCGCGACGATGCCGAACGCGGAGCTGATCGAGCTCGCCTCCGAGGAGGACCTGCTCGCGTCGATCCCGATGCTGGTCGACCGGGTCGCCCGGTTCCTCGCCTGACGCCTCGCCCGGCGCCCGGCTGCGGTAGCGTCGGAGCATGACCGACGACCTGTACTCCCGCGACGCGTACCTGCGGGCCTGCGACGCCACCGTCCTCGCGGTGTCCGAAGCCGGGGTGGTCCTGGATCGCACCGTCTCCTACGCGCGGGGCGGCGGACAGCCCGGTGACACCGGGGTGCTCCGCTGGGACGGCGGCGAGGCCCGGATCGCCGACACCGTCAAGTCGCGCGAGACGGGGGAAGTGGTGCACGTCCTCGAGGACGGCGCCGTGCCGCCGCCGGTTGGCGCCGGCGTCACGTGCGAGATCGACTGGGGGCGTCGTCACGTGCTGATGCGCACCCACACGGCGCTGCACTCGCTGTCGGGCATCGTGTACACCGACTACGGCGCGAAGGTCACCGGCGGGAACATGGAGCCCGGCGGCCTCGCACGTATGGACTTCGAGCTCGACGCGATCAGCCAGGAGTTCGGGCGCGAGGTGGAGGAGAAGCTGAACGCCAAGCTCGCCGAGGACCATCCGGTCCACGTCTCGTTCCTGCCGCGCGCCGAGGCGCTCGCCGACCCCGACCTGATCCGCACGAAGGTGTCGCTGATCCCCGAGTCGGTCGATCCGATCCGCGTGATCGACATCGAGGGCATCGACAAGCAGGCCGACGGCGGCACCCACGTCCGCTCCACCGGGGAGGTCGGACGCGTCCGCGTGGTGAAGACGGAGTCCAAGGGCAAGGCCAACAAGCGGATGCGGATCGAGCTGGTCGACCCGTGATCAACGTCACGCCGGTCGAGGCGTTCGTGATCCTCGCCGCGATCGTGTTGGTCGCCGCCGTCCTGCGCCGGATCTGGTGGCGCCGGTGAGCGCACCCATCGTCGACCGCAGCCCGCGCGACGACGGGTTCGCGATGCCGGCCGAGTGGGGACCGCACCAGGCGACCCTGCTCTCGTGGCCGACGCGCACCCGGGCGGCGCTGTGGGGCGAGCTGTTCGAGGAGGCCGAGCGCGACTACGCCGCCGTCGCGAACGCGATCGCCGACTTCGAGCCGGTGGTGGTCGTCGTGGATCCACCGCAGGCGAGTGAGGCCCGCGCGCACCTGCGCGACGACATCGAGGTCCTGCCGAACCCGATCGACGACTCCTGGATCAGGGACAACGGGCCGATCTTCGTGACCGACGGACGCGGCCGCGTCGCGGCGGTCGACTTCCGCTTCAACGGATGGGGTGGGCGGTACGAGCCGTACGATCGCGACGACGCCCTCCCGGCGGCTCTCGCGGCGCACTTCGGCGTGGACCGCTACGAGATCCCGCTCGTGCTCGAGGGTGGCGCGTTCGGAGTGGACGGAGAGGGCACGCTGCTCACCACCGAGCAGTGCCTGCTCAGCCCGAACCGGAACCCCACCCTGTCGAGGGGAGAGATCGAGGAGACCCTCAAGGCCTCGCTCGGCGTCGACGTCGTCGTGTGGATGCCGCACGGCTGGTCGCAGACGCGCGACACCGACGGGCACGTCGACGGGATCGCGCTGTTCGCCGCGCCCGGCCACGTGCTGCTGCTGGCGCCCGCGGCGCCCGGCGACCCCGACCATCCGTTGAGCGTCGCGAACCGCGCCGTGCTGGAGGCCACGCCCGACGCACGAGGCCGCGCGATCCAGACGACCGGCGTCGATCCGGGCGCGCCGGCCGACATCCCGCTGCTCAACGTCTACCTGGCCAACGGGGCGGTGATCGCGCCGACCGGCGCGGGTCCGGCCGACGAGGTCGTGGCCGCGCACCTGCGCGCGGCGTTCCCCGATCGCGAGGTCGTGCAGGTCCCCGGGCGCGTGCTGCACGAGGGCGGCGGCGGCCCCCACTGCATCACCCAGCAGGTGCCGGCCGCGTAGCTCTCAGCCGCCGAGCACCACGCCGAGGAGCAGGAACACGACGTACACGGCCAGCGCGCCGACGGTGAGGGTGAGCCGAAGCTGCTTGGGGATCGGCGAGCGCCCGAACGCGAAGTAGAGCAGCGGGCCGAGGAACGGCACGACCAGGACGAGCAGCATCCAGCGCGCCCGGTGGGGCAGCGGCGCCGACTCCTGGCGGATCAGGTCCCACATCGCGACCGCGACCCACGTCGCGTAGAGCACGAACGGCAAGACGTAGCCGTAGAGCCCGATCGTCAGGCTCCACCACGACGTCGCGAGCGGCAGACCCATCACGGCGATCGTCTCCTTCACCTGGGGACCGGGCGCCGGCCTGATGTCGGCGACCGGCCGGATGCGGTAGGTCTCGGGCACGGCGTCGCGGGGGATCGCGAGGTCGGGCGGGGCCGTGGCGGGATCGCCCGGCATCTGGGGCTGGTCGGGGGGCACGGGCTGGGTCTTCCAGTCACCGTGGGGGAACACCCCGTCCAGCGCGTCGAGGAAGCGGGTGCCGACGCTGATCGTCGGCGCGAACGAGCCGCCGCCGGCCGGGAACGGCCGGAACCCCTCGCACGGGTAGAGCGCCTCGATCGCGGGCGGCTGCGACGTGGAGGCCCGGTTCCCGCAGAACCGGTCGCCACCGGCGGAGGGCGCGCCCAGCACGAGGTCCGCGCGCCCGCTGCGCCGCACCACGTTGTCCTTGACGAGGTTGCCGGAGGTCACCCACAGGTTCGCGTCGAGGTTCGGCAGCACCGCGATCCCGTAGGTCGCCTGGTCCTCGACGAGGTTGCCGATCACACGGTCGTCGCGGACCCCGGTCAGGATGATCCCCATCCCGTAGGTCGGGTACTGGTAGTGCTTCGCGTCGGCGGTGGTCGAGTCGTTGTCGTGGACGTAGTTCCCGGCGATCAAGAGGTCGTGCTGGGGCGCCAGCCGTTCGGAGTCCAGGGTGTTCGGCACGATCCCTGCCATGTTGTCGCGCCACTCGCTGTTCACGATCGCGAAGTCCCCGCTCGCGTTCGTGCCGCTGAATCCCATCGCATTGTGCTCGGAGAGCACGTCGGTGATCAGCGCGTGGCAGGGGTCGCACTGCCCGATGTAGAAGCCGGAGTCCGGCGAGCCGCTCGCGTAGGAATGGTCGAACTGGCCGTAGTCCGACGCGTAGGCGTAGATCCCGTAGTCGCCGTTGTCGTAGGCGGTGAGGTAGGAGCCGCGGTACCCGTGGACGTCGTCCCAGTAGAAGCCGTTCAGGAGGTTGTGGCGCGCGGTCATGTTCTCGATCGCGACGCCGTCGGCGTCGATCACCTGGATCCCGTTCGCGCGGACGAACCCGCCGTCGACGATCGTCGTGTTGCGGTCCAGACCGCGGATCGTCAGGTACGGGACGGTGACGGTGACGGACTCCTCGTACACGCCGGGGGCGACCAGCACCAGTCCGCCGGGCTCGGCGTGGTCGACCGCCTGCTGGATCGTGGGGTACTCCTGCGGCACGCGCACGACCGGGCCGAACCCCGAGGGCACCGGCTCGTAGCCCGGGCCGACGCCGCCCGCCGGCCCGGGGAGCGCGACGTCGCCGACCGCGACGATCCCGGTCATGCCGGCCTTCGCGGTCCCGTGCAGCGAGCAGTAGTAGCGGTAGATCCCCGCCTCGGCGAAGGCGTGCTCGAAGGTCCCGCCCGGCTCGATCGTGCCCGATCGCCAGGATCCGTCGGCGGCCACGACCGTATGGGGGCTCCTGCCCTGGTTCTCCCACTCGACCGTCGCACCGGGGTCGACCCGGACGACCGAGGGCGAGAACGCGTTGTCGAGCATCGAGACGGTGGCGCCGTAGTCCTCGGCGATGGCCGGCGGAGCGAGGAGCAGGAGGGTCGCGAGGGCGAGCAGCGACGCGGCGACGGGTCGTCGGCTCATCGGCGCGGACCCTAGCATGGGCACGTGACCCAGGAGCGACTCACGAGCCTCGACGCCAGCTTCCTCTACCTGGAGCGGCCGGCGATGCACATGCACGTGGCCGGCGTATCGGTGTTCGCGCCGCGCGAGGACGGGCCGCTCACCTACGAGGACGTCCAGCGGGTGGTCGAGCGACGGCTCCATCTGGCGCCGCGTCTGCGCCGACGGGTGGTCCCGGTGCCCGGGAACCTCGAGCGTCCCGTCTGGGTCGACGACGATCGCTTCGACCTCGACTTCCACCTGCGCAGGGCCGCGATCCCCGCGCCGGGTGGACGGCTCCAGCTCGAGCGCGCGGTCGGCCGCGTGCTGTCGCGCCCGCTCGACCGGTCCAAGCCGCTGTGGGAGTTGTACGTGTTCGAGGGCCTCGCCGAAGGGCGCACGGCGGTGCTCTTGAAGATGCACCACGCGCTCGCGGACGGGATCGGGGGGATGCTGATCGGCTCGGCGATCTTCGACCTGGCCCGCGACGCGCCGATCGGCCCCGGCGACCGCGTGCCCTGGGTCCCGGAGCCGGCGCCGTCGTCCGACGCGCTGGTCCGCGACGCGCTCCGCTCCATCGCGCTGCACCCGGCCGAGGCCCTGGCGCGCGCGGCGCAGGCGCCCAGCCGCGCCCTCCGCACGGTCGCGGAGACGGTCTCGGGGCTCGCCAGCATCGCGGGGATGGGACCGCCGCCCGCCGGACCGTTCGACGTCCAGGTCGGTCCGGCACGGCGGTTCGCGATCGCCGACGCGCCGTTCGAGGTGTTCCGCGAGATCAAGCAGGGGCTCGGCGGCACGGTGAACGATGTGGTGCTCACCGCGGTGGCCGGCGGCCTGCACGAGCTGCTGGCCGCCCGCGGCGAGCCTACGAAGGGCCGCACGATGCGCGTGATGGTGCCGGTGTCGGTGCGTGGGCGCGGCGAGGAGGGCGACGTCGGCAACCGGGTCGCGCCGGCGTTCGTCGACGTCCCGGTCGGCAAGATGGCGCCCCGCTCGCGCCTGCTGAAGGTCCGCCGGGCGACCGAGCAGCTGAAGTCGTCCTCGATGGCGATGTCGGCGGACTCGATCATCGGCCTGGGCGCCTACGCGCCGCCGGCGCTGCACGCGATGGCGGCCAGGCTGATCTCGCGCGGGCGCTGGTTCAACGTCGTGGTGTCCAACGTGCCGGCGCCGCAGCTCCCGCTCTACCTGGCGGGGGCGCGCTTGGAGGCGAGCTACCCCGCGATGCCGCTCGGCGAGAACTGCGGCCTGTCGATCGCGTGCACATCGCTCGCCGGCACGATGGCCTTCGGGCTCACCGCCGATTGGGACGCCCTGAAGGATCTCGACGTCCTGGCGCGCGGGATCGAGGACGCGGTCGTGGAGCTCGCGAAGGCGGCCTCAGGCCGGACCCGCGCCTGAGGTTCGCTCGAAGGCCACGGGGTACCACGCGGCGACCTCGCTCACCCAGCGGCCGGGCGCCTCGAGCATCGCCACGTGACCGACCCCTGGGAGGAAGCGCCCGCGCCAGGTCGGACGCGTTCGGAGCACCTCCTCGGCGTAGCGAGCCGGCACCAGCCGGTCGAGACGACCGTGGAGCAGCAAGACGGGGCACCGCACCGCGTCGAGCGCCCGCGCCGAGACGTCGGGGCGCCGCGCGAGGCGAAGGAGCGACGCGGTCGCGGCGCCGAACGCCTCGACACCTCCCTGCACGCGCTGGTGCTCGCGGACCGCCTCGACGTGGAGCTCGACGACGTCCTCCGGGATCGCCCGGGGCCTCGCGCAGGTGAAGCGGAAGCCGAGCCGGACGAGCCGCTCGGCGTCGACCGACCGCACACGCGCCGTCGTGAGCGCGTCGCCGAGCCCCGGGACGTCGTACAGCGCCAACCCGAGGGCCAGC
Source organism: Planctomycetaceae bacterium (assembly GCA_050257835.1). Lineage (GTDB taxonomy): Bacteria > Actinomycetota > UBA4738 > UBA4738 > HRBIN12 > AC-51. The sequence goes on along the minus strand of JBLMXP010000002.1, from coordinate 15,873 downwards.
GAAGGGTGCAGCACGGCGTGTCCCACGCGCGGGAGCGCCGGGCTCGTCAGGACGAGGCCGTCCACCCGTCCGGGGGCGATCGCCGCCTCGAGGATGCCGAGCGCGCCGCCCATCGAGTTGCCGGCCACGATCGTCCGGCCGCTGCTCAGGGTCGCGAGGAACGCGTCGAGGCTCCGTCGCAGGCCCATCAGGCCGGCGTCGCGCCCGCGCAGGGGCGAGGCCCCGAACCCGGGGAGATCGAGCGCCAGCACGCGGCCGAGGCCGGCGAGCGCCGGGGCCACCGAGACCCAGTTCACCTGCATCCCACCCAGCCCGTGGACCAGCACGAACGTCGTGTCGCGCGGGCCCTCCCACTCGCGATAGGCGATCGGTCCGTCGAGGTCGATCGTCTGCGCCGGAGGGAGTTCGATGCTCACGGCGCCAGCCTACGACGGGCTCGGGATCGCCCGGCGGGCGGGGCCGCGGGAAGGTTCCGGGCTGCGCGGACGTTCGAACCAGCAGGACACCGAGGGAGGTCGCGGCGATGCGCTCGTACGGCGCTTCACGAGACCTCCATGGTCCCTGGCTTTACAAAGACGCCCGGTCACCCCTACGATACGGACCTGAGCGGCGCGAAAGCGTTGTGCCAAACGCGCACGGAGCCCGAACCTTCCTGCCGCTCGCGACGAACGAGGAACGACCCCGAGTTCCCGAGGCTGGCCACGCTGCCGTGTGCGGCGGGCGGTCTCGAGGAGGAGAGTGATACCAGTGCCGGAGCCGGCGCGTCCCCTAGGGACCGACGACGCTGACGACCTGCGCCTCTACCTCGAGGCGGCGGCCCGCGAGCCGCTGCTCACCAAGGAGGAAGAGGTCGAGCTCGCGATGACGATCGAGGGCGGCAAAGAGGCCGAGGAACGCCTCCGTGCCGGTCGCCTTCGCTCGGAGAAGAGCATCGCGAAGGCCCGCGCCGAGGTGAAGAAGGCCGAAGCCGCCCGCCAGCGGTTCATCATGGCCAACCTGCGCCTCGTCGTGTCCGTGGCCCGCAAGTACCAGGGTCAGGGGCTGCCGCTCCTGGACCTGATCCAGGAAGGCAACATCGGCCTGATGCGCGCGGTCGAGCTGTTCGACTGGCGCCGCGGGTTCAAGTTCTCCACGTACGCCACGTGGTGGATCCGCCAGGGCATCACGCGCGCGATCGCGGACCGTTCGCGCTCCATCCGTCTGCCCGTCCACATCCACGACCGGCTCCGCAAGCTGAACCGCACGCGGTTCCAGTTCGCGCAGTCGATGGGTCGCGAGCCGACCCGCGAGGAGCTGGCCAAGGCGCTCGACACCACGGTCGAGGAGATCGACGACCTCACCGAGATGGGCCGCCGCGAGCCGCTGTCCCTACAGTCGCCGGTGGGCGAGGACACCGAGCTCGGCGACCTGATCGAGGAGGTCGACTCCGACGCCGCGTTCAACGAGGTCGAGGACCAGCTGCTCCGCGAGGAGATCGGCGGGGCCGTCGACAAGGTGCTCGACGAGCGCGAGCGTCACGTGGTCGCCCTGCGCTACGGTCTGGAGAACGGGCAGCCGCTCAGCCTGCGCGAGACCGGCAAGGTGCTCGGTCTGTCCGGTGAGCGCGTCCGCCTGATCGAGCGCGAGGCGCTGCGGAAGCTCCGCGACTCGAACCTGATCAACGCGGTAGCGCTCGGGTAACCGCCAGCCCGCCACTGACCGCGCACGGGGCCGGCCCTTCGGGCCGGCCCCGTTCGCGTTCCCGGGGGTCACGCGACCGGGAGGACCAACGCCCGTTCGCTCGCGACTCAGCGCGGGCGACGCTGGTGGCGAGGTGAGGGAGATGCTGTTCTCGATGTCCGGCGAGGTGCAGGACCTGTTGATCCACACGCGCGACCGGGTGCTGCCCGGCGCCCTCACGAGGCCGCTCGACGCGCTGGGCGTGGTGCTGTTCGCCCACGGCAGCGGTTCGAGCCGCCTGAGCCCGCGCAACCAGATGGTCGCCGCTCGCCTGGTCTCCGGCGGCTTGGCGACGCTGCTGTTCGACCTGCTCGACGCGGACGAGGCGGCCGACCGCTCCGCGGTGTTCGACGTCCCGCTGCTCGCGGAGCGGCTCGAAGACGCGACGGGGTGGCTGCGCGACACGGGCGTCGACCTGCCCGTCGGGTACTTCGGGGCGAGCACCGGCGCGGGCGCCGCGCTGTGGGCAGCCGCCGAGCTGGGCGCGACGGTCCGGGCGGTGGTGTCGCGCGGGGGCCGGCCCGATCTCGCGGCGTCGCGGCTGCCCGCCGTGACCGCGCCGACCCTGCTGATCGTCGGCGGCCACGACGAGACCGTGCTCGAGTTGAACCAGGAGGCGAAGGCGCGGATGCGCTGCCCGACGCTGCTCGAGGTCGTCCCCGGGGCGACCCACCTGTTCGAGGAGCCTGGCGCGCTCGAGACCGTGGCGAACCTCGCCACGCGGTGGTTCCGCGCGCACCTGGGCGGGATCGTCGAGGACTAGCGAGAGCGTTCGCGGGCCAACCAGAGCAGCCCGAGCTGGGTCATCGCGTCGGGGAGCTCGCCGCGCTCGAGCATCGCGAGCGCCTGCTCGAACGGCACCCAGGTGACCTGGATGTCCTCGGTCGGCTCGGGCCTGGGCTCGCCGTGAGTGATGCCGGTGGCGAGGTAGAGGATCCCGCGCTCGTCGGTGATCGAGTCCTGCAGGACCCAGCGCGTGACCTCGCGCCAGACGGCGGCACGTGCGCCGGCCTCCTCCTCGAGCTCGCGCTGGGCGCCGAGGAGCGGCTCCTCCTCGAACGCGATCCCGCCTTCGGGGAGCTCCCAGGTGCGCTCGTCGAGCGGATAGCGGTGCTGCGACACGAGGGCGACGCGCCCGTCGTCATCCAGCGCGACGATCGCGACGGCGATCGCCTTGGGGTGGATCACCCCGTAGACGCCGGGGGAGCCGTCGGGGCGCGTCACCTCGTCGTGCCAGACCTCGATCCAGTCGTTCTCGTAGACCGTCCGTCGCGAGCGGCGCTCCCACGGGCCGACCCGCGTCACGCGACGCCCTTCGTCGTCGGTGCGCTCACGCGGTCGTCCCGGCGAGACGCTGCGCCAGCGTCACCTGCTCCTCGAGGTGCGCGCGCAGGCGCTCCCGGAACGACTCGAGCGCTTCGTCGTCGGCCTCCCCGAACGGCAGGAGCGGCGGCCCGAACGCGATCCCCACGCGCGGGCGGATCGGTCGGCCCCACGCGACGCCGCTGCGGGGCCAGCGCCGCTGCGTGCCCCATATCCCCGCGGGCACGACCGGAGCGCCCGTGGGGAGCGCGATCCTCGGCACGCCGCTCTTGATCCGCTGCAGCCCTTCGGCGCCGCCGTGGTCGTCGACCCTCCCCTCGGGGGCCATCGCCACCACCGCGCCGCGCGAGAGCGTCTCGGCGGCGTCCTCCACGGCGGCGTGGTCGCCTTCTCCCCGCCGCACCGGGATCTGGTCGTAGCGGCGCAGGATCCAACCCCAGAGCCCATGGCCGAAGACCTCGGCCGCCACGAGGAACCGCAGCTCGCGGCGGATCCGGCGGCCGGTCTCGATCGCCAGGACCGGCCCGTCGAGCACGCTCACGTGGTTGAAGGCGAGGATCACGGGCCCGGTCCGCGGCACGTGCTCGAGGCCGCTCACGCGGACGCGGAACACCAGCCACACGAGCGGTCTGGTCAACGCGAGGCCGACGCGCCACCAGCGGTTGAGCTCGCCCCTGCGCACGGGCGGAGCCTACGCCTTCGTCGGCGCGGGGGCTCACGCAGCGTCGAGCCGCACCACCGTGCGGATCACCTCACCCGCGAGCATCGCGCGGAACGCGTCGTCGAGTTCGTCCTCGGTGAACCCGACGACGCGAGAGACCATCGCGTCGAGGTCGAGGCGCCCGTCGCGGAACCAGTCGATCCAGGCGGGGAAGTCCTTGGCCGGGATCGGGTCGCCGCCGTCGGTGACCAGGAGCGTGGCCTTGTTCGGGTAGGCGGCGCCGTCCGGACCCTCGCCCCAGGCGAGCGTGATCTCGCTCGCTGGGGCCGGCACACCGATCGCCACGGCCCGCCCGGAACGGGCGAGCATCGCGACGGCCTGCGCGACGACGCTCGCGTTCCCGGTGGCCTCGAACGACGCGTCGACGCCCTCCCCGCCCGTCAGCCCGCGCACCGTCGCGACCGGGTCGGTCCTCGACGCGTCGACCACGTCGGTGGCCCCCAGGCGCATGGCCAGCTCGAGCTTGCCGCGCACGAGGTCCACCGCGATCACGCGTGCGGCGCCGGCGATCCGGGCGCCCTGCAGCGCAGCGAGGCCGATCCCACCGAGCCCGACCACCGCGACGGTCTCCCCCTCGCGCACCCGGGCGGTGTTCACCGCGGCGCCGACCCCCGTCGACACGCCGCATCCGAGCAAGCATGCGGGGGTCGGGTCGACGTCGGCCGGCAACGGGACGACCTGCGCCGCGTGCACGACGGTGTGGGTGGCGAGCGACCCGAGGGAGAGCGTCCCCACGAGCGGCTCCCCGGTGCGCGCCACCCGGATGCGCGGGGGCTGGATCCACTCGTGGGCGCACCGACGCGGCTCGCCTCGTCGGCAGGTGCGACACGTGCCGCAGGGCACCGCCCACGCGAGCAGGACCGGCTGATCCGGCTCGAGGCCGTCGACGCCCGGACCGACGGCCTCGACGGTTCCGGCACCTTCGTGCCCCAGCAGCATCGGGAACGGCGAGCCCCAGTTCCCGTGCCTGATCGCCCAGTGATCGGAGTGGCAGATCCCGTTCGCGGTCACTCGGACGCGCACCTCTCCAGGCCCTGGGTCCTCGACGAGGATCGGCTCGACCCGCACGTCGGCGCCCACGCGCTCGACCACCGCCCCCATCGCCTCGATCGTCATGCGTCTCCCCAGTCCGCGCGGGGCTCCGGTCGCGCCGTCACCGCCGCCTCGATCGTGTCGTACAGCCTGCTCCGGAGCCGGGCGCTGAGCCCGGCCGACGCGAAGCGATCCTTGACGGCGCCGACGCTGTCCGCGAACAGGAGCGCGACGCCGCGTGCGTGGAGTTCATCCTCGAGCTCACCGAGCATACGGAGCGCGCTGGCGTCCACGTCCGCGATCGCGGACGCGTCGATCACCACCCAGTCGACGTCCGACCGCGCCGCGAGCCGACGCACCCGCGCTCGGAACCGCTCCGCGTTCGCGTAGAACAGCGGGGCGTCGAACCGGTAGACGACGATGCCGGTATCGGTGAGCGCCTCCGGGTGCCTCGCCACGTCGTGGTAGCCGGCGCGCCCGGGCACGCGCCCGAGGATCGCATCGCGCGGCTTGCTCGTTCTGCGCAGGAAGTCCGCGAGCGAGAGCGCCATCGCGATCACCACGCCCTGCAGCACTCCGATCAGGGCGACCCCGAGGAACGCGACCACCGCAACGACGAACTCGGTCCGCCGCACGCGCCACAGCTGTCGCAGGCTCGCAGGCTCGATCAGACGCACCACCGCCACGGTGACGACGGCCCCGAGCGTGGCGCTCGGAACGTTGCGCAGCAGGGGCGTGAGGAAGGCGAGGACCAGGAGCATCAGGCCCGCGGCAGACAGGCCGGCGACCTGCGAGCGGGAGCCCACCGACTCCGCCACCGCCGTGCGCGCCGCGCTCGCGCTCACGGTGATGCCGCCGGAGACCCCCGCGCTCACGTTGGCCACGCCGAGTCCCACGAGGTCGGCGTTGCCGCTCACCGTGTAGCCGTTGCGCGCCGCGAACGCGCGTGAGCTGACGAGGGTGTCGGCGGCCGCCAGGAGCGCGATCGCCGCCGCGGGCCCGAGCAGCGAGCGCACGTCGGCCCACGACAGGTCGGGGCTCGCCAGCGGCGGCAGCCCGCTGGGGATCGCTCCCAGCACCGCGACCCCGTGCGCGGTGAGGTCGAACGCCACGACGAGCACCGTCGACGCCACGAGCACGATCAGCGGGCCGGGTACCGTCGGGCGCCAGCGCCGGATCGCGACGTACAGGACGATGCTGCCGATGGCGATCGTCGCCGTGGGGAGGTTGGCCTCGCCGAGGTGGGTCACGATGTCGACGGTCCTGCCCATGACCGAGTCCGCGTCGGTCGCGATCCCGGTCATCTTGGGCAGCTGGCTCGAGATCACGACGATCGCGAGCCCGGCCTGGTACCCAAGCAGGACCGGCTCGGACAGGAAGTCGGCGAGGATCCCCAGCCGCAGGGTCGCGGCGGCGACCAGGATCGCCCCGGTGATGACCGCGAGCCCGGCGACGAGGGTCGCGTAGCGTGCGGCGTCGCCGCCTGCGAGCGGGCCGACCGCCGCCGCGACCATCGCCGCGGTGGACGCGTCGAGCGCGATCACGAGCTGGCGCGACGAGCCGAGCAGGGCGTAGGCGACGAGCGGGAGCAGGCACGCGTAGAGCCCGGCGACCGGGGGCATCCCGGCCACCTCCGCCATCCCCATCGACAAGGGGATCGCGATCGCGACGATCAGGACGCCCGCCGTGAGGTCTCGCTTCACCCACGAAGGCCGGTAGCCGTCGAGCGACCGGAGGACCGGCCATCGCCAGCGCAACCCAGCACCCTCCTCGGGCGCCGGTGCAGCGTGGTCGCTCCGTGGCTCGCGCGTGGGCCGCATGCTAGCGTCGGGCGGATGGACATCCTCGCGATCCGCGACGCCGTCGCCGCGCTGGAGCCCGCGTACCTCGAGGCGCTACGGGAGCTCGTCGACATCGATTCGGGCACCTACACGCCTGCGGGGGTGAACGCGGTGGCCGACCGATGCGAGGGGCGGTTCCGCGCTGCGGGATGGGCGGTCGAGCGCACCCCGCACGAGCAGGCCGACGGCGTGTCACGGCTCGGCGATCTCCTCGTCGGGCGCCTGCGGGGCACCGGGACGACGCGCGTGCTGCTGGTCGGTCACATGGACACCGTCTTCGACGAGGGCACGGCCGCCGAACGGCCGTTCCGGATCGAGGGGACGACCGCGACCGGGCCGGGCGTTTCGGACATGAAGTCGGGGCTGCTCGCGGGGTTCTTCGCCGTGGAGGCGTTGCAGGCGGCCGGGTTCGACGGGTTCGGGGAGCTCACCTACGTCTGCAACCCCGACGAGGAGATCGGCTCGCCGTTCTCGCGCGCAACGATCGCCGCGCTCGCGGCCGAGCACGACGTCGCGTTCGTGCTCGAGGGCGCGCGGCGAAACGGCGACATCGTGTCCGCGCGCAAGGGTGTCACGGACTACGAGCTGATCGTGCGGGGGCGTGCGGCGCACGCGGGCGTCGAGCCGGAGCAGGGCCGCAGCGCGATCCTGCAGGCTGCGCACACCGTGATCGCGCTGCAGGGACTGAACGGACGCTGGCCCGGCGTCACGGTGAACGTCGGCGTGATCGACGGCGGCACGCGCACGAACGTCGTGCCCGCCGTCTGCCGGCTCGAGGTTGACCTGCGCGCGCCGGCGCTGGCGACCCTGGAAGAAGCGGAGCGCGAGATCGAGCGGATCTGTGACGAGCGTGTGGTGCCCGACGTCGAGGTGGAGGTCCACGCCAACGGCTGGCACCGCCCGATGGAGAAGGGCGAGGGCACCCGGCGGCTGGTGGGCCTGGCCCAGGAGATCGCGGGGGAGCTCGGCATCGAGCTGCGCGACGCCGCCACCGGCGGGGCTTCCGACGCGAACACGACGAGCGCCGCCGGCACGCCCACGCTGGACGGGCTGGGACCCGTCGGGGGCGACGACCACGCGCCTACCGAGTGGCTGGACCTCGCGAGCGTCGTCCCCCGCGTGACGCTGCTCGCCGGCCTGATCGCACGCGCGTGAGCGACGAGAGCGGCTGGCGCTTCGACGAGCTCCACCCCGAGGCCTATCGCACGCTGGTCGAGGGCGTGCCGGCGATCCTGTACATCGACCGCCCTGACGACGCCTCCACGAACCTGTACACGAGCCCGCAGGTCGAGGAGGTCCTCGGGTTCAGCACCGAGGAGTGGGTGAACGACCCGCACCTGTGGGAGCGCAACATCCACCCCGCGGACCGCGAGCGCGCGCTGCTGGAGCATCACCGCTCCAACCGTGAAGGAACGGTCTACATCTCCGAGTACCGGTTCCTCCGCAAGGACGGGGAGACGGTGTGGCTCCGCGACGAGGCGGTCCCGGTCCGCGGCGACGACGGCTCGATCCTGTTCTGGCGAGGCGTGATCCTCGACATCACCGACCGCAAGCAGACGGAGGAGGATCTTGGGCTCGCCCGCGAGCGGCTGCAGGCGCTCGTCGACCACATCCCCGCGGTGGTCTACGTGGAAGCCCCCGACGCCGACCCGGGGAAGTTCTACCTGAGCCCGCAGGTCGAGCGGATGTTCGGCTACACCCCCGAGGAGTGGACCTGGACGCCGGACTTCTGGCTCGACCGGGTGCACCCTGACGACCGCCGCCTCGTCGAGGATGCGGACGTGAAGAGCGACGCGCGACGCGACCGCTACGTCTCGGAGTACCGGTTCCGGTGCGCCGACGGAGGCTGGATGTGGGTGCACGACGAGGCGGTGTTCGTCCCGAGCGCCGACGGCGAGGGCTTCTGGCAGGGCTTCATCTTCGACATCACCGAGCGCAAGGAGGCCGAGGACAAGCTGCGGTGGAGCCTCGACGTGCTACGCACCACCCTGCGCCAGCGGCGCGAGCTCTCGCAACGGCTCGAGCAGGCGCAGGAGGCCGAGCGACGCCGGATCGCCGCCGACATCCACGACGACCCGATCCAGGTGATGTCCGCCGTCGACATGCGTCTGCAGATGCTCCTGAGCTTCCCGAACCTCGTGACCCCCGAAGAGCTCGCCGACATCGAGCAGGAGGTCCAGACGGCCATCGAGCGCCTGCGGTCGATGCTCTTCGAGCTCCGCCCGGCGGCGCTGGACCGCGAGGGTCTGGTCGAGGGTCTGCGCCTGTACCTCGAACACACGGCCAAGACCGCCGGATGGGAGGTCGAGCTACGGCACGACCTCCGGGACGAGCCCGAGCCCGAGCTCCGCACGGTCCTGTACCGGATCGCGCAGGAAGCGATCGTCAACGTCCGCAAGCACGCCGACGCCACGAGGGTCGAGGTCGACGTCGCCACCGCCGGTGACGGGTTCACGCTGCGCGTGCGCGACGACGGCGCGGGCTTCGTCCCCGACGCCGACGCCGCGCCGACGCCCGGGCACCTGGGCCTGTCGACGATCGTCGAACGGTCCGAGGTCGCCGGCGGATGGGCGAGGGTCGACAGCTCGCCGGGCAACGGGACGACGGTCGAGTGCTGGCTCCCCCGCGACGCCGCGGGGGACCTCGGGCTCGCCTGACCTACACGGCCGCGGCGTCCCGCGTCGGCTCGATCGCTTGGCCGGTGTCCGGGTCGAAGAAGTGGAACCGCGACGGGTCGAGGGAGAGCGTCACGGTCGAGCCGGGGCGGCAGCGCGTCCTCGCGTCCACGCGGGCACAGAAGACCGCGCGCTCGTCGCCGGTGAGGAGGATCTCGTCGCCCTCTTCCACCTCGGCGGCGCGCGTCTCCTCGGTGCGCACCTGCGGCGCGTCGACGCGGAACAGCACGTTCACCTCCGAGCCCAGCTCCTCGGTCACCTCGGCCTGGACCGTGATCGTCGGCAGGTGCTCGGCCTGCCAGACGTCGTGGTCCTCGATGTCGGAGGGGCGGATCCCCAGGATCACGTGGCGGCCGTCGTAGGCGGCGAGGCCCCCGTCGATCGGCAGGTCGAACCCACCGAACGAGACGCGGTTCCCGGCGACCGTCGCCTCTGCCAGGTTCATCGGCGGCGACCCGATGAACGCCGCGACGAACAGGTTCGCCGGGTGCATGTACAGGTTCTGCGGGCGGTCGACCTGCTGCAGGATGCCGTCGCGGAGCACGGCGACGCGATGGCCGAGCGTCATCGCTTCGACCTGGTCGTGGGTGACGTAGACCGTGGTGGTCTGCAGCCGCTCGTGCAGGCGGGTGAGCTCGGCGCGCATCTGCACGCGGAGCTTCGCGTCCAGGTTCGACAGCGGCTCGTCCATCAGGAAGGCCTGCGGCTCACGGACCAGCGCGCGGCCCCTCGCCACGCGCGGGCGCTGGCCCCCGGACAGCTCCGCGGGCTTGCGCTGCATCAGCGGGTCCAGGCCGAGGATCTTCGCGACCTCCTCGACCCGGCTGTTGAGCTCGGGCTTGGGGGTCTTGCGGAGCTTCAGCCCGAACGCGAGGTTCTGCTCCACGGACATGTGTGGGTACAGCGCGTAATTCTGGAACACCATCGCGATGTCGCGTTCCTTCGGCGGGAGGTCGGTCACCTGGCGCTCGCCGATCGTGATCTCGCCCGCGGTGACCTCCTCGAGGCCGGCGAGGATCCGCAGGATCGTGGACTTGCCGCAGCCGGAGGGGCCGACGAGCACCATGAACTCGCCGTCGGCGATGTCGAGGGAGACGTTGTTGACGGCGATGACGTCGTTGCCGAACACCTTCGTGACGCCGTCGAGCACGATCTTCGCCATCTCAGCTCCTCTCCCGCTCGGGGGAAGTCTCCGCGCTCAGTCGTTCGTGGGTCAAGGTAGCTCGCGCCCGCGCGTGCGCGGCGCGGGGACCGCCGACGACGTCCAGGCCGAGCATCGCCGCGCCCACCACGGGCGGCGCGGTGAGGCGGACGACCCGCGCCGAAGGCGCCGTCGCGTGGATCCGATCTTCGATCCTGGTGAAGAATGGCTCCCACCCGTTGCGGAACACACCGCCCCCCAGCACGACGTCGGGGTCGAGCCGGGTCATCCGGAGCTTGCGGATCGCGGCCGTGGCCATCGCCGCGATCTCATCGGCCTGCCGGTCCACGATCGAGCGCGCGACCTTGTCGCCGGTCCTCGCCTCGGCGAACACCACCGGGGCCAGGCGCGGGATCTTCCCCGGGTCCAGCCGATGGAGGTAGAGGCCCTCCATCACTTGGCGCGCCCGTCGCACGCCGAAGTGCTCGGCGACGCGCGACGCGAGTGAGGTCGGCTCCCCACGCCCGTCCTCGGCGCGAAGGGCGAACCACAGGGCTTCCTGCCCGAGGTCCCATGCGCCGCCCCAGTCGCCCGAGACGTCGCCGATCGCGGCGAACCGGTAGATCCTGCCGTCGGGGGCGACGCCCGTGCAGTTCGTGCCGCTGCCGCACACGACGCCCACGCCCCAGGTGCGGTCGGTCCCGGCCCGCAGCACCGCGAAGGTGTCGTTGCGCAAGAGGTCGCGCTCGGTCCAGGCGCGCGCCCGGAGGCCACGACCGATCCGGCGGTCGTCGACCGGGAGGTCGGCGCCCGCGAGGCAGTACACGCCGACATCTGCCACCGGGTGACACGCGGGGTCGATCCCGGCTTCTTCGCACGCGGCGTGCACCGCCCGTTCGATCGAGTCGAGGAACCGCGCGTCGCCCGTCTCCTCGTAGTCGACGGAGGCGACGCGGCGCGCGGCGAGTACGGTGCCGTCCTTGCGCAGCAGCACCGCGTCCATCTTCGAGGCCCCGCCGTCGACCGCCAGGACGGCCGGGCGTCTCACGGAAGGTCCTCCAGCTCGTCGACCTTGACGAACGTCGCGTCCAGCCCGCGGAGCCCGTCGACCATCGCCTGGATCCCCTCGCCGGTGCCGCCGGGCCACGTGTGCAGCAAGACGACGACGCCGTCGCCGTGGGCGCGCACGCCGTCGATCGCGTCGGTGGCGATCGCCGCGCCGGTTCGCCAGGGCTCCCAGTCCTCGAGCGCGACGTGCCAGCCGACGTTGCGGTAGCCGGCCGCCGCGAGCTCGGCCAGCACCCGCGGATCGTCCGCGCCCTCCCCGAACGGGCACCGGAACCACGGGTGCGGGTCGACGCCGGTGTTGTCGAGCACGGCTTCGGTCCCGTCGGCGAGGTCCGAGGCGAACCCGCCCCCGAGCAGGAGCGGCATGCGCGCGTGGTAGTGGGAGTGGAACCCGACGAGGTGGCCCTCGTCGGCGATCCGCTTCGCGGTGCCCGGGTACGCCTCCGCCCACCGCCCCTGCACGAAGAAGGTCGCGCGGATCTCCTCCGCGAGCAGGACGTCCAGGAGGCGCTCGGCGTTGCCGGGCGGGCACCAGGGCCGGTCGGGGTGCTCGGCGTCGAAGGTCAGCGCGACCCGCAGCGGTGCAGTCATGTGTCAGGAAACTTTCCTAACGATCTCACCGGGGGCGAGTGTACGATGCCGAGGTCCCGGGTGTGAAGGTGGCGAGCGTGGGCGTCAAGGTCGCGGTGGTCGGTGCCGGCAGCACGTACACGCCGGAGCTCGTGGAGGGGTTCGTCACCCGCGGCGACCGTCTCCCCGTGGATGAGCTGGCGCTGCTCGACATCGACCCGGAACGGCTCGCGATCGTGGGCGCGCTCGCCGAGCGCATGATGCGCCGCGCCGGGTGGGGCGGACGGCTCGTGCGAACGGAGGATCGCCGCGAGGCGCTCGAGGGCGCCGAGTTCGTGATCGTGCAACTGCGCGTGGGCGGGAACAAGGCCCGCTATACGGACGAGACGATCCCGCTCGAGTTCGACTGCATCGGGCAGGAGACCACCGGCGCGGGGGGGTTCGCGAAGGCGCTCCGAACCGTCCCCGTCGTGCTGGAGCTCGCGGAACTCACCGCGGAGATCGGCGCGCCGGGCGCCTGGTTCGTCGACTTCACGAACCCGACGGGGCTCGTGACGCAGGCGCTGCTCGACGCCGGCCATCGGGCCTGCGGTCTCTGCAACGTCGCGATCGGGTTCCAGCGGGAGTTCGCGAAGCACTTCGCGGTGGAGCCCGAGCGCGTGCAGCTCGAGCACGTCGGGCTGAACCACCTGTCGTGGGAGCGGAAAGTGCTGGTCGACGGGGTCGACCGGCTGCCGGAGCTGCTCGCGAACCCGCCGCTCGAGCCGGGTGAGGACGAGCTCGAGGGGATGCCGATGGACTTCGTCCGCACGCTGGGCGCGATCCCCTCGTACTACCTGCACTACTACTACCGGACCTCCTCGGTCCTGGCGCACCAGCGCCGCGAGAAGACGCGCGCCGAGGAGGTCATGGAGATCGAGGCCGGCCTGCTCGAGCTCTACAAGGACCCCAACCTGGACACGAAGCCGAAGCTGCTCGAGCAGCGCGGGGGAGCCTTCTACAGCGACGCGGCTGCGGCATTGGTGGCCTCGCTGCACGCCAGCACCGGCGACGTCCAGGTCGTCAACGTGCGGAACCAGGGCGCGATCGCGAACCTCGCCGACGACGACGTGGTGGAGGTCTCGTGCACCGTCGATCGCGACGGGCCGCACCCCCTGCCGGTCGACCCCCTGCCCCCCGAGATGCACGGCCTGGTGGCCCACGCGAAGGCGTACGAGCGGCTGACGATCGCCGCCGCCCTGTCGGGCTCGCGCGAGGACGCCCTGCTCGCGCTGATGGCGAACCCGCTCGTGCCCGACCTCGACACCGCGAAGCCCCTGCTCGACGCGCTGCTCGAGGTCAACCGCCGGTACCTGCCGCGCTTCTGGCCCGAAGGCTGACGCAGGCTCGCTACGCGGGCATCTCCGGGAGCTCGTCCGCGTTTGCTTGGATCTTCCGGAGCGCGTCGGCCGCGTCGTGGACGCCACGCTCGCCGTCGCGGAAGACGTTCTCCATGAAGTAGAGGGACTCGCGTTGGCCGGCCGCCTCGGCGACCGGGAACGACATCGTCGAGGGGTCGAGTCGGTCGGCGTGCTCCACGGCGACCGGCAGCCGCGAGAGCGACGGCTGGAACAGCTCGTAGCGGTTCATCGACGGGTACTGGACCTCGGCAGGGATCCCTTCGGCCTCCATCGCGTACCCGACGACGGCGTTCGTCCGTCCGGCGAAGGCCTCCGGGTCGATCTTGAGGAGGTAGTTGTAGAAGCTCCAGCGGGTGATCCGCTCGTCGGCGGGCATCACCGTCACCCCCGGGATGTCCGCGACGAGCTCCTCGAACCGCTTGCCGCTCCGCTCGCGCTCGGCCTGCTGCGCCGGGAACCGCCGCATCGCGACCACCAACAGCGCCGCGTGGAGCTCGCCGAGCCGGTAGTTGGCGCCGAACGTGTACTGCTTCTCGTCGGGGTCCTTGGCGCGGCCGCAGTCGATGATCGAGTGCGCGCGGCGTGCGAGGTCCTCGTCGTTCGTGAGCAGGGAGCCGCCCTCGCCGGAGGTGAGGATCTTCGAGGACTGATGGCTGAAGGAGCCGAACGCGCCGATGCAGCCGGCCCCCTGACCGCGCCACTGCTGGCCGTGGGCGTGGGCGCAGTCCTCGATCACCGCGAGCCCGTGGCGGTTCGCGATGTCCATGATCCGGTCCATGTCGGCCATCTGGTGGCCCAGGTGGACCGGGATGATCGCGCGCGTGCGGTCGGTGATCGCGGCCTCGACCTGGTCGGGGTCGATGCACCAGTTCCGCGCCTCGACGTCGACGATCACGGGGAGCGCGCCGGCGGCCATCGGCGCGTAGGCGGTCGCGGCGAAGGTCAGCGCCGGGATGATGACCTCGTCGCCCCAACCGATGTCGAGCGCCTTGCACGCGACCTCCATCGTGACGGTGCCGTTCATCATCAGCACGCCGTGGCGGGCGCCCTGGTAGGCGGCGAAGGCCTCCTCGAACGCGGCCGCGTTGACGCCGGGCTCGGGGAACCCTCCCCACTCGCCGCCGCGCACGACCTGCTCGACCGCGGCGACGTACTCGTCGTCGTCCGTCTGCGGCCAGGAGGGGTACGGGACGGTGCGGACCGCGGTCCCGCCGTTGATCGCGAGCTGTGCCATGGCCGGCTCCTTCCGGGCGCGCAGGCAGGGGATCGGCTGTCTTGACCCCCCGTATCGGCGAAGCGTAGCATCCGAGCCAACTTTCAGTTAGGAAAGTTTCCTATACGGCAGGTGCCTCGAGGGGGACGGTCGACGGGCGCAGAGCAGACCTTCGCGGCGGGGACGCCGAGCCTGTTGCGGGCGATCAACGAGCGCACCGTGCTGGAACGGATCCGCCGTTTGGGCCCGGTGTCGCGAGCGCAGATCGCGCGCGACTCCGGCCTGTCGAAGCCCACCGTGTCCCAGGCGCTCTCGTCGCTGGAACGGGCCCGGCTGGTCCGCGAGGCCGGCCGGTCCTCCGGCGGGAAGGGGCCCACGGCGCTGCTGTACGAGCTGAACCCGCACGCCGGCTGGGTCGTCGGGCTCGATATCGGTCGCGACTGGGTCCGCGCCGCGATCGCGGACCTAACCGGAGAGATCGTCGCCAGGACCGACGAGCGCGCGCAGGCCCGCAGCGCGGCCGCCTTGATCGCCCAGGTTGGCACGACCGCTCACGCGCTCGCCGCCCAGGCGGGGATCCGCTGGCGCGACGTCACGTACGCGGTCGTCGGGAGCCCCGGCGTGTTCCAGGAGAGCCGCAACCAGGTCGCGCTCGCCCACAACCTGCCGGGATGGGGGCGCCAGGGGCTCGTAGAGGCGCTGCAGGAGGAGCTCGGCACCAAGCTCGCGTTCGAGAACGACGTGAACCTGGCGGCGCTGGGCGAGCGCTGGAAGGGGCTCGGACGCGGCGTCGAGGACTTCGTGTACCTGCACGTCGGGACCGGCGTCGGGATGGGGATCGTGGTGAACGGCTCGCTCTACCGCGGCGCGCACGGAGCGGCCGGGGAGGTCGGCTACCTTCCGCTCGTGGAGGACCCCCACGCCTCACGGTCGCGTCGGCGCGGCACGCTGGAGAGCGCGCTCGGCGCCGCCGCGGTCGTCGAGGCCGGCCGTCGCGAGGGGCTGTCTGGCCCGCTCACGGTGGACCGGCTGTTCGCGGCGGCCGCGCGCGGGGACGCCGGCGGGCGCCGTGCGGTCTCGGCGGTCGCCGAGCGGGTCGCGCTCGCGATCTCGGCGATCGCCCCGGTGCTCGACCCCGAGCTCGTGATCCTGGGCGGGGGGGCCGGGCGC
>JBLMXP010000001.1:0-14496 GCA_050257835.1 Planctomycetaceae bacterium | reverse complement strand
CCAGGGCCGTCCGGAGCGTGGGCAGCAGCTGGTCGGCGCGCTCGATCGCGTACCCCTTGGCGCCGAAGCTCTCCGCGAACCGCACGAGATCCGGGTTCGCGAACGACACGGCCGAACGGCGCCCGAAATGGATGTCCTGCTTCCATCCGATCAGCCCGTAGCCTCCGTCGACCCACACGAGCACCACGATCGGAGCCCGTTCGCGCACGGCCGTCTCGAGCTCGGCCGCGCTCAGCAGGAACGCGCCGACGCCGACGACGGCCAGGACCCTGCGCGAGGGATCGACGAGCTTCGCGGCGATCGCGCCCGGCAGGGCGAACGCCATCGTCGCCAGACCGTTGGAGAGCAGGCACGTGTTCGGCTCGTACGTCGGGTACAGGCGCGCCATCCACATCTTGGCGGCGCCCGTGTCGCAGAGCACGACGTCGCCACGTCCCATCGTGGCGCGCACGTCTGCGACGATCCGCGCCGGCGCGAGCGGGAACGCGTCGTTCGCGGCGCCGCGATCGAGCTCCTCCTGCACGAGCCGGCGGACCGGGGCCCGCTCCTCGGCGCCCGGCCGCGGGTCCGACACCGCCGCGATCGCGTCGAGGGCCTCGCCGATCGACCCCTGGAGGCCCACCTCGAGCGTGTAGTTCGCGTCGACCTCGGCCACGGTGCGGTGGACGTGGACGATCGTCTTGTCCCCCGCCGGGTTCCAGCGTGCGGGCGCGTACTCCACGAGGTCGTAGCCGACCGCCACCACGAGGTCCGCGCGGTCGAACCCGAAGTTCGCGTAGTCCTTGACCATGAACCCGATCGTGCCCAGGGCGTTGGGATGGTCGTCGGGGAACGCCCCCTTGCCCTGGAACGTGGTGGCGACCGGGATCGCGAGGCGCTCGCTGAACCGCACGAGCGCGTCCACCGCGCCGTCGCGCGCCACGCCCGCGCCCGCGAGCACGACCGGCCGCTCGGCCCGCGCCAGCGCTCGCGCGGCCCGGTCCACCTGCTCGGGAGCGGGCGCCGGGTCGCGCGGGACGTTCACGCGCAGGGGCTTCGCGTCGGTCTCGCGCTCGGCCACGTCCTCGGGCAGGACGATGAACGTCGCACCCGGACGCTCGGTCTGCGCCTGCTTGAAGGCCTTGCGGACCATCTCGGGCATCGCGTCGCGAAGCGTCACCATGTCGCCCCACTTCGTGATCGGCCGGTAGACCGAGACGAGGTCGACCACCTGGTGCGACTCCTTGTAGAGGCGGTCGAGGCCGGCCTGCGCCATCAGCGCGACCAGCGGGTGCGAGTCGAGCTGGGCGTTCGCGATCCCCAGCATCAGGTTGAGCGCGCCGGGACCGAGCGTCGCCAGGCACACGCCGGCCTTGCCGGTGAGCGCGCCGTAGGTGTCGGCCATGAACGCGGCCCCGCGTTCGTCGCGCGTCGTCACGAACCGGATCGACGAGTCGGCGAGCGCGTCGATCACGTGGAGGTTCTCCTCCCCCGGCAGCCCGAACACGAACTCGACGCCCTCGCGCTCCAGGCACGCGACGAGCAACCGGGCGACGGTGCGCGATCGCGGCATCGCTCGCCAGCCTAGCGAGTGACCGTCGAGACGTGGCGCCGGGTGGCTCAGCGATCCTTCGCGCGGCGCAGCACCCGCACCAGTTCCGCGGCGCCCGGGAACGGGTCGTCCCACGCGAACACGGCGTGGTGGGCCGACCACCACCCCCTGGTATCGGCGCGCTCCCCGGCCTCGCGCGAGGCCCGCACCGCGCGCAGATCCTGGATCGGGTTCACCCACCGGGCGCCCACCCGGTACGAGCCGACGGCCGCAACCGGGCGCTCCAGCGCGTCCTCGTAGGCCATGCGGACGACGTCGACCCCGCACTCGCGCGCCAGCCCCACCTGCCACCAGGCGCGGACGTTGACCTCGATCAGCTTGTACGTGCCGTCGCGCTCGTCGCGTGCGAACTCCGCGTCGAACGGTCCCCGGTAGCAGGTCGCAGCGACCAGGCGCTCGAACGACGCGACGGCGGGTTCGACCTCCTCCAGCGCGATCGTCACCGACGCGGTGCTGTTGCCGAACCGCGGCGGATGCATCCGTAAGCGGCGCCGCGCGTACAGGCCCGCGAAGCGCCCGTGGCGGTCGACGTAGCCGTCGAGGAAGACGTGGTCGGCCGGCCCACCCGGCACGATCTCCTGCAGGACGAGGGTGTGACACTCCCGGGCGGCCTCGGCGACCTGCGCGCGCGCCGTGTCGCGGTCCCGGATCGCGAAGCCTTTGGTGCCGAACCGCCGGTTGAAGGCCTCCGAGTCCACGGGCTTGAGGAAGGACCGTTCGAGGGTCTCGTCGTCGACGTCGTCGAGGTCCGCCGGCGAGCGGACGAGCACCGTCCGGGGGTGCGGCACGCCGGCCCGGGCGGCGGTGCGCGCCAGGCTCGCCTTGTCCAGCAGCTGGGCCAGCGAGGCCATCGGCGCGACGGGCGCCGGGTACCGTCCGTCCGCGATCGCGCTCACCTCGGCCACGGTCCTCACCCAGCGGTCGCTGCACGGGATCAGCACGGCGCGGTCGATCCCGGCCGCCGCCAGCGCGCCGGGCAGGGCGGCCGGCGCCGTGTCGACGAGCGAGGGGCCCGGCACGCGCCGAGCGAAGCGCGAACGATGCGCGACGTCGCGCACGGGAGCCACCAGGAAGGCAGTGATCGCGTGGGCGCCGAGCGCGCGAAGGACGCCGACCGCGGTCAAGCCGGCGCCGAGGACGAGAGCGGGGGGCCCCTCAGCCAAGGCGCCGATCCTACGGGACCCGGCGACCCCGAGGATAGTTGTCTCGCAGCGAACCTCGCCGCGAGACCGCGGCCTTAGGTGATCTCGATCATCTTCTCGCGGACGGCGTAGACGACCGCCTCCATCCGCGAGTGCAGGTGGAGCTTCTCCAAGATGTTGCGGATGTGGTTCTTGACGGTGTTCTCCGAGATGAACAGCTGCTTGGCGATGTCGCGATTGTTCAGGCCCTGAGCGACGAGACGCAGCACCTCCATCTCCCGCTCCGTCAGACGCGGGGTGGGCATCTGCGGCCGCTCGTCGCTCGCCTTGGAGATCGCCGCGAACTCGGTCAGGAGCTTCGAGGCCATGCTCGGGGAGATCCGCGATTGGCCCGCCCACACGCTCCGGATCGCGTCGGCGACCTCCTCGATCGGGATCTCCTTCAGCAGGTAGCCGCTCGCCCCGGCCTTGATCGCGTCGTAGAGGTCGGCCTCGTCGTCGCTGATCGTGAGCATCAGGATCTTGACGTGCGGCAGCAGGTCCTTGATCTGGGCCGTGGCCTCGATCCCGGAGCGCTTGGGCATCCGCACGTCCATCAGGACCACGTCGGGCATGACCTCCTGAGCCTTCTCGACCGCCTCCGCGCCGTCGGAGGCCTCGCCCACCATCTCGAGGTCGGGCTCGTTGCCCAGGACCATCTCCAGGCCCCGGCGGAACAGGGCATGATCGTCCACGACCATGACGCGGAGCTTCTCGGTGGCCTGCTCGCCGGCGTCCCTCGTCACGTGCGGCTCCTCTCCAGGGTGGCCGGCTACTCCTCGGCCGGGACCTCGCTCGCGGCGGATTCTAGCCCAGTGCGCTTCTTGGACACCCGCTTCCTGCCGTGATGGTCGCGGAGCTGGCGCTCCAGCTTCTCGCGGACCCGGTCGATCGCGGTCGGCACGTCTTCGGCCTCGGCCTCGGCGAAGAACGTCTTGCGGGGGATCCGAAGGGCCGCCTCGACGCGCTTGGCGCCATCGGGCTTGGGATGGTGCTCGCTGATCACCTCCAAGTCCAACGCGACGGTGCGCGGCTCGATCCGCTCGAGCGAGGACAGCTTGTGCTGGGCGACCTCGCGGATCTCCTCCGTGACCGCGACCCCGCGGCCGGTGAACGTCATCTCCATCGATCGGGCTCCTGTTCCGGTTCGAGTGGGCCCCGCCGGCTGACCTGGTCTTTGCCCCCACACCCGCCTGCCGGAGCGCTCGCCCGGTCGCCTGGACGTCCGTGGCGACCGGACTCCCGCCCTCTCGCCACGCCGTGCCCGGCGCCGCGGCAGGACTTACATCTAAACCGCGCCATGCTCAGCCACCAACGGTGGCCTTACGTGGGTCGCTTCGCCCGCGACTGGCATCGACTACCGGGGAGGTTCCCCGGGCAACCACAGACCCGGACGGGGCCCACCACGAGCATAGGCAGCCCCCACCGGCCCCAGCAACGGCCTCGCGGGACGATGCACGGCTCGCGCCGCCGTCACCAGGTGCACCTCGCGGGCGCCGGCTTCGCGCAAGGCCTCGGCGCACGCCGCCGCGGTGCCGCCGGTGGTCAGGACGTCGTCGACCAGCAGGACGCGTTGGGGGGCAACCCCGACGGGGGCGAACGCGCCCCGCATCGCCGTGCGGCGGTCGGCGCCGCGTCGCTTCGACTGGGGCCCCATGGCCACGACCCTGCGGAGCCCGCGCACGACCGGCAGCTCCAGCTCGCGACCGAGCGAGACCGCGAGGGCCCGCGCCTGGTCGTACCCGCGCTCGGCCAGTCGGCGGCGCGCCAGCGGCACCCACATCACCACGTCGGCCTCGGCCAGGCCCTCGCACGCGGCGATCGCGCGGGCCAGGGCGGCGCCGACGTCGCGCCATCCCGCGAACTTGAGCCGGTGCACGGCCTCGCGGGCGGGCCCTTCGTAACGGAACGGCGCCCGAGCAGAGGTCACGGCGGGCGGCGGACAGTCGCGGCACCGCGGCACGTCGATCGTCGACGGGCTGCCGCACCGCGCGCACCAGGGCGGCGCGAGCGGCTCCAGCCGCAGCAGGCACGAGGGACAGAACGGCCATGGCCCGGCGCCGCACCCGGCGCAGCGCGGCGGGAACAGCAGGTCCAGGGCCGCGACGCGCATCCGAGAACCGTACCGGCCGCCGCCGACACCGCTACGGGAGCGCGACCTCCACCGAGGGGGCCCCCTTGACCTCGATCGCGAGGCGCTCCTGGATCCGGAGCACCGGGTAGGCGAGGACCCGCCCGCGCCCGCCGTGGTCGTCGTGCTCGACGCGGAGCACGGGATGAGGAGCGCCGTCGACGCTCAGACGCAGGTGCGGCTGCGTCTCGGCCTCGTAGGAGATCCGGACGCTGTCGCCGGCGCACTCGAGGACGTCGATACGGACGTCCCCGGCCGCGCGGCCGACCGCCACGGTCCCGCGGCGCACCGTGCCGCGCGGCCACGCCACCGAGAAGGGCTCGCCCGGACGGACCACCATCGCGTCGCCGTCGACCACCACGTCGCACTCGAGCCGGTACCAGCCTGCGGCGAGCTCGAGCGTCGAGACCTCGAACGGGACGAAGGTGTCCATCGTCGGCGCGGCCTCGACGATGGCGCGTTCGATCCCCACCGGCTCCGGGTCGCCCAGGCCCGAGCACTCGGTCAGCCGGGCAGCCACCAACCGCACCTGATGGGGCAGCCCGTCGGCGCCCCGGAGCACGAGCGCTCCCTTCACGCCGGCCGGGAAGCGCTCGTACGCGGCGCGGATCGAGACCCTGTCCGTCGACCCCTCCATCGGCCGAGAGCCTACGTCAGCGCGTCACGCCTCGCCGAGGTGGGCGCGCAGGCGCGCCGCGTCGGGCTCGCGCACCACGCCCCGCTCGGTCACGAGCGCCGAGATCAGTCCCGGCGGGGTCACGTCGAAGGCGGGGTTCGCGGTCGGCGTGTCGGGTTCGGCGACCGGCAGGCCGTAGGGGGTGGTCACCTCGGCGGGGTCGCGATCCTCGATCCGGATGTCCGCGCCCGTGGGCGTCGCGAGGTCCACGGTCGAGGTCGGCGCCGCGATCACGAACGGGATGCCGTGGTGGCGCGCGAGCACGGCCAGGCCGTAGGTGCCGATCTTGTTCGCGGCCGACCCGTCGGCGGCGATCCGGTCGGCGCCGGTGATCACGAGATCGACCTTCCCGGCGGCCATCAGCGACGCGGCGGCGCCGTCGGCGAGCAGGGTCCGTGGGATCTGGAGCCGGCCCAGCTCCCACGCGGTGAGCCGCGCCCCCTGCCACAGCGGCCGGGTCTCGTCGACCCAGACGTGAACGCTCCGGCCCTCGCGATGCGCGGCGATCACGACGCCGAGCGCGGTGCCGATCCCGGCGGTGCAGAGCATCCCGGTGTTGCAGTGCGTGAGGATCCGCGCGCCCGGGGGCACGAGCGCCAGCCCGTGGCGGCCGATCGCGTCGCACGCCGCGCGGTCCTCCTCCTCGATCGCCCGCGCCTCGGCCAGGACCGCGTCGCCGATCCCCTCCCTCGAGGCGCCGGGGACCGCGGCCGCCCGGTCCGCGGCACGCAGGACCCGCCTCACCGCCCATCCGAGGTTCACGGCGGTCGGGCGGGTGGCGACCAGCGCCCGACCCGCCGCCTCGAGATCGGCGCGCAACGCGTCCACGTCGCGTGCCGAGGAGGTCGTCGCCGCGAGCGCGACCCCGTAGGCCGCCGCTACCCCGATGATCGGAGCGCCGCGCACGGCCAGCGTCCGGATCGCCTCGCAGAGGTCCTCGACGCTCCGGCACGCGAGCGTCTCCTCACGGTGCGGGAGCGCGCGCTGGTCCACGATCACGACGGCGTCGCCGCGCCACGCGACCGGGACGATCTCGCGCATCACCCGACCCCGGCGTCGCGCGCCAGCGCGGCGACGGCCTCCTCGAGCGTGTCAGCGAACGCGTACGTCCCGTGCGGCTCGCCCGGGATCCATCCTTCGGGCACCGTGCCCTGCGGGTGCGCGTGCGCGAACGCACCCGCGCCTCGCTCCCGGTACGCCGCCACGTGGATCGCGAGATCCGAGGAGGCATCCGCCGGGGGCTCGTCGAGCGTGCCGGTGAGGACGTCGCCCGCGCGCAGCTCGCCGAGACGGCACCCCGTGCGGGTGATCGCGAGCGTCCGTCCGTCGAACGTGGACAGGTTGCCCTCGCTCGCGCGCACGAGCCCGAGCCGCGCGAGGGTCTCGCCCGCGCGGCGGAACGCGCTCAGGTCCCTTGCTGCCACGAGTGCAGGTAGGCGTCCTGCTCGGGCGTCAGCTCGTCGATCTCGACGCCCATCGCCCGGAGCTTGAGGCGCGCGACCTCCTTGTCGATCTCGACGGGCACCGGGTAGACGCGCTTGTCGAGCGACGCGTGATGCTGCACCATCCACTCAACCGACAGGGCCTGGTTCGCGAACGACATGTCCATCACCGCGGCGGGGTGGCCCTCGGCGGCCGCGAGGTTCACGAGCCGGCCCTCGCCGAGCAGGTGGATCTTCCGCCCGTCGGCCAGCGTGTACTCGTCGACGAACTCGCGGATCCGGCGCACGCCCCCGGTCGCGAGGTCGGCGAGCGCCGCCTTGTCGATCTCGACGTCGAAGTGACCCGAGTTGGCGAGGATCGTGCCGTCGCGCATCAGCTCGATGTGCTCGCGCCCGATCACGGTGGTGTCGCCGGTCACGGTGATGAACAGGGAGCCGATCCGCGCCGCCTCGCGCAGCGGCATCACCCGGTAGCCCTCCATCATCGCCTCCAGGGCCGCGGTCGGGTCGACCTCGGTGACGATCACGTGCGCGCCAAGCCCTCGCGCGCGCGACGCGACGCCGCGTCCGCACATCCCGTAGCCACACACGACCACCGTGCGACCGGCGATCAGCCGGTTCGTCGCCCGCATGACCGCGTCCATCGTCGACTGCCCGGTCCCGAAGCGGTTGTCGAACAGGTGCTTCGTGTCGGCGTCGTTCACGCTCACGATCGGGTACGCGAGCGCGCCGTCGGCCGCCATCGCGCGCAGGCGGATCACCCCGGTGGTGGTCTCCTCGGTGCCGCCGAGGATCTCCGCGAGCTGGTCGGCGCGCTGGGTGTGCAAGACGTTCACGAGGTCGGCGCCGTCGTCCATCGTGATCTGCGGATGCGCGTCGAGCACCGCGCTGATGTGCTCGTAGTAGGTCTCGTTGTCCTCGCCCTTGATCGCGTAGGTCTGCACGCCGCTCTGCTCGGTGAGCGCCGCCGCGACGTCGTCCTGGGTGGACAGCGGGTTCGAGGCCGCCAGCAACACCTCGGCGCCACCGGCCGCGAGGGTCTCCATCAGGTTCGCGGTCTCCGTCGTCACGTGCAGGCATGCGGCGATCCGGACCCCCTGCAGCGGCCGCTCCTTCTCGAACCGTTCCCGGATCTGGGCGAGCACGGGCATCTCGCCGGCCGCCCACTCGATCCGCTCGCGGCCCGGGGTCGCGAGCGACGCGTCCTTGATGTCTGCCATGTCAGACTCCTTCCGCCGGGAGGCGCGGGAACAGGTCCACGAGGAGCCTCCCGACGGCGACCGCGGTCTCGCTCGAGACGCGGAGCACCTCCTCGTGGGTCACGTCTTCGCCGAAGGCGTTCGTGAGGCTACACAGCCCGAGCACGCGCATGCCGAGCGCGTGTGCGGGAAGCGACTCGGGCACCATGGACATCCCGACCACGCTCGCGCCGAGGCCCCGAAGCATGGCCACCTCGGTCGGGGTCTCGAAGGCGGGCCCGCTCATCGCCGCGTACACGCCGGGCGTGGCGCGCACGCCGAGCGCCTCCGCGCGCGCCATGGCGAGTTCGCCGAGCGAGGCGTCGTAGACGGCCCGCGCGCTGACGAAGGCGGGCATGCCGTCGGGGAACCGCCAACCGCGCAGGGGCGCCGCGCCCATCATGTTCACGTGATCGCGCACGATCACGACCGTGCCCGCCTCGAGGCCCGGCTCGAGCCCGCCGACCGCGGCCGTGAGGACCATGGTCGGAGCCCCCAGCGCGTGGGCGAGGCGCGGGAGCAGCGCCGGCACGTCCATGCCGTGGCCTTCGTAGTAGTGGACCCGTCCGCTGAAAGCCGCGACCGGCACCCCCGCGAGCGTGCCCACGAGCAACCGCCCGGCGTGCCCGGGAACGGCGGCGGGCGGGAACCCGGGCAGGTCGGCGTAGGCGAAGGACGCGACCTCCTCGAGCGCGTCGCCCAGGGCCGGGCCCAGACCGGATCCGAGCACGACGGAGGCCCGGGGAACGAGGTCCGTGACGGCGCGGACGACCGCCGCGCCACGCTGGGGCAGGTCGTCGCCCGGTCCGGGGACCCCGGCGGTCATCGGCCCGCGAGCGCGGCCTTCAGCCGGTCGATCGCCACGACCGGCGTCGGGTCGATCCCGCGGCGGAGGCCCACGTAGCAGCTCGCGAAGTCCCCCACGATCACGAGGGACAGCAGCTGGGCCAGCGGGGAGATCCCGCGGGCCCAGACCTCGCGCACGGCCACGCCGGCCGCGGCGGCGATCTCCGCCGACAGCGGGAACCGGGCGGCCGTCTCCTCGGGCTCGCCCTCGTGACGGAGCGCGACCACCGCGAACCGCTCCCCGTAGGGCGCGACCCAGCCCACCACCTCGTTGTGGTCGAGCTCCGACATCGCCGCATGGAAGGCCGGGACCTTCCCGTTCTCGTTCAGCTGGGTCTTCCAGCGCATCGCCGCGAGCGCCGCGATACCGTCGGCACCCCACACGACCGGGACACGCTCCCCGAGCCACTCCGCGATCGCCTTGGCCTCGTTCTGAGCGGTCGGCACGCCGGGTCCGAGCTCGGCCGCGATCGCGGACAGCGTCGAGTCGACCTCCTCGACCTGCGCCTCGACGCTCGCGATCAGCCCGGCGGCCTCGAGCGCGCCGAGCATCGCGAAGGTGAGCCACCCGAGGGCGGCCCGCGGCTGGAACCCCGCCGGCAGCGGCACGACCGCGATCCCGCGCTCCGCGCACGCGGCGCCGAGGGCCCCGCCGCCCGTGACGGCCACGATCCTGCAGTCGCGTTCGAGGGCCTGGTGGAAGGCCGAGAGCGTCTCGGACGTGTTCCCGGAGTACGACGAGACCACCACGAGCGTGCGCGCTCCCGCGAAGGCGGGCAGGAGCGGACCGCGGACCACGTCGACCGGGAGGTCGAGCTCCGCGCGGAAGGCCTGCTTCAACACGTCGCCCGCGACGGCCGAGCCGCCCATCCCGCAGGTCACCATCGACGTCACGTCCGCGAGCGCTGGCAGGTGCTCCGCCGCCCGCCCCACCGCGTAGGCCTCGCGGACGTGCGAGGGGAACGCGGCCACCGTGCCCAGCATGCCCGAGGCGTCCGCGGCTGCGAGCGCCGCGGGATCGTCGAGCGCGATCACCGCTTCGCGCCTCCGGGTTTGTCCGCCTCGTCGATCAGCATCACCGGGATGCCGTCGCGGATCGGATACCGGTAGCCGCACGACCGGCAGACGAGGACCTCCTCGGCCTCGAGCTCGTCGAGGTCGCCCCGATCGTTGGGGCACACGAGGATCTGCTTCAGTTGCGGGTCGAGGCTCATCGATCTCCTCCTCGGATCAACCCGAGCATCATGTCCGTCTTCTCCTGCAGCATGGCCGCCGTGTTGGCCTCCACGTTCAACCGCAGCAGCGGCTCTGTGTTCGAGGGGCGGACGTTGCACCACCAGTCCTCGTACTCGATCGTGAGACCGTCCAGTCGATCCTGCTTCGCGTCGGAGAGCCTCGCCGCCAGCTCCTCGAGCTTCGCGTGCTGGTCCGCGACCTTCGAGTTGATCTCGCCCGAGTCGAAGTACTTGCGGAACGGCGCCAGCAACGCCGAGAGCGCCGAGCCGGAGGAGGAGAGCTCGCCGAGCGCGACGACCGCCGCGATCAGCCCGGAGTCCGCCCGATAGTTGTCGCGGAAGTAGTAGTGGCCCGAGTGCTCGCCACCGAAGATCGCGCCGGTCTCGGCCATCACCTGCTTGATGAACGAATGGCCGACCCGCGTGCGCACGGGTTCGCCGCCGTGCGCGAGGATCGTCTCGGGGACGATCTTCGAGCAGATCAAGTTGTGCACCACCTTCGCGCCCGGTTCGCGCCGGAGCATCGGGACCGCCACGAGCGCGGTCGTGAGCGACCCGCTCACCCCCTCGGCGCGCTCGTCGATCAGGAAGACGCGGTCGGCGTCGCCGTCGAAGGCCAGCCCGACGTCGGCGCGGTGCTCGAGCACCGCGGCCTTCAGGTCGACCTGGTTCGCGGGGTCGAGCGGGTCCGCGGGATGGTTCGGGAAGGTGCCGTCGAGGTCCCCGTAGAGGAGGTGCAGCGTGACCGGCAGGCGCTCGAGGACGGCGGGCACCACCAGCCCGCCCATCCCGTTCGCCGTATCGGCCACGATCGTGAGCGGGCGCATCGTCGAGGCGTCCACGAACGTGAGCACGTGCTCGGCGTAGGCGTCCAGCAGGTCGCGCCCCTCGACCTTCCCTGGCGCGGGCACGGCGGGCCGGTCCCCCGCCTCCACGAGCGCCCGGATCTCCCGCAGGCCGGTCTCCTCGCCGACCGGTCGGGCACCCGGCATGCAGAACTTGATCCCGTTGTACTGCTTGGGGTTGTGGCTCGCGGTGAGCATCACGCCCGGCACGTCGAGCCGGCCGGAGGCGAAGTAGAGGAGGTCGGTGGACGCGAGGCCCAGGTCGATCACGTCGACGCCACGGGACGTCGCACCCTCGCTGATCGCGGCCGCGAGCTCGGGCGAGGACAGGCGGCAGTCACGGCCGAGCGCGATCGCGGGCAGCCCCGCCCACTCGGCGAACGCGGCGCCGATCCGGCGTGCGAGGTCGGCGTCCAGGTCGTCGGGGACCACCCCTCGGACGTCGTAGGCCTTGAAGATCCGATCGAGGTCTGCTGGCACGCTCGGCATCCTACCGGAGCGTGCGCGACGCCCCGGCTCCGTGACGCCGGCGCTACTTCTTGACGACCAGGTCGATCACGGACGACAGGGGCACGAGCTCGCCACCCCGGTACCACCACTTCGCCTCGCACAGATGGCAGGTGGTGAACATCAGGTCCTGCTCGCTCACGGACATCCCGATCGTGATCAGGTCGCCCTGCCCGCAGCTGGGACAGGTTCCGTCGGTCTTCTCAGGCATAGGCGAAGTCTCGGCCGTGCGGCGTGCGCGCGCCATAGCACCGCGCCGTCATTCCTCGCCTCTGCCGCGGCAGGCCGCAACGACCCCCTGCGATCGACGCGGCGGTACCGACGGGGGGACGGCCGGGTCGGCCGGACGGCCCAGGGCGGAGGTCCCTCAGGCGAGGATCGCGGGGGTGCTCCGACGGTCGATCACGCGCCAGCCCACGGGCGGGGTCATGCGGTCGACGTGCTCGCGGCAGAGGTCCAGGAGGTTCGGGTCCCGATCGGGGAGCAGATCGACCACGACGACCTCACGGGCCGCGTAGGAAAGGGAGATCGTCACCAGCGGCTCCCGGCCGCACCGCATCTTCGCGCACGCTCGCATGGCGGGCAGCCTAGATCACACGGATGTGATTTCCAAGCACGCAGGTCGAGGCCGCGGGCGGGCGCCGGCCCGGTCGCTCGGCGGGGTCAGTCGGCGGTCGGCGTGGACCAGTACGTGGCGCCGGCCGGCCGCGTTCCCACGATGACCACGTGGTCCCCCACGTCGATCAGCGGGTACAGCTCGATCACCTCGTCGTTGTGCATGCGGATGCAGCCGTGGGAGGCGTACCGCCCGATCGACGCGTCGTCGGCGTTGCCGTGGATCAGGATCAGCCCCGGGGCGGTGATGTAGATCCCGCGCGGCCCCATGGGGTTGCCGGGCCCGCCCGGCACGATCGCCGGCAGGTCGGCGCCCCAGGAGTCCAGCGCCGGGTTGTACCAGGTCGGGTCGATCTGCTTGTCCCAGATCCGCCACACGCCGTCGGGCGTCGTGAAGCCCGGCATCGCCGTCGCCACGTCGTAGGCGCGCTCGACGGAGAACCCGTCGTAGAGGTACAGGCGGTTCTGGTCCACGCGCACCACGATCGTGCGGCCCATGGTGGCCTCGGTGACGTCGGGGCGCACGATCGCGGTCCGCAGCCGCACCTGCGATCGCCCCTCGTCCACCGCGGCGACGATCGCCGCGGACGCCGTGGCCTTGTTGAGCTTCGCGCCGCGCGCCGCGTGGTGGAACACGACGTCGGTCTGCGAGGCGTTGATCCCGATCGCGGCGTCAGACGGCTCGGTGTATACGGCGGCCGCGATCCGCCGCACGAGCGTGTCGACGGCCGGGCCCTTCGTGGTGTACGCGAGCGCGACGTCGACGTCGAGCGGCTCGTCGCGCAGGCGATGCCAGGCGCGGTGCAACGTGTCGAGGTCGGCGCCGGCTCGCATGGCGTCGGCGACCACACCCGCGACGTCGGCCCGGCGCCCGAGCTCAGCGGGACTGGTGACCCAGCGGCGGTCGTCGACCGAGATCGTGAAGTCGGTCCCGAGCGGGGCGGCGATCGCAGCCCGCACCGCCGCCTTGGCCTGCGCGCGGGTCATGCCGCCGACGTCCACGCCGCCGATCCGCACGCCCGGCAAGATCGTGTCCTCGTGCGCCCGCTCGTACCGCGTCGCGGCGAACGCGCCCGCGACGGCGCCGAGCGCGAGGACGCCGAGCACGACCGCCGCCACGACGGCCACGCGTCGCCAGCCGCGACGTTGGACGTGCCGACCTCGGCTCACTCGGGCCCCTCCAGACGGTGACTCACCGGTTCCTTCCGGTTCCTTCGTAGCACATCACGGCGTCGGCGACACCCCCGCGGGCACCTCGACGCCGAGCGCGAGCCCGTACAGCGAGAGGCCGAGCACCCCCCCGGAGGTCGACGCCCCTCCCGCCACGACGTCGCCGTCGGCCGTCACCAGGACCGACGCTGAGGGCGACTGGTCGAGGAAGGCGGCCGGCGCCGCCACGGTGCTGGAGGGCGGCACCGTGATCGAGGCGGTCGGGCGCTCGACGGTGTCGCTGCCGGGCGGCAGCAGACGCAGGGTGACCTGCACCGGCGTCGCCCCCGGGTTGGCGACGACCAGGCCCGGGTTCGCGGGTTGGTCGGCCACGGTCGGCGGGACGACCCACGCGGGCCCCGGCGCGGCGGTGCCCCCGGTCGCGGCGTCGTCGTCGCTCTGCCCTTGCGACCGCAGCGCCGCGAACAGACCCGTGCCTCCCTGCGCCGAGACCGACACCACGGTCGCCCCCGACGTCGTCACCGGGTAGGCCGCCGCGGAGCTCGCGCGATGCTCCTGCCCGATCAGCCCGCCGGCGGGCGAGGGACCGTCGGAGGCCCAGGCGGTGGCGCTGAAGTGCGCGTCCCGGCTCTCCGGATCGGTGACCTCCAACGTCGTCTGCCCCGACCCGGCGGCGGTCGGCAAGTCCAGCGTGACCGACGTGGCGGTGGTGCCCAGGATCGAACGGACCCCGCCGCCCCTGCTCACCCCCAAGGTCGCGACCGCCACCCTGCCGACCTTCGCGTTCACCTCGGCGCCGATCGCGGCTTCGTCGACGAGCCGTTTGGCGAGCGGGATCGCGACGCTCTCGCCCGGGCCGAGCAGGACGTCGCTCAGCTCGCGGTCGCGCAGCGGCGGTCGCGAGGAGAACAGGACGACGTCGAACACCGCCTCCTGGGCGAACGGGTTCATCACGATCACCGATGCCTGCTCGCCCTGCTGCGTGGAGGCTCCCGCCGCGAACCAATGCTGCCCCGCGC